>NYZA01000081.1 GCA_002686955.1 Gemmatimonadota bacterium
CCAAAGGCGCCCGAACTCCACCGAGGGCGATTCTACGCGAGCGCGGAATGCGCCGGGAAGAAAGGGCGGTGCGGAGGTGGGGGGGACTGGGGGGCTACAGTTGGGGGATCTCGAGCGGGTGGGGGGTGCGATCACTATCGACACGGTCTCCCGACTGCTGAAAGAAAGGGTGGAGCACGTCGTGGTGCGATTCGAGCAGTCGTCCGAACCGAGCGCTCACGGCGTCGCGAAGCTCAAGGGATTGATGCAAGGCCTCCAGCGCTTCCGCCCGAACATTGCAGTAGTGAGCGCTTCGAGAGAGTTCGGGGATGCGCTTCGCGCGGCCAGCGGCAAGGTGCCGATCGTCGACTCCGAGGCCGACGCGCTCAGGTGGTGGGGGGAGAACGCCTAGGAATCTGTTGCGCACAGTCTTCGCTTCGCCCAACATCCGTCTTCGTTCCGATCTCTGCGTCGGTAAGTCCTTGAAAGGCAACCAGCCTTCCTGCGGCCCCAGCTCCTTGATCTCGAAACGAGCTCGAATACCGGGCTCGAAAGCCTATGCGCAACAGGCTCCTAGCCCGTGGCCCATGCCTCCTTCTTGTCCATCCGCGGTCTCGAGCGAGGCAATCGGGGCGTCGTCGAGCGGGTAGCCGCGTCGTCGTCGAGGTCGAGAGATTGAAGTTCGCTCCGGGAGACCAGGGCCCCGCAAGCGTTCCCGCCACTGCCGGTAGCGCCAGCGCCGCCTTGAGCAGATCGGAGTCGAACCACTCGTTCATCCAGGGCGGGCTCTTGGGCCTGATGAACAACAGTGGTGGACTACTCGGGCTGATGAACAACAACGGTCAGCTCGACGCGATGTCGGGCACCAACGGGGAATCGCTGCCGTCGCTCGAGACCACGGGCGGCCAGGGGCATATTTCGATCGTTCCCTGAGGGCGAACCTCAAGTCATGACCGGTCACGTCCGATGAAGAATAAAGGGAGGCCCTCATCTGCTCCCGAATCAGCGGCCCGCCCCCAGATCATCTCGCGACGCGCCGTGACGGAGACGACCATGATCGCACTCTTTCCCCGCCCCAGCTCTTGCGCCCTGCTCCTCGCTCTGGGCGTGATCCTGACACCCTCGAACGCTCTTGCCGGCGCATCATTTAAGGTGGAAGCCGAAGAGTTCGTCGTGACCGCCGATTCGCAGCTCCGCTTCTGGGAGGGCACCTTCGACGTGCCCGGCCAGAGCCCGGTCCATTTCACATGTTACGCGCCCGCGGATGCGGGATCTTACGATGCCATACTTTTCCTTCACGGTTACGGTAGAGACGACTATATCTGGACAATCCACCAGATGGTCATGGCGGGACGAGGGACGATCGCGGTCGCCATCGACTACGAAGAGGGGCAGCCGCAGAATGCACAGCTCGCCGAGGTGTCCTCGGCCGTCGAGCTGATGAACTCCTGGTGGGAAGTGAAATCGGTCTCGCTCTGTGGGTCGAGCTACGGAGGAAAGGTGGCGTTGGAAACGATCGGAAAGCGCCCCGAGCTCGGCATCGAGGCGGCGCTGCTCGTGTATCCGGCATGGGCGAGGATGGAGCACGAAGACTTCGCGGCGATCGAAGCGGATGTGTTGAACGTGGTCGGCGAGGTGGATGGTCTCAGCCTTTCTTCATACTGGATCCAGGATCAGATCAACACCCACAACGACCGGATCAATTACAAGCTCCACGTTTACTCGGAAGACGACTTTCCGATCGAAGCCAGACACGGATACTTCTTCGCCCAGACCCCACAAGAGTTCAACGACGTCGCCTTGGACAGCTTCGCACGCGGAATCGGCTACTTCGAATGGATAGTGGGCGGAGAAGACGCGCCTCCGTGGCGAAACGACCCGACCCTGATCACCCGCGACAATCTAATTACGTTGCCGGGTTTCTAGCCCGGATCGGTTTCTACCTCGGCACCGTCAGCACCGGACGAAGCCCCACATCACCCGCCGTGAAATCGGCGGGATCGTTGTTGCGAGCGGCGGCGGGCAGATAGCGGACGGGGGAGTACCAGCCGCCCCCTCGAATCACGCGGCGATCGTCGCTATCCGGGCCCGCTGGATCGATGGCCGGCTCAGTGCCCAGCGAACAGGTCCACCGATCGTTGACCCACTCGTACACGTTCCCCGCGAGGTGATGAATCGGTCGCGACAACTCCGGCTGCGCCCCCACGAGCTGGGTAGAGACACCCGTCGTCCAGCGGATGCAGAATCCGCCGTCCACACCGAAATTGGCCAGCTCACACTTGGGATCCGCGGCACCCCAGGGGTGGATCCGATCGTCGTCGAAACGGGCAACATACTCCCACTCGGCGTCGGTCGGAAGGCGGAATCCCTCGGCCTCGTACGGAACTCCGCCGGGCCCGCAGCTCCAATCCGAATGGTCGTATGCCGGCGTGAGTCCCGCGCGCAGGCTCAGCCAGTCACAATAGCTCGCGGCTCCGTACCAGCTCACCTCCTTCATCGGATGATCGGAAGGATTGTACCCCTCCGGGTATGCGAAATTGAGCGCGTATTTCACCTCGCGCAGGTCAAAGTTGCCGGCGGAGAATGTGATCTCGCACTCCGGATCGTCGAGGTCGACCAGCTCTACCGGGCTGCCCATGTTGTCGTGCACGGCACTGGGTGTCGCGGTGATCAGGTCGTTGTCATAGGCCCATTGGAGCATCGCCCGATACTGCTCGTTGCTAACCTCGACCACCTGAATTCGAAAACCGTGCGTCAAGAGCACCGGACGCTCTTGCCAACCGCAGGTTGCCGAGCCGTCCCCCATCATGAAGGCGCCCGCGGGAACGTGAACCGAACGTTCCGCCCCGACCGGAGCGCGCTCTTCGACGGCAAAGACGTTCGCGACCGGATCCCATTCGGATCTTGTCCGGTCCCTCCCTATCGGTGAATGGAACTCCAGCGAGCGGGCGTGGGGAATGAAGTCCGCGAAAGTGAGAGCGATCAAGATCGCGAGTCCAGCGTGTTGGAGAGAGGGTATCAACGGGGTGTCTTCCGTGGGGCAAGGGTCGCTTCAGGGTAACCCCCTCGCCTATCAGATTCCGCGGAGTCGTCCCCCGTCCACCGGAAGGCTGATGCCGCGCACACCGCCGGCGGCGGGCGAGGCCAAGAAAACAACCGCCGCCGCGGTCTCGCAAGGATCGAGCAAACGCCCCTCGGGCACACTCTCGGTCCATCTTCGGCGGATCTCACTCTGGGTGCGACCGGAGCGGGACGCCTGTTCCCCGGCGAGCTCGTGCAGCCGATCGGTGTCGGTGTAGCCAGGCAGCACGTTGTTGATCGTAATGCCCGGCGGCAGCTCGTTCGAAAGCGATTTGGCCCACGCCGCCATCGCGCCCCGAATTGTGTTGCTGACACCCAGATTCGGCACCGGTTCGTAGACCGAGATCGAAATGATATTGATGATACGTCCGTAGTTTCGCTCGATCATTCCGGGGAGCAGCTTCCGAACCAGAAGATGAGACGCTAGCAGGTGACGCCGAAAGGGGCTCAGAAAGTCCTCTTCGTTCGCCGAGAGCAGGGGACCGCCCGGTGGGCCGCCGGCGTTGTTCACGAGAATCTCGATCGGTCCCCCCTCTTCGATCAGGCGATCTACGCGCAATTCGAGCTCGCTGGTGTTCTCCAGGTCGCATGGGACGGCTTCAAGATCAGGGGCACCTGTCTCCACGACCTCCTCCGCCAGTTCGATGAGCTTCGAACGGGTCCGGGCGAGCGCCACGACACTCACGCCGGCGCGGGCGAGGGCGAGGGCGGCGGCGCGGCCGATTCCGCTGCTTGCCCCGCACACTAGTGCGCGGCGGCCATCGATATGCTGGGGGCTGAGATCCGGCATGAGCCACCTCTGTTTCGGAGATTGGGGACTGGTTCCAATGGGAGCATGCTACGCTTCAGGTCGATTATGTGCGGAATCGCAGGCATATGGGGGGACCGAGGCGACATCTGGGCGCTCACGCGCACCTTGACGCACCGGGGCCCTGACGATCACGGCGTCTTCGAGGACGGCTCGCTCAAGCTCGGGTCGACCCGCCTCGGTGTGATCGATCCCGATCGCGCCAAACAGCCGATGACCAGCGCCGACGGTCGTGTGCACCTCGTATTCAACGGGGCGATCTACAACTTTCGCGCACTGCGCGATGAGCTGAAAGACCGATACCCGTTCAGGCTCGACAGCGACACCGAGCTCATCTTGGCGGCGTGGCAAGCCTGGGGGACCAGGTGTTTCGAACGCTTCAACGGGATGTTCGCGATCGCGATCTGGGATGGCGATCGACTGATTCTCGCGCGCGATCGTTTCGGAATGAAGCCCCTCTATTGGACCCGTCACCACGGCACATTTCTTTTCGCGTCCGAGATCAAGGCGCTCTTGGAAGAAGTGCCGGCCATCCCCCGCATCGAAGAGGACTTCGCGGCCCTCGAGACGGCCGCCGGTAATCGCACCCTCTTCAAGGGGATCGAGGCGTTTCCGCCTGCCAATTTCGCGATCCTGGACCGAAACGACACCGATATTCGCCCGCGGGAGTACTGGACCTTGCCCCCGCACTGGACGCCCGATTCGCCTCAACGTAGTGAATCGGATCTGGTGGAAGAACTTCGCTCGCTCCTGATCGACTCGGTCCAGGCGAGGTTGCTCGCCGATGTTCCGGTCGGGCTCTTCCTCTCGGGCGGACTCGACTCCGCGCTGATCGCCTGCATCGCGCGCCCTGAGCGCGTCTACAGCTGCCATTTCCCGGAAGGGCCGGGGTTCGAGGAGATCTCGTACGCAAAACTGGTCGCGGAGGAGATCGGCGCCGAACACACGATCGTTCGCCCGGAGTGGCCCGAGTTCCGCGATCAACTTCCGCGGATCATTCGGCACCTCGACGCCCCGGTGGCCACGCCCTCGCCGATCGCCGAGAACGCACTGGCCCGCGCCGCGAAGGAAGATGTGAAAGTGGTTCTGGGTGGCCAGGGCGCCGACGAGTGCTTCGGCGGCTACGTGCGCTACCTCTTTCTTCAGGCGGAGCAAGAGCTCGCCCGCGCTCCACAACTCGCCGCCTACCACCCGATGGCGCGGCACTTCTGGGGGCCGGGTGCCTTCGGTGATGGCGCCGACCGCTACCTCTGGATGCTCCAGCGCGGCGCTGCACTGCCGCCCTATTTCGAGGCGAATGTCCGTCGGCTCTTCGAGCGGGAAGGCGAGATCGTCGACCGGGCGGGATTCGCCGATCTCTCCGTTACGCTGCCATCGCTGCTGACCATGAACGACCGGGCATCCGCCGCCGAAGGCCTGGAGAATCGGTGCCCATTCCTCGATCACAGAATTGTCGAATTCGCATTCACGTTGCCGCCGGGCCACAAGATTCGCGGGCTCAGATCGAAGCATCTGCTGCGAGAGGCCGCCCGCGGGCTCGTACCGGATGCGATCATCGATCGAAACGACAAGATGGGCCTGGTCGTACCGGTGAACCGCTGGTTTCGAGGTCCCCTCGCGGCGTGGGCGAGAGAGCTGGAGGAGGGACTGTTGCGACGAGGCTACGGCCACTTGAAACGGAGCAGCGATCGCGGTGAATTCGACCGCAATCTATATGCGCGGGTCTGCCTCGAATTGTGGTTCAGAGAAGTGATCGACCAGCACCCCTACACTTGACCCCAACGTTGCATAAGATCTCGTGCCAGTCCAGAATCGGGTGCGGGTACGCACGAGGTCCGGCATTCGTCATCACTCCGACGACGCGATCTCCGTCGTTCAGATAGTCGGCCGCCGCGTCTGCCGGCGAGACCATTTTGGGATTGGTCAACGAGGGAATACAATCGTGGCCGCCCGCGCAGCCCACGAAGACCTCCTCCTCCGGAATGAGCCAACCGGAAAAGGAACCGGGGTCGACGGTTCCGGCGCACGCGGCGATCACCAAGCCGAGTCCCAGAGTTGCCCTCACGGAGAATCGAGTCATCGCTATTCTCCTGAAAGGGTGTACCGGGCCATCGACACGAGCCACTGCGTGCCCGCGGGGTGATTCCGGCCCGAAAGCGTCTCTTTGAGTCCGGCGCTGACCCACCACGAGCCCATGGTGGGGCGAAAGCGGATTTTCGCAAGCAAGGAATCGAGAGCGCGGTCGGTGATTCCTCTTGCCCAGGGAGCCTCGCCCGCCCGCCCTCTCATGCTGTCGAATTGCAGATCGAGGCTCAATCCCGGCTCGATCTCCCAGCCTCCCCCGACGCCCCAGATCCACTCGTTCGCGGGCCGAAATGCACCGCTCTTCGGTGCAAGGCGCCAGCGATGGCCGAGCGAGAGCTGCACGTAGATCGGTCCACCGGAGGCCCCGGTGGCAACCGATCCGTCGATATCCCATTGACCGTCACCCAGGGGAAGAGTCTCCGCGCTGGTTTCGAATCCACCGATCGGCGCCTTGAACCGCAGTGTCGCCGACACCGGGAAGCGCCTCACCTTCCCGCCACCCCTCAGCCAAAAGCGAAGATCTCCCACCCCCCTGCTCATCAGAGTTTCGGTCGAGCTCCGAAACTCCGACTCGACCCAGGGCAGTGACACGCCGAGGTCGACCCCGTCCAGAACGCCGACTTCGCCTTCGAAGAAGACGCCTCGCGTTTCGCTCACACCACCGAAATCGAAAGCGACCCTGTCACCGGGAGCGTAGGGATCGGTTGGTGGCCCCGGTCTGTCCACGAATCTCTCGTCGGTTCGCCAGAAGAAAGCGGTCGCCTCGAGGCGTAACGTGCCCGCGGGCAGTGTCCATGCTCCGCCGAAGGCCGTCGTCGACACGAGGCCGAGGGCGAGGGCGATGAGCATCGAGACGATCCTGGACCAGGATCCGCCACCTAATACGCGCTTCGCCATGCGCCTCTTGGCCTTATCCTTCGTCACTCGCACCGATTTGATGCTCAACGTAGCTACACTACGCCTGCGCTCAAATCGGTGCGGTTCCTCGACTAAGGGTTCGCGCAAGAATAACTTCCCATTTTGGCGCCCAGATGTGCCGCGGATCTGGTCGATCGGCGATCTTCGAAACCGGAGGAATAGCAG
>NYZA01000082.1 GCA_002686955.1 Gemmatimonadota bacterium
CCAAAGGCGCCCGAACTCCACCGAGGGCGATTCTACGCGAGCGCGGAATGCGCCGGGAAGAAAGGGCGGTGCGGAGGTGGGGGGGACTGGGGGGCTACAACAGGTCGAGCGCTTGCGCACCATTGTGAGCGGTCTGAACTTCGAAGGAAAGCTCTTCCAGGAACTCGCGCAGCAGCTTGCACACTTCCGCACTGTCATCGACCAGCAGTATTCGGGGCGATCTTGCGCCAGGGTTTTGAATGCGATTCAAGTCCTGCCCTCCTGGGCGGAACGGGTCCAAGTTCACTGATGATTCTATCAGGAACAGGGACGCCCCGTTGTCCGGGTTCGGTGCTCGGCAGAGAGGCACGTTGGCGCGAACGGAGCGGACGCGCCGCCATGAAGCGGGCGGTGCCGCTCACGAACCTGCGCCGCTTGGCGTTCCAATGCGAAGAACCGCGCCGCCGCGAAGCGGTCAACATCCCGCCGCGCTCATCACGACCCTTGGTACTCATGCGGGGAGTTGTGCTGCCGCGAAGCGGCCAACATCCCGCCGCGCTCATCACGACCCTTGGTACTCATGCGGGGAGTTGTGCTGCCGCGAAGCGGCCAGCACCAACTCCCCGGTCATAGACTGCTCCGCAGTCTATGACTATTTCAGAAGCACCATCGACCGTTCCAATCGAGTCTCCCCCGCTACGAGCCGAATCAGATAGACCCCACTGGCGAGCCGATCAGGCTTCCACCCGACAGTATGCCCACCCGCTGCATGCAGCCCCTCGGCCAGCACTGCGATCTTGTGACCCGACAGATCGTAGACCGCCAGCTCGACCGGACCCGCATCGGCAAGCTCGAATCGAATCGTAGTGGAGGGGTTGAAAGGGTTCGGGCTGTTCTGGCTGAGGCTGGCCCGGGCCGGGGCCGCCGGAGCGTTCGGTCGATCTCCACCGACACCGGTTCCCTGCGGGTACCACTCGTCGACATCCAGTTCCATGGTCGGGTTCGAATCGTCCATGACGAATGAGAGGTTCGCGAAGCAGTCGCCGGGATGCGGGTGGCGCAGGTCCTGCCACATCCAGTTGGTCGCGGGATCCCAGGCGTCGCAAGGGTCACCCTGCATGTCGAAGCGCTCCGGCTTCGAGTCGGCGTGAGCCCGGTACTTGTAGCTGATCGTGCCCTTCGGCGTCGTTCCGGCTGGGAAGAAGAGAGAGATGCTCCACATCCCGCCTCCTTGATCGACGAGCAGGTTGCTGTCATCGTCCCAATTCAGCGGGGCGGAGCCCCCCCGGATCGCCATCTGGTCGATGGTGCAGAGGTCGCAGTCATCGTTTTCCAGTACGTTGAAGGTCACTGTGACGTCCCGCTCCGTGAATCCCAGGAAGTCGTCGAAGTAGACCACTTCGAGCGCCAAGTTTTCTCCCTCGAAGAGAAAGCTGCGATTCGGTCCTCCATCCAGCTCCCAAATATCTTGCCCGCCAACCACCATGACGAATTTGTAATCGACGTCGGTGCCGGAATCGGCGTTGTCGAAGTCGGCGATCCCTTCGTAGACGCCGGGTTCGAGGCCTTCCACCAGCTGGATCCCGGTGCCCCAATCGAGAGGAGCCAGACCTCCGCGGACGAAGACCACATCTCCTGAACCGGGATCGAACGCACCGATATCCTCTTGGACCGACATGTCGACCTGGAAGAGGACGGCCGATGTGTCCGCGGCGGCAAGGGTAGCGCTCATGAGCGCAAGGGCAGTGGCTACAACCAGCAGGTTCTTCATGACAGGGTTTCCTAAAGGGTTCGCGCATGAATAACTTGTCATTCTGGCGCCCAGATGTGGTGCAGATGGGATGCCAAATGACAAGTGATTCTTGCGCGGACCCTAAGCTGTGGGCTCCTAGAACCTGAGCCCAAGTGTGAAAAACTGGGTGGAATCGAGTCGGCCGTAATCAGCCCAGGCGTAATCGACCGCGAGATGGACTACGCCGGGCAGGTCGATCGCGAGGCCGGCTCCCATTGTCAGCCCGCCTTCGATCGACGGGTCGCGCTCGATGTCGAGACCCATGCTCTCCAGGGCATTTCGGACCCGCAAGCGGTTCCAGCCGATCCGGAGAGCGAGGAGCTCGGCCGGCCGAGCTTCGACACCGAGGTTGAGGCTCTCGGTGTTGTCGTTCGGATGGATGGCGTCGAGTGCGAGCCGCGTCGGCATCAATTCGGATTGCAGCAAGTCGAGCGCTATTCCGGTGCGGAACAAAAGAGGCAGATTCCAGCGACTCACTTCTAGCACACCAGGGGTGTTGGCGTTGTTGCCGTCGATCTGCTCGTCGAGGTCATTGGTCGTGCGCAGATCGAGGCCCTCCATTCTCATGCGGGTGCCGAAATTGGAGACCGACGAGCCGATGCTCATGTTGCGCCATCCGATCCTATAGACCGTACCGACGTCCAGGGCCCAGCCCGTCGCCGCCTCGTGCCAGATCGTCTGACGGATGTACTTGACCTGTCCTCCCATCGAGAACCTGTCGGTCAACGAGGCGGCGTACGCGAGCCCAATGGCGAGATCTCGCGATCGAAACTTCTCGCCCGTTCCCTCTTGCTCGTCGACTGTGGTCACCGCCATCTCGCCCAAGTCGAGCAAAGTGATCGACGCACCAACGACGCCCCCGGCCACGCCGGGCGCGATGGCGCCCAGATACTCGAAATCGATCCCCGCCAGCCAACTCGAGTGTTGAAAGAGGAGCTGGGCATCGCCGAATTCCGCGACACCTCCAGAGTTCCAGAAGAGAGTACTCGGATCGTCAGCCTGGGCGACGAAAGCTCCTCCCATGCCGGTCGCCCTCGCTCCAACGCCTAGGGTAAGAAAGGGGGCGGCAGTAGTTCCGACATTGGTCTGAGAGAGCGCTGGAGAGGCGGAGATCAGGAGCCAGAACCCGAGGCCGGCCGCCGCCGCCGAAGCGCGAAGGTCCATCATTTGATCACCGCGAACTTCCCGATCTGCTCGCCGTATCCAGGCGCATCGACATGGAATAGGTAGACGCCATACGCGATCTCGAGATTGTCTCGAGATCGGAGATCCCAGCTCGCGGATCCGCTCAGTTCGACTCCGCCATCATGCTTGATCGTATCCACCAATTCCCCCCGAAGCGTGTAGATCCGAATCGAGGCTCGGGGGGGCAAATGGGTGAAGAAGAGGCGTCGTTCGCCGCGCTCGCTGCCAAAGAGCTGCTTCGGTTCGAGGCTGTTGCCCGCTACATACGGGTTCGGGACAACCTTGATTGCGTCCATGTCGAAGGTGCCGGCGCCCGACGTCGCCGTAGGCTTCACCGTTCTGAAGGTGTAGGTATCTCCATCCACACCACCCCGGAAAGGGATTGTCGTCTTGAAGCGATATGCAGCTCCGTTGCCCGGCGGCTCCCCGCCGCCCTCATTGATGGCCAAGCTCCAAGTCGGCAGCAGAGTAGAAGAGTCGGCCGGATCCGGTCGGAGCAAGATGATCTGATCCCCTGGGTCCAGCTCGTCGTCCAGATCGCCCAACTCCCAATAGGCAAAGTGCAATTCCCCTTCGCTGCCGCCGGTGGTCTCAAGCACCTTGAAGCGTGTGTCCACCGCCGGCAGGTGTATCGATCCGAAAATGTCGTCGATTTCGTACTCGGTGGAGCGTCCATCGATCTCGCTGCTCACGCGTAGCTCGTAGATGCCCGGCCACGCATGACCGTTGGTTCGACGGTAATTGAACACTCGCGACGACACGCCGTATGCACCCGCTACCGCGCCGGACCAACCCGACAGCGAATCGATTGTTTCCACAGCGACATCGTTTTCCAGCACCAGTCGCATTCCGGCGAAGAAATCATCGCTTGGGCCCGCCTCGACACTGGTAGAGCTGTCCACAACGACCGAATCTGCGTCGATCAATCGAACGGTGTACGATGCTGTCGCGCGAGGGTGCAGCGTGTCCGCTTCCCAGAAGCTCTGGTCCTCGAAGGTGACCTCGTAGGATCGATTCACCATTCGCGCGGGATCGACAATCTCGACTTGCAAATCACCGGTTGCTTCCCCCTCGTGGACGAAATCGACCACGCTCGATCCAACGTACCCGGCTGCCTTTACACCAGGAGTCACAGCCACGGTATTGTCATCGAAGATCAACGAGCCATCGTCGAGCTCCGTGATCGATTTCGTGTTCTCGGCCGGCTGTATGTTCAGCTCCACTCCTCCGTGGTCGTAGGCCACCACGGCGTAGTAGTAGGTGCGTCCGTTGACGACGTCGGTATCTTCAATCGAGTACCGTAGACCGGTCTCTTTGCCGAGAAAGAACTGGATCCCCCGGCCCTCGATCGGTGTTTCGAAGAAACCGAACTCCCCGTTGATCAAGTCGAACTGGGCCAGAGGATCGTTGAAAGTCTTTCTGCCCTTTGCGTCGGTGATGGTGAAGCTCTCGTTGAAGAAAGGCTCGGTCGACTTGTAGATCTTGTACCCCTCGAAATCGAAACCCAGCACATCGTCGAAGCTGTTCTCCGACTCGCTTCCGTCCCAATAGAGAGTGACCTTGCCCGAGTCGGCGGTTGCCCAAACCGTGGGATTGGCTGGTGGTCGGGCGAAATTGTAGTTGTCATCATAGATCTGTTGCGCCGTGCGCTTGTTGTCGACGATGTCTTCGAAATCCTCGCCGAACACCAAGGCCATGGAAAAGCGCTGCGTCTGACCGACCTTCAGAGGGAAATAACCCGACCCGTAGATGAAGTCCCCGTCGGCCGGCTCGTCCGGCACGACCTCGAAACGCCCGGGCTGCAAGCGTTCCCAGAGACCATCATCATCGTTCATGCGTACATCCGACGGCGGCGAGAAGTAGTCGAAACTGGTCAGCCCGATTTGATCCGATTCATCTACGTCGGTTGCGTCGAAGTTTCTTTCCCCCGCGGTTGGGACTCCATCTCCTTCGCCTTCATCGGCCGTTCCGGGAACGCCATCGGCACCGCTGTCGTGGAGCAGGGGATCCCAATCCAGATCGTTGTCGATTCCGTCGTCGCGACGTTCATCGATCATCTCGTCGATGCGGCCATCCGCATCGTTGTCGATGTTGTCGGCGTAAGCGAGACCGATATGTTGCACGCCTTCATCGATCAAACCGTTGCCATTGTCATCGATGCCGTTGTCGGCGACCTCGCCAGAGAGCATGCCCGCGTCGATCAGCGGGCTGCCCTCTTCACCGTCACCGTCGTCGTCGATGCCGTTGAAGGGGTTGCCCGGCGATTCGAGGAAGGCGTAGCCCGCATAGCCGACTTCGATCGTCTCCGAGACCGGCACCCAGCCTTCGAAGTCGACATTGTCGTCGGAGTCCCAGGAATAGGTCATGTCGTCCTCGAGATCGAAGAACGCGAGGTCGTCGTCCGAGTCGGTTCTTCCGCCCGAGAGCGTCCCAACCACCATGCCGAAGGCGACCTTGTCATAGTCGTGAACTGAAACGTTGGTCACCTCGTAGAGCCAGAAGATGACGTCTTCGGCCAGGAAGTGGGACCACTGGAACCCGCGGACCTTGACCAGGAGGCCGAGTCCGGCTCGACTCGGGGCGTCGGGCGAAGGCTGCCACAGCACAGTTCCGTCGTCCGCAACATTGAACTCGGCGTCATTTGCATCGTCCACATAGAAAAACGACTCCTGGTCCGCGTTTTGCACGCCGCGGCCGAAGAAGCCGTTCCAGAAGCCGTTCCATGAGGCCGGCTTGTCGGGCCAGTGCCCCGGCCAGGTGGAAGGCAGGTGGCTCATCGCCACCCCGTCCTGGTCCTCGGCCAGAAAACCGGGGATCGGTTCGAAACCCCAGAAAACGCCGCCACCGGGGCCGTCCGAGTTTCCTCTGGGCCCGTCGCAGGTCACAACCGTATGCACCAAATCACCGACCTTGTTGACATACTCGACGCCCACCAAGGGTGTGACGTCGCCAACGTAGTCGTTTTCGGTGTTGCCGATCGGCCATTCCCCGCTCGGCTCCCCCGGATTGGCCACCAACCCGAAGTTATAGAAAACCGTCTTGATCTTGTTGCCGCTGTGGAGGTTCTTGCGGCGCCATCCGGCGTTGCCCTGCGGCAAGTCCTCATGGTCGAAGGTATCGGCAATGCCCCCGCCGGCTACGAGGAGAGCGAGGATGGTCGGTGAGATGGCGAGGGGCGAGTTCATCGTGGAGTGCCGGCCTAGTAGCTGATGCTGACGCCCATCTGCACCAAACGCGGCGCAGAAAAGAGGCTTGGATTGTCGAAGAAAGAGTCGACCGTGTTTACGAACTCGGTGGATCGCTTTTCTGCCTCCAATTCCTGCAAGCTCTCGGTCGCCCGACCGGTATCGTTGTATACAAAGAGTTCGTTCTTACGATCCAAGAGGTTGAACACGTTGGCGAAAACATCGAAATCGAGGCCCCCCAGGTCGAATCCTCGGTGGGCATTGAGATCGACATTGTAGTGCGGTGGGATGCGACCGCCATTCTCCAGCGCGGTCCCGATCTGCTGAAGATCTGGAGTGTACGGAGTAGGGCTCCAGAGATTCGCCAAGAGCGCGATTCCCCAGCTCCGGCGATCCACGGCGAAGTGGCCGTTGAGGGTATGCCGGCGATCCCAGTCGAGGGGCACGAGTCGAGGCAAAGGCTCCGAGCCCATCGCCAATCTTCGAAAAGCCTGCGCAGGGTCGGAAGCCAGACCCTCGGCGATCTGGAATGTGTAGTCGATGCTCCAGAAGAGGAGATCGGTATCATTTGAAAACGAGAGAGCAACGCCTCGAGCATTGCCTTGGTCTCTATTGTTGTATTGAGCGTATTTCTTACCCGCGGAGTAGCTTTCGACGATGCGGTCGGAGGCCAGCAGGCTTCGAAAATCTCTGAAGAAAAAGTCTGCCGTAAGGCGCCCGCCATCACCGATCTGTTGTTGGAGACCGATTTCGTACTGAACGGTCTTCTGTGCATCGATGTCGGGATTGCCCATCAACGCAGTGATGCCCACTCCGTCGCCAAGCCGCCATTCCGGATTGCTGTAGATTGTCGACAGGGTGGGGATCTGGAAGAAATGCCCATACGACACGTGGATTCCCCCGCGATCGGTAATCGGGTAGGAGAGGCCGATTCGCGGCGAGATCTGATGCTTCGCGCTCGCGTCGGTGAACATGTATTGCCT
Source organism: Gemmatimonadota bacterium (assembly GCA_002686955.1). GTDB lineage: Bacteria. Next base: position 7,125 of record NYZA01000082.1, read on the forward strand.
TCGGAGCGCAGCCGCTTGCGGATCATCCCAGGGGATGTCGTAGACTCCACCCTCGTACACTGGCGCGCCATCGGTGAAACCGACGATGCGCCCGGAGACATGATCGAAGAAGCTGCGAAGCGGATTGTCGATATTCGGGTCACGCGGATCGAAGGGGATTTCCGCGGCGGGATCGAAGCGATCGATTCGGACACCCACATTCAGTATTAGATCCGCCACCTCGAACTTGTCCTGAATGTACGCACTGATCTCGGTTGGCCGGACCGCGAAAGTCTCGACGAAAGGAGAGCCGACCTTGCCGTCCACGATCGACTGATTGAAAAGATCGAAGTCGTGGCGTCGAAGCTCCGCACCGATCTTCACCAGATTCTCATGGTTCAGCTGGCTCGTCAGGTCTGCTTTGGCGATGTCGGTGGTCGTCTCTTGTCGCCACCAACCAGCGGAGACGCCGCCCGTGGAGTAGGAGTAGCCGTGGTTCGGGACTTGGTCCAGAAAGGCTGTATAGTAGTAGCGCGGATCGCTGCGGTTTTCGAATACCCATGATTCCTGGTGGTTGACGAATCTGGAAAGACCGACATCGAGAAAGGTCCGGGCATCGGCACCAAAAGCGAATGTGCCGGTGAGAGTGTGTGATGCGCCGGTCTTTCGGTATGTGGGTGTTCCGTTGGGGTTGTAGCGGAAGAAGTGATCGTAGCTATCGCTCTTGGAGTCCTCGATGAGCAAGTTGTATCGGAGCTTGAAAGCAGGCCCCAGTCTCCAGACGAGCTTGGCCTGGCCGGAGTACTTGCGATACGGATTCATGGAGGTGAAGGAGCTGTCTCCGGTCGCAAGTGCCCGCCAATCCTCGGGGTCGGGCGCGGAGAAGTCGGCCACGTCGTAGAAGTTGAAGATCCGACGGCCGTAGAGGTAGCCGGCCGAGCCGACTGCTCTGCCGCTGGCGAAGAGCGTAAGATTGTCGCCCGCGAGCGGGCCCGAAAGGGATGCCTGCAGATTCCGCACGGCGGTTGGGGAGAAATCGTCGATGCCCCAGAAGAGATCGCTGTGGCGGGAGAGGTAGTCACCGGCATAGCTGGATAGGGAACCGGACCAATCCGATCTTCCTTCTTTGGTGACGATGTTCACGACACCGCTCATTGCCTGACCGTATTCGGCGTTGAACGCTCCGCTGATTACCTGCAGCTCTTCGACGGAGGCGTTTTCGACGGCGACCGCCTGGCCTCCCGTGAATGGATCGGTGAGCGAGACGCCGTCGACGAGATAGGCGACCTCGCCCGATCGTCCGCCCCTGAAATGCAGCGCACCGCCGGCGTCGGTCGTGACACCCGCTTGAAGCTCCAATAGATCACCCAACTCGGTCGCCGGCGTTGTCTCGATCTCTTTCCTGCCCACCACCGACTGAGAGGCGGTCAGGTCTTTCTGGAAGTACTCACGATCGGCGATGACGACGGTTTCGCCCCCGATCTCGATGATCTCACTTCTCAGTCCGAGCACGACACGGGTCGTGTGGTCGATATTGACGCGTACCTTCGCGAGGGTCGTCCGAGTGTAGCCGAGATAGTCCGCCCGCACGGAGTAGATACCGGGCGGGAGGTTCAGAATCGA
>NYZA01000083.1 GCA_002686955.1 Gemmatimonadota bacterium
GCGCCGCCCCCCTCCGGTACCTCCCATTCGGCGAGTCCGGCGTCGATCGCGGGAGAGTCGGCGCGAAGCCGCCAATCCATACTGTCGGGCGCGATCGGCAGAGGATCGGCGATGATGTCCAGGGCGCCTGGGCGTACGTTTCCGTAGTGGTCGCCGGAGTGTCCCCACATCAGGTTGCGGATCAGATCGACATCGACTTTGTCGTTGTAGTCGTAGCCATAGATGCCGTCCGGAACGTTGTTGGCGATGATGCTGCCTAGGATCGTGGGAACCGAGCTCGGTCTTCCCAAGTAGATCCCCGCGCCTTGGTCGCTCGGATCGTCGAGCGTGTTCCCGGCGATTGTGCAGTGTTCGATGCGAATATCGCCGTCCTCGCTGTAGATCCCCCCACCCCGAGAGGCGCTGCTGTTTCCGACGATGCGGCAGCCGAGCACCGTCAAAGCACGTTCATCGGATGCGTAATCCGAATGATAGATCCCCCCACCATGGGAATCCGCATGGTTGGCGACAATATCGACGTTTCGAATCTCGGTCGCCGTGCTGCGGTTGCTGACCCCCCCGCCCTTGCCGCCACCGCTGTTCCAAGATATCGAGCCACCAACGACGAGAGCGGTATCGCACCTCGATATCGATACACCACCCGATCCGTGATCCGAGGAGTTTCCCGCGATCAGATTGTCGCGGAAGACCAGCCTGCCGGACGCCGACGCCGATACCGCACCGGAATAGTAGCCAGCATTGTCGCTGATCTCGTTCCCTTCCACCACCACGGAACCTGCTCCCTCGAGACTCAGCGCGGCGCCGCTCGAGCTCGCGCTATTCTGATCGATCCTATTCCCGACAATCCACGGAGCTCCGCCTCCGTCCACGAGGATTCCCCCGCCATCATCGGTCGCGTGGTTGTTAGAAATGATGTTGTCTCTGATCGTCGGAGACGCGCCCGAAATCCTGATCCCTCCACCGTCTTCGGCATGGCCGCGCCTCAGCGCAAAGCCTTCGAGCACCGTGCCGGAATGGTCTCCCCGGTCGATCGTCACCGGCGTGCCGGATTGCATGCCGTTGATCGCGGTCACCTCTGCCCCGTGCACCGACGCGAGCGACACATCGTGTTCCGGAAAGAGAACATGCTCGAGATAGGTGCCGGGCTGAACGAGCACGGTATCGCCGGCCGTCGAGAGATCGAGCCCCGCCTGAATCGTCGGCGCATCGCGGGGCACGACGATCAGCCCACCCGGCGCCGGCTCAATCGCGATCAGCGCCGCCGCAACGGTCCCAACAAAGGTACCACGCATTGTTCATTCCCCCTTTTCGGCCGGTGCGACGCCGCTCGGTGTTTTGCGTCGCTAAGGAATCGCGGATGCTGCTGAGGATTCTAACATCGGCGTTGGGGGGGCAGAGAGGTTCTTCTGTCGGCGCTCCCCCCGACTCTCTGAAAAGAGACAGGGGAGCGCCCGAACGCGAAGCCATCCTCTCAGATCTTCATAGTCTTCGTATAGTCGGTCCCGATCACGCCCTTGCGACAGCTCTTCGAAGCGATGAACTCCGCGGCGTGCCGGCACTGCACATCGAGCGCCTCGCCGAGATCGGTGCCGCAGGCGTCGCGCGCACAGGCGGCGATCGCCGCGCGCGCCGTCTCGGTTGCCGGGCTGCCGGCTTCAGGAAGCTCGCCGACCTCGATCGCCAGATCGAAGGCGCCGCGCTCGAGCTCACGCGTCGCGATCCCATCGCCTCGGCCATTGGCCAAGTCCCAGGCCGTCCGCAAGGCCTCGTCGATCGGCCCCGCGTGGTCGATCAGCCAGCCGACCGCATCGCGCGCCTTCACCTCTTGGCCGGTCAGCAGCATTCGCAACACCTTGGCGCGACCGGCGGGCGGCGACTTGCGGATCGTCCAGTGGCATCCCTCGACTCCGGGCACGATCGGAAGAGTCACTTCGGGGAAGCCGAAACGGGCGTCGTCCACCGCCACCAGATGGTCGCAGTGCACGATCAGCTCCAGCATTCCGCCTAGGCAGCGCTTCCCGCCGATGAAACCGACCGTCGTTGCGAAGTCGGAATCGAGACGCCGCGCGGTGCTCGACCAGGTCTTGGTGAGCCGCACCCCCTCGTCCACATCCTCCAGCGAAGGGTAGATCGCGGAAGTGTCGGCGCCGACCATCTGGGTCGACAGGTGGAAGTCGCCCGTCAGGATCAGATTCTCGATTCCCTCCGCGCGCAGCCAGTCGAAGGCCCGATTCAGCTCGCGGTCTACATCGTCGTTCATGCTCTCTCGGCTGATCGTGACCACCCCGATCGATCCGTCGTGCTCGGCATTGACATAAAGCTGTTGCCAGTCCGCGCCGCCGATCGCCTCGAACGCCTCGGGATGCCACGCCGCCTCCCGAGCCGCGGGATGAAGGCGATGGTAGGCCTCGACCGTGTCGACCACCCGCTGCGTTCCCGCCTCCCGAATCACCGCCAAAATGCCGCGCCGGAACTGGGCGCAGAGCTCGCCTATGGCGTTGATATGGGTCAGATGGCCTCGCTGCTCGTGCAGCATCAGACTGGTCATCTGGAAGAGCGGCCCCAGGATCCAGTGCTCGAACTCCTCGCTCTGCTCCGCGTCCATCGACCAGTCGACCAGCGGCCGGAAATGGTTCGGCGGATACCAGCTCCGCCCCGTCTCTTTCCGCTCGGCGATCTCCGCGGTGGGCTCGAAGAGCGGCCCGTACATCTCGGCCAGATGGTGCAGGCACGACCAGGTGAGAAAGGTCGCCCCCTTCGTTCCGATCGCGTCGTGAGCCCGCAACGGATTCGGACCGACCAGCTTGCGCGTAAACTTATCGATCTTCCACGCCGGCATATTCGTCGCCGTCCCGTATCGCGACGCGGCCAGAGTGACGCCGCAAAAAAGCACGTCGAGCACGAACGACCAGTTGTCCGCGACGGCCACCGGGATCATCCCGAGCGCCCACAGGAGCTGGGTGATCGCCGAAGGCTCATCCTCGACCACCTCCCAGATCTTGTTGATCTCGTGCGGGAAGGCCGGGTGCGCGACGCCGACCCCGAGCTCCGAGGACGGAAAGCCCGAGGTGACCGAGCGGATCTCGATCTCCGGAAAAGTGTCGCGGAACAGCTTGTAGTGCGCCCGCTTCAGCTCCAGGATCTCGGGGATCGCCTCGAGCAGAAAACGCGGCCGGAAGCCCGTCAGCTCGTCCGGCAGTCTCCGCCCGTCGTAGCTGAGCCGAATTATGTTGCGCATGATCGCGTCGGCGCCCTCGCGCCCGAAGGCCCGGGCCAGCCCCTGATACTGCTGGCCGATGCCGTCCGGCGCGCCCGGGAAGTCGAGCGCCACCACCTTGATGTCGTATGGCGCCAGGCGAGACCCCAGCTGCATCGTCTTTCCCGCGCCAACGATGCCACTGGCGCCCGAGATCACCATCGATCCCCGCTCCGACGCATCGCCGAAAACGCGGTCCACCGCTTGGCCCGGCCCGACCGGCAACCGCCCGTCGCGGAATATGTCGATCACCTTGCCCAGGCCGATCGTTTCGAGTGTCGTTTCCCTCATTGCCTTGATCATCTTCTCGAACCTTCCTCTACGAAACCCGCAGAACGGCGGCGATACCGACATCGCCCGCGGCACAACCGAAGACCAGCACGTAGCCGCCACCCAGATCGACCGCTTCTTCCAGCGCCTCGATCACCACCCGGGTCAGGGTCGGCCCCTGGGGGTGACCCCAGACCAGCGGACATCCCGTGCGGTTCATCTTCGCCCAGTCGTAGTCGAGCACCTTGCGGAAGACCACGTCGTTGACCGCGAAGGGGTTGTGGTTCTTGACCACCGCCATATCGTCCATCGTCAACCCGGTGCGTTCTAACAGCTCGCGTACGGCGAATGCGGGCGCCTCGGGCATCAGACTCGGATCGGTCCGCGACTCGGCCTTCGCGACGAACTCGATATCGATCTCGGGCCGCGGACTTAGATCGGCGACCCGCTCCTTCGTCGTGACCATGAGACAGGCCATGCCGTCCGACGCGTGGGTCTGCGTGCCGCCAGTGACGCAGGTGTCGAGCTCGTTCATCGCCCTCATCGCACCGAGGCTCATCTTGCGCACCCCGAAATCGTCGTCGATGCGGCCCAGCGGCCGACCCGCGACATTCAGCACATCGAGCGGCACGAGCACGCGGTCGAGAAACCCCGACTCCTTCGCCTCGAAATACTGCTGGTAGCGCAGGAAGGCGACATCATCGACCTCGCTGCGCTCCACCCCGTACTTGCGGGCAGTGAGCCCGGCCGCCGCCATCATCGCGTTGCCGGTCGCGGGGTCGAAGCCGAAGTTGTCCCAGACGTCGGAGATCGCCTGGGTGCGTACGTGCGCGCGGCGCTCCGGAAACACGCCGACCGGAGAGTCGCTCGTGCGGTCGAAGGTGAGCACCCCGACCACGTCGTGGGCCTGCGTCTCGATCTCGGCGCCCGCCAACAGAGTCGCCTGCAGCCCGGTCGCGCAGGCCTGCTCCACGTGGTAACCGGGAACCCGGTGCCCGAGGCAGCTCGCGACCAGCGGCGCGTTCCAGAACTTCCAATGCCAAGGAATGGTCGAGCCGATCACCAGCGATCCGAGCTCCGTGCGGGGCACCTTCCTGAGCCCGAGGATTCGGTTCATCGCCTCACCGGCGAACTGGCCGATGTTGACCTCGGCGAGGGCCGATGTCTGCCACGCCGGGAAATAGCTGCTGCCCCATGTCCCGTATGGAATCCGGGCGCGTGGGAACATTCGGAGTGCGTCTGCCATGGTTTCTCGTCGCTTCCGTGCTCGAGCGATGGGCGGCCCGCGCCGAAAAGCGCGGGGCCGGCCGCGAGCTCGAGGCTTCGAGGTTTGAACGCCAGCGGGGCACGTCTTGTTTCCACCGCGGGGCGGGAGAGTCGAAGCGATCATTCTCCGCCGATCGCGCGCTTTTCTCAACCGATTGTGAGCTCCGCGCCCACGATCGATGAGGAGTCGTGGCGGATGAGGTCGATCCCCGGCCGAACGCAACGAATCGAAATGCAGGAAGGGATGCGTCCCTGTTCGGTCTCCATCGGCGCCACGTGAATCTCGCGATCCAGCGGGCCGATCGGACCGGCACCCATCCTGGCCGTACTGCTATCCGAACCGGGCATGATCGGACATGGGCGCGTACGGAGGGCCAGGGATCCGGCGCCGGATCGACCCATCCCGCCCCCCAGCCGAAACTCCCGAATGTGCTACCGTCGCGCCATTATGCCGACCCGAAGAGAGCTACTCGCCAAGAGCCGCAAAGAACTGAATCAACTCGCCAAGAAGCAGGGGCTGAGCAAGTACTCCAAACTTCGCAAGACCGATCTGGTCGACGCGCTCCTCTCGGCCGCGCCGGGCGAATCGGCCGAGGATACGCCTCCCCTGGCGGGCCCCGCCGAAGCCGGCCCCGAGTCGAACTCGATCGAGCCAGCTGCCACGGCCGATCTGCGGCCGAACGCCCAGGTGGGCGCCAAGTACACCATCGGTGACCTTCCCGCGGCGGACAAGAGCGACGAAGATGAAGAAGAGATCGACATCCCCGATCATTACGGCACCCGCGAGATCGTGCTGACCGCCCGAGACCCGCGCTGGTTCCACGTCTACTGGGATTTCACCGACACCCAACTCGAAGACGGCCGCCGCGCCTCGAGCGACGGCATCCACCGCCTGCGGTTGATGGACGAAGAAGGCGTGCGCCGCATCGTCGAAGAGGTGGCGCTGCCGCCGGGCGCCCGCAACTGGTATTTCCAGGCCAATCGCCCCGGCGGCACCTACTCCGCCCGTCTCGGCTACCTCACCAAGAGCGACACCTTCGTCGAGATGGGCGCATCGAACACCGCCACCGCCCCAGACGAAGAGTCGCCCCCCAGCCCTCCCGAGGAGGAGGAGTTCGTCTCGATTCCGGTCGACGAGCCCTTCAACGCTCCGCCCCGGACGAACGAGGAACCCCACTCCGAGCCGAATATCGAGGTGGAGAGCTCCGAGAGCAACGCGCCGGCCGAGCATTCGATCGATGCGACTCCTGAGAATGTCGAAGATTCCCGTGGGGACAGCTCCGCGGAATCCGTCCACCAAGAAGAGGATGCCGACGCTCACCGCACCAGCCCACCGTCGGACCGGATCGAGATCGATCCGCCTCCGCTCTCCGTCCGCCGGCGCGCACCGATGTCGCGCGCCGGCACCCCCGTGCCGCGTCCCCCTGAAGGAGCCAAACCCCGTGGCAACGATGCCCCCACCGAACGCGCCGGCGAGTCGTGGGACCGCGCGATCGGCGCGTCATGGTCGCGTCCGCTCGGGGCCTCCTGGGAGCGCCCTCTCGGTGCGTCGTGGGCCGCGGCCCCAGGTGCTCCGAGGGAGTTCCGAATGCGCGTCAATGCCGAAGTGGTGATCTACGGCGATACAGTTCCCGACGCGCGGCTGCTCGCCAACGGAGAAGAGGTGCCCCTCGATCGCAAGGGCCGCTTTTCGTTCCACTACCATCTGCCCGACGGCAAATACCGTCTCGACCTAGAGGCGACCTCGGCCGACGGGAACGACACCCTCGCGGCCCAGATCGCGCTCGGTCGCCGCACCCTAACCAGGGGCGAAGTCGCGGAGCACCCCCGGTCCCCCGACTTGCCCGACCCACCGAAGGTACCCGCGGAGAGCTGACGCACCACTCATGACCGGCTACCTGGCCCTGGTCCTGCACGCGCATCTGCCCTTCGTGCGCCATCCCGAGCACGAGCGTTTCCTCGAAGAGGATTGGTTCTTCGAGGCGATCACCGAGACCTATCTGCCGCTCCTCGACATGTTCGAGCGGCTGATTAGAGACGGCGTCGACTTCCGCATGACGATGTCGATGACGCCGCCCCTGATCTCGATGCTCGACGACGAGCTCCTGCGCTCGCGCTATCTGGCGCATGTCGATCGGCTGATCGAGCTCTCGACGAAAGAGATCGAGCGGACCCGGCGCGAGGATCCCGCCTTCCAAGAGCTCGCCTGGTGGTACCACCGCTACCTCTCGCGCACCCGCTGGCTCTTCAGCGATCGCTTTCAGTGCGACCTCGTCGGCGCCTTCGCGCGGATTCAGGACCTGGGGCGGCTCGAGATCATCACCTGCGGCGCGACGCACGGTTTTCTGCCGCTCTTGCGCGAATCCCCGGCCGCCGTCCGGGCGCAGATCATGGTGGCCCGCGACCACTATTTCGCGAGGTTCGGGCGCCCTCCGCGCGGCATCTGGCTGCCCGAGTGCGCCTATTTCCCCGGGCTCGAGGAGCTGCTCAGAGAATCCGAGATCCGCTTCTTCATGCTCGACACTCACGGTGTGCGGCTGGCCGAGCCGAGGCCGCGATACGGCTGCCACGCGCCGGTCTATACTCCGGCCGGTCCGGCGGCCTTCGCGCGCGATCCGGAATCGTCGAGCGAGGTCTGGTCCGCCGAGGCGGGATACCCCGGCAACGCGGTGTACCGGGATTTCTATCGCGATCTCGGCTACGACCGGGACGAGGAGTACATCGCCCCCTACATCCACCCCGACGGCATCCGGATCTTCACCGGCATCAAATACTTCGCCGTCAGCGGACGGGGGAAGCGCAAGCTGCCCTACAATCGGGTTTGGGCCCTGGCGAAGGCGGCCGATCACGCACAGGATTTCTTGGACAAGCGGCGGGCGCAGATGCGAGGGATCCACTCGGTGCTGGGGCGGCCGCCGATCGTCGTCGCGCCCTACGACGCGGAGCTCTTCGGCCATTGGTGGTTCGAGGGGCCGATGTTCATCGAGTATCTGCTCAGAAAGATCCACCACGACCAAGACGATATCGTGGTAACGACACCTTATGAGTATCTGGCTCGGGAGCCGATCCAGCAGGTCGCGAACCCGGCCACTTCGAGCTGGGGAGAGGACGGATACTGGAAGGTCTGGCTGAACGAGAAAAACGACTGGATCTATCCCCATCTGCACCGCGCCGGATCGCGCTTGCAGGATCAATTGCGGCGGCGGCGCTCGGGTGCATCGGCCGGTGAGATGCGCGTGTTGCGTCAGATGGCGAGGGAGCTCTTGCTCGCCCAATCGAGCGATTGGGCCTTTTTGATCAACGCGGGGACTGCGACGGAGTACGCGACGAAGCGCTTTCGTACACATGTGGCCCGCTTCGAGCGCCTCGACAAGATGCTGGTCGCGGGCGCGATCGACCAAGAGGATCTGGTCGAGATCGAAGGTCGCGACAATATTTTTCCGCGCTTGGATCTTCGTCACTGGCGCTAGGAGCCTGTTGCGCATAGGCTTTCGAGCCCAGCATTCGAGCTCGTTTCGAGATCAAGGAGCCGAGTCCGCGGGAAGGCTGGTTGCCTTTCAAGGACTTGGCAAA
>NYZA01000084.1 GCA_002686955.1 Gemmatimonadota bacterium
CCGGCGCCCGGCTTGGCCAACAATTCATGCACGTCGGATGAAAGGTTTGCGAGCTTTTCGTCGGCGGCAATAGCGACTTCCGCCAAGTAGTGATCAATCGCGCGCGCAGCCTGGACTCGATGGAACTCATTCCGAATCCCGGGGAACGCAGCGCCGAGTCCCACGGCGGCCACAAGGCCACCGACGACCGCGATCTCACGAAATCGCAGTCGCAGCCATCCCGTCGCCCGGCGACGCCGATTCGGAAGAAGTGCCCGCGGTCGAAGTCCCCGTTGGAGACAACGGACATCCAATGCGAGCGCCTCCGCGGAGGCGTAGCGGTCCTCGGCCCTGAGCTCGAGGCAACGATAGAGGACGGCTCGGAAACCGTTCGACAGTCGTGTCGAGGAAGAGTTGGACGAGTGGGGATAAGGACGACAGGGACGAGCACCAACTCCGCCCTCGCCCCACGGCAGTTCTCCCATGACGGTCTCGAAGAGCACGACTCCGAACGCGTGGATATCCGCCGGCGGGCCGACTCGACTGGAGTCGCGAAACTGCTCAGGAGCCGCATAGGCGGGGGTTCCGACGAATCCTCCCGCGATCGAGATGGGGCCGCTGGCGGGCGCGGTCGCGAATCCCAAATCGGCGAGAACGGCTCGGCCGTCGGAGCGCAGCAGGATGTTCGAAGGCTTCACGTCCCGGTGCACGACTCCACGACGATGGAGGGCCGCGAGAGCCCCGGCGATGGGGAGGAGGAGTGCAATCGCCTCGGGAACCTCCAACGGCCCGGCCGCGAGTCTGTCGTGCAGGCTTCTCTCGGCGAGTTCGAAGATCCCGAACTCATGCCCTTGCCACTGGCGACGGGCCAGGCATCGAACCAGAGCGGGATTCTCAAGTTCCGAACCGAGATCCAGTTCCCGAGCGAAGCGGCTTCGGTCGTGGGGATTGGCTCCAAGGCGAAGCAACTTCAGCGCGCGTCGCTCCCCTCGGGGAAGCTCGGCTACCTCGTACACCTCGGCACACGCTCCTTCCGCGATCAGTCTCACTACCTCCCATTCGCCGACACGGGTTCCCGGTCGGAGCGCGGTGCGGCGAGACGGTGCGTCCGCGGGCTCCGAAGGGTCCTCTTCCGGGGGTTCACACGGGGAAGCGCTGGGCGACAGCGACTCCCGAACAAGCATCGCGAGCACCGCGGGGTTTACACCGGGGAACTCGGCTCGGAGCTCGTCGAGGGGCTCGCGTCTCGAATCCACCCTCGCGAGGAGCAGCATGCTGATGCCCTCGGCTTCGTCTAGCCCGATCTCGTTCCGCGCCAGCGCGCGCCGCATGGCGACGTGCAGAGCCTGCCGATCTATCGAAGCCCCCGGAGTCCCAAGGTCATCGTCGCCGTCACCGATCATCCACGCTCACTCGTCCCAGGGAAATACACGCAATCTCACATGAGGAACCGCGGCGATTTGAGCGCAGGCGCAGTGGGGCTGCGTCGAGCATCAAATCGGTGCGAGTGGCGAAGGATAAGGTCAACAGGCGCACAGTGAATCGCGAATCGACCGGCGAATCATGGTCGTTCGTCGCCGGTAAGGGAAGCCCGATCAAGGCAACTTCGTCACCTCGAGCGCATCCACCGACTCGACCAGACCTTGCCACGCCCCGACGCGCAGCTCGTAGCTCCCGGTGCCCGCGGGCGCGGCACCCGGCACCTCTTGCACAAGTGGCGCCGTCACGAAGCCGAGCGCCGGAACCTCCACCGAAAGCGGTCCCTGTATCGGCTCCATTTCGGTGTCTCCAATTAGCGCCGCGGTCCAGGCGTCCGTGGAGGTGGTGACGAAGCCGCGATTGAAGATCGACGCCTGCAGCGAGAAGCTCCCTCCTTCCGCCGGCAGCTCCACCGGCACCTCGTTCGGCGCCGCCACCGCGACCGATCCGCCGATCCCGTTGTGCTGCTCCGGTGAAGGCGCGACCTGCTCCGACCAGGCGCCCAGACCATCGGCCTCCCTCGCGCGCGAGAGGTCGGTTCCCTGCGGACCGAAGCTCAGGGTATCGAGGACGACCTCGCCGCCTGGGCCGTAGAGCCCAACGAACTCTCCACTCTTGCTCAGCTTGAAAGGTGCGTGCAGCCCGGAATCCCCGCCGTCGTCGTCAGCCCAAATGAGCAGGTAGCCGCCGCCCGGGATCACGCTGCCCGCCGGCAGACTCCATTGCGTCGGCGCATTCGGATCATCGCTCATGCAGAATCCGGTGAGATCGAAATCCACATCGCCCAGGTTGGCCAGCTCGATCCAGTCGTCGTACTCACCCTCCGCGTCTTGAAGTGTCGTCTCGTTGTCGGCCAACAGCTCGTTGACCGTGATTGCCGGGCGGCCAACAAAGCTCAGTGCGTGATAGGCGCTCTCGGGGGCACCGGACGGAAGTGTCGCTTCCCCCCCCTCTCCGTCTTCGACGCGGACGTAGTAGGCGATCGTAGTATTCATCGCCTGCCCAGGAATCGCTGTGCTCCAGATTCCGTCCGATTCGACCATCGGTAGCGCGATCGATCCGCTCCCGGCATCGTAGATCAGATCCACGAATTCGATCGGCGCGCTTGTCTCCGTGACCCACGCATCGACTTCGACCGGGCGATTCGGAGCAGGGAAGAGCGGGCTCGCAACAACTCGATCGATTCGCGGAGGGAAGGCATCGGAATTGGGCTCGTCCGGCGTTGCGGGAATGGCGCCGATCCAGGGGCTACCGTCGGTGTAGCGACCCCATGCGGCGTCCGGATCGAGCCGATCGAAGCTAAGATGGTCGAGCAGATCCTCATCCGGCGTGAAGAGAAAGAGCTCTTCGCCGACATCGTTCAGGGCAAATGGTGCATGCAACGCACCCTGGGCGGGTGTGGAATCCAGCCACAGCAAGAGACGCCCCCAGGCCGGCAGAACGGCGTCGGCCGGCAGCACCCAACGAAAAGGATCGCTATGATCATCGGTCAAGCCGCACCCTTCCAGCGACACTTCTTGCCCCGTGGCGTTGTAGATTTCGACGTAGTCGTCGAACTCCCCAAATTCATCGCTGAGCGTAGCTTCGTTGTCCGCCATGAGCTCATTGACGAAAACGTACTGCGGATCGAGCAACGAATCGATCTCGGGCTGCAGGGCGGCGATACGATTCCCGACGAACGATTTCAGGCCGTAGTATCGATCGAATCCAAAACCGACATCCTCTTCGAGCCCCTGATCGAACCAGGAGTTCGGAAACTGTTTGTTCGGATCGGCATAGACGTGAGCGCGCACCACATCCGCGATGCGGTCGATACGGGCGTCCATGTCGTCTTGCGTCCAACGCGTGCTCAGAAGATCGTGCATATGTCGCAAGTAGATCTCTCTGTATAGATCGACCTCGAGCAGACGATCGACCAGAGGCCGGGAAGGGTTGTTCGTCCAGAGAGCGCTCATGTTCTCGAATCCGCCAGGTGGGGGTTGGATGTTCCTCGTGAAGCTCCCAAACGCCATATTCTCATCCCAGGGGATGTGCACGAAGCGCCCTTGATCGTCCCGCCGGTACATGTAGTAGTTGTGCCCAGACCCTTCGTAGGAATCGAGACTCACCAGAGCGATCTGAAGAGCATGGTGGCGGAGCCAAGTGTCGACATCGAATTGCGGGGCCAGGGAATCCGCCAACGACTCCAGGTCGGTGTTGTTTATCTCGTCGATCAGATCGATCAGATCGGAGTAGTCGTTCTCTTCTTCGTTGGTTTCGAGCACGTAGCGGCTTTCATAGGGCTCTTGCTCCGATCCAAGCCAGGTGAAATCGGCGTTCCGTTCACCCTCCCAGAGATTGCCGTCCTCCCCGGAATCGAAATGGATCTCCGTCCATGTGCCCGTCACGGTCTCCACAATTGTGTAGAAGCCGATGAGCTCTCCGTTCACTCGAAGGTCGGCGAAGCCGGTGCGGCATCCCACGCCGATCTCCCGCAGCAGCTCGTACGAGACCGCCTCGCGAATCAACGTCGGATCTTTGAATCCGTTGTTCAACATGATCGAAGGGAGACCGTCGAGCGTCTGGTCCTCACGGTACTCGCCGAACTTGATGCGAAAAGGCTTCTTGATCCCCGGATGCGTGTAGGACGAATTCCCCTTGAAGCGAACCCCGACCGAGTCGATCAGCACTCCGTCCACACTGAAGCTCCCCGCCGCGTAGGTCGCCGTCTCGTAGTTGTCCTCGAGCACCTCGAACCAGTCTTCGAAATCGAAATCGATAGCGATCTCGTGCACGACGCTGTTGTCGAGAAGCTCCTCCTGGGTAGTTTCATCGGTTAGCGGGAGATGCGTAGCTCCAAACGCCGCTGTGGCGCAAAACAACGACGAGAGAAGTCGGGCCGATCCGATCATGATTCAAGCCTCTGTGCGGGTGGGTGAAGAGCAGGGATTCCTGCAATTGGACGGCTGAGCGAGCGCTTCGGGTTACGCCACATCGCCCCGCGGCTCGTTCCTCGCCTTTCCACGGCAAACCGGCTTGTAACAGGAAAGCCCTCGCCTCCATTTCTTAGCCAACCGCCCCGGACACACCGGATCGGCCCATCCCGGCGAGCCGCCGGGTTTCACCGCCTTGACAAGAAAGGCAGACTCACAATGCGTACTCGTACCCTTCTGAGCGTTCTCACCCTAAGTCTCGCGATCCCTCACAATCCCGCGCAGGCCGCTGTCTGCCCGCCCGATTTGGCGTTGGATGTCGCCTTGGTGGAGGATCTCACGATCGCCGCCAACGTAAACGAGTGGCAAACGCTTTTCCTCGACGCTTATGTGCCAAATGGCACTTTCATGGTCTACGTCCAGCTCGAAGCCGAATACGATAGCTCCACTCTGAGTGACGCGTTCTTCTTGGAAGCACGCCAACAAGGCGAGGCACAGTAGGTAGCTCGCGCAGATCCAAATGCGGAGCTGATCCGGCGTCATAGGGCAACCTGAGAGCCAGTCGCGCGTCCGCAGTGCGCCGCCGCCCAAGCCAGCCACCGACCGTGGTGCGAGAGGCTCAGATCCACTGCGAGTGGCCGCTCGCTTCGACAGAGGCGCGGCGGTCGCGATCCAGAAATATGCAGCTCGTCGCCCTTGCCCAGCCACAGGCCCAAGTCCCTGAGCGCGTACGCGCGAACAGCGGCCGAGTCATCGCCGCTCGACCGGCAAGAAGCAACATTAGAGAGGAACTCTCCGCGGCCGGAGCTCGCGACCGCGTGGATGCAATCTTCCAGACATCCAACTTGCAGAAATAGTCGCGATCCTACATGCGACACGGTCCCCCGAGCGGTCTTCCCGCGCCCATCATCAGCGAATTCGACCCGGAAGGCAGCCGGAGCGAATACCGTCTCGGGCACGAGCTTCTTCAGAAGCTTGTAGGCAGCCTCTTTCGCCGCCCAATGCATCCACAGCGCACGATGAGGATTGACGCTCTCGGAGATACAGCGACGTTCTTCGGGCGCGAAGACCCGCATCATAAACCTGGGGTGCAGGTTCCCGATCTTGGTCTCGTCATCCCTCAAGTCGACGACATCATTGCCGATCAGCAAAATGGTCGTTCTCCAGGCGGACCAGGGTCTGCCCGATTCCACGCGCAGTCTCCCGCGCGCCTCGCAGGCCGGTCTCATTCGCGTCTGGCGTGATCAGTGCGAAGCGGACGCTGAACACTTGATCCCGGACAGGTAGAACCGTCTTCTCCACTTGCTTCTCGCCACGCAAATACACGCAGAGGATGCGGCAGCCTTCGACAGTGTTTGCGATGCCTCCCACTCCATAGCTCATACTATCGGCATCGACACGGCCGGTGACCGTTCGCCCACCCTCTGGAAATATCATCACCAACTCCCCACGTTCCAGCAGCCAGCCGAGCTTTGCTAGGACGACACGTTGAGCCCTACGCTCCCCTCCCCGGCGAATCGGCAGGCATTTTCCCACATAGCAAAGTCCCTTCAACCAGACGCTCCGATAGAAATTCGCCTGCTCGGGTGTGTTCCAGGCGAAGAAACGGAAACCGGTGAGAAGCTGCCACGGAGAGGAGATGGCCCACTGCACGAGGAGAGAATCGATCCAAGTCAGGTGATTCGGGCAGATGAGCACTGGTCCTTGTGTTTGCCGCAACAAGGCTCGCGCCTGGGCGCGCACGGCCGCCAACCGACGAATGCGGTAGCCCCGTACATGTCTCAGCCACAGCAAAGCCAAAGGCCACAACGGCAGCGCAGCGATCTGACTGATCCGACGCTGAATGTGCAGCGCATGGCGCTGGCGCCTAATCGATCTTGGCGAGTACAAGTTCGGTGGCGTCACCGATCGTCGCGACTCTGTCAGCGGCTTCATCCTCGACCTCGATATCGAATTCATCTTCGAAGGCCAGCACGATGTCGACAAGACGCGCGGAGTTCACCTTGAGCTCGTCCAAGATCGATGTCTTCGCCGTGATCGTCGCCATCGCATCCATGTTCTTCACGAAGGGCCGTACAATCTCGACTACTTTGCTCATCACTTGCTCTTCGTTCATTGCCTTGCCTTTCTACGAATCCCAATGCTTGAACACCAGGCAGCAGTTTACATCGCCAAAGCCGAAACCGGCCTTGAGCATCACATTAAGGTCGTTGATTGCGCGCGAGCGATGCACGACGGAATCCGCGTAGGCATCGAGCCGCGCATGCAGATCATCACAGTTCACGGAGGCATGGAGGAAACGCTCACGAACCATCAGAATCGCGGCGATCGACTCGATTGCGCCGGCGGCGCCGAGTGCGTGGCCGATCAACGACTTGGTCGCGGTGATCGGGGGGAGCTCGGAGGGCTCGCGGCTGAGCGCTTCGGCCCAGTTCCGGAGCTCGAGGGGATCCGCCATGGTCGCGGTCAGATGCCCACTGATGGCGTCGACTTCTCGCGCGTCGATGCCTGCGTGACGCAGGGCGCCGCGGATGCAAAGTTGTACGCCTACCGGATTGGGCGCGGTCATGCTTCCCCCCTGGCGCTGCCCGCCACAGTTCACGTGGCCACCCAGAATCTCGGCGTGAATCGACGCGTTGCGCTCCAGAGCGCTCTCCAAACGCTCCAGCAACAACACACCGGCGCCGGCGGCGGGAACGAAACCGGTGGCGCTCGCGCTCATAGGCCGCGAGGCTCGGGCGGGACTCTCGTTGAAGCCTCGGGCCAGCACGCGCATCCCGTCGAAGCCCGCCCAGATATAGTGACTCGCACCTTCGACCGCGCCCGCGAGCATGCGGGTGGCGCCACCGCCCGCGATTCGTTCGGCGGCGACATGGATCGCTTCGGTTCCGGTCGTGCAAGCGCTGCTGTTGGTCGTGACCCGATTTCCAAGCCCGAACATCCCGCCGATCTTCGCGCTGACGCTGCTGGCCATCACCTGTTCGACGCAGGCGGAGCCCAGGCGGCGAACTCGCGCCGCGTCGGTGAAGGGCACCAGGCGTTCGCCCACGACATCGATGCCGCCGATACCCGTGCCGATTACCGCGCCGCATTCCCAATCCACCGCGTCATCATCCGGGCGTGGACGGTCAAGGCCACCGTCGCGCCAAGCTTCCAGTGCGGCGATGCCCGCGAATCTCATGCCGGAGCTCATGGCCATGAGCTCTTCTTGGGTGAAGAGGTCCTCGGCAATGGTGTCGGTTCCCCGAGGCACTCCGGCGACCTGGCAACCGAACCCGAGCTCTTCCAGAAGATCGATCTTGCGGATTCCGGAGCGACCTTCGCGCAGCGATTGCTCGAACTGGGTGACGTTATTGCCGTTGGGTGCTACGACGCCCAGGCCGGTGACGACGACGCGCTCTCTCATGGCA
>NYZA01000085.1 GCA_002686955.1 Gemmatimonadota bacterium
AAGTGAGCTCAGGATTCGTGCAAGATGGGGCGCGAGCCGAAGCCCGGCGCTCCAGCGGAAAAGAGGGCGTCGCGTTCGGTGACGCGGAGCCGGTGGGCGGGCCTGGCTACGAATGGCGGCTGCCCGCGAATCAATGCTCGGTCCTCCCGAAACTCCCCCGCGTCGAACCCTTAGGGTCCGCGCAAGAATAGCTTGTCATTTGGCATCCCATCTGCACCACATCTGCGGCACATCTGGGCGCCAAGATGACAAGTTATTCTTGCGCGGACCCTAAGAGGCTTCTGGCGCCTCAACCCACGGAGTGGCATGCTCTACCGATGCTCCCGCAGACGATCCCCCTGACCGACCGGGCTTTGCTCGGCACCTACCGGCGCGTGCCCTGGCCGCAACCGTGGGTGGGGCTGGTCTGTGTGCTCGCCTACTTCCTCACCGGTCTCGGTGCCGCCGCCCTCGAATGGCCCACTTCGATCGCGTCGCTCGCCACCCTCGCCGGCCTCGCCTACTGGCTCGTGGCGATCCGCCGAATCCACCTGAAGCTGGCCGATCTCACGGCCGGCAGCTATCCGGTGCGCCCGGAGGCGGCCTGGTTCGGTCACCTGGTTCCCGGCTACAACCTCTACTGGGTTTTCGCGTGGCCCCGGGCGCTCGATCGTTTTCTTTCGCCGGCTGCATCGACGCCGACCTCGCGCGGCTGGTTCTCCGGTTTCTGGCTGCTGGCTTGCGCCGCGTGTTTCCTCTTCGTCGATAGCGGTCTCGGCACCCTCGGTCTCTACTGGGAGCTGAGCCGCCGGCTTCGGATTCTGCGCCTGGCGCTCGACGAAGTGCCGCCACGAAGCCCTCCGGCTCGACGATTGGCAATCGTCGGAACTGTCGCTTCTCTCCCTTTTCTCATGCTGCTCACCTATGGCGCCCTGCTGGAGATCGGTCTGGTGCCGCCCGATGCAGTCGTTCGAGGCTCCGACATCGCTCCTCGCCACGTCGCGATCCTGAAAGATGAGGGCGTCTTGCAGGAGGGCGAGCGGATCGTTCTGGCCTACTTTGGAGGACTGTTCTCGGTGCGAGAAGAAGGCTGTCTCTTGACCAGCCGGCGCCTGGTTTGCTACGACGATATCGAGCAGGGCGGCGCCATCGAGTCGGCCATCTACTCCGAGATTACCCAGATCGACTGGCTATCCCCCCGGAGCTGGAGCGACCCGGCGTCGTTGCTCATCTTCACGACCGACGGGCGTGTTCTCACCCTCGACATCACTGCCAACGATGATGGCGGTCGCCGTTTCTTGCGACAATTGGAAGAGCTGACGAACACACAACATTCCAACATCTGAATCAAGCAGCAACATGAAAGACAAGATCGCCCGAATCATCGCCGAAGCGAAGACTATCAAGGCCGAGCCCCAGCTCCCTCGCAGACGCCAAATCTTCGTCAACCGCAATCTACACATGGGCCATGTCGATTGGATCGGTTTCGACCTCGACTACACACTCGCCTGCTACAACAAGACCGCGATCGAAGAGGCGGCCTACGAGATCACCCAGCACAAGCTGGTGGAGGAGCGTGGATATCCGGCTGAGGTCCGAGATCTCGAGTACGATCCCCAGTTCATGATCCGAGGGCTCGTAATCGACACGGAAAGGGGCAACGTTCTCAAGCTCGATCGATACGCCTATGTGAAGCTCGCTTTCCATGGCAAGAAGCAGCTCTCGAGATCGGAGCGAAAGCGCGCCTACTCCACACAGAAGATCGACTATGCCAGCGCTCATGCGCTCGATACACTGTTTTCCATTCCGGAAGCCTGCCTGTTCGCCCAGATCGTCGATCTTGCCGATTCGAAACCGCTCAACTATCCGCCCGTATATCACGAGATCCACCTCGATATCCGCGCGATGATCGACAAGGCTCACCGTGATGACACTTTGAAGAAGAGAATTCGTTCCGATCTCGAGCGCTTCTTCGATGTCGATCCCGACCTGGCTCCAATGCTCGAACGAATGCGTAGCCAAGGCAAGAAGCTTTTTCTGCTCACGAACTCGTACTGGGACTACACGGACAGGGTTCTATCTCATCTTCTCGACTCGCGGCTCTTGCATCACAAGCGCTGGTTGGAGCTTTTCGATTGTATCGTCGTCGGCTCGCGCAAGCCGGATTTTCACACGAGCAACGCACCCTTCCTCGAAGTCGACACCAATACGGGAATGCTCCGCAACACCGACCGCGACAAGCTCGAGCTCGGGCGGGTCTATCAAGGCGGCAACGCGGAGCTGCTGGAGAAGGTGCTCGGAGCATCGGGGGAACGCGTGGTCTACTTCGGCGACCATATATATGGAGACATACTTCGCTCGAAGAAGAGCCTGGGCTGGCGCACCGGGCTGGTTATCGAGGAGCTCGAAGGAGAGATCGAGGTTTTGGAAGCCAACAAGGTCCGTTGGGCCGATATGGATGCCGTCGACGAAGCCCGCCGCAAGATCGAGACCGCGCGTGATTCAGGGCGAGATATCGGGGATGAGCCGGGTGAGATCGACAAGAAGATCGAGATACTTCAGCGCCATGCCGGACGCCTCTTTCGAGATGCGCAGTCGGCCTTCAACCCGTATTGGGGTGAGCTCTTCAGGGCGGGAAAAGAGGTGAGCCTCTTCGGGCATCAGGTCGAAGGCTATGCCTGTCTCTATACCAGCCGGGTCTCGAACTTCCTCTACTATCCGCTGGACAAGTACTTCCGTTGTCTGCGCGGCTCTACGCCGCACGATCCGATCGTTGATGGCGAAACGGTGGCGTCGGAGGAATAGTCTATCGAGCGACTCTGTAAACGTAGACGCCACCGTTCGTCGACGCGATGCACAGGTCGGGCCTCGTATCCCCGTCCAGATCGGTGATCAGGGGCGATGCCGATACGGGAATGCGGCAATCGTGCTCGATCAAGAGCGCTCCCGTCGCGCTGGACCTCGCGCGAATGCGTCCGTCCCCCATGATCGTGATCGGATCGGGCTCGCCGTCCCCATCGAGATCCGCCTCGACGACCGTCTCCCGCTCGGGATCGATCACCGGCCTCGAGCGAAGCGCCGGAGCTGCATCGGCAAGGGTGGTCACCTCGATCGTTTCCTGGGGCGCCGCGGGCGATTCGGTATGGGAGCGGGCTCCCTCGATCACCCGTCCCGAAGAGCCGTCGATCCGGCAGGGGGCCCCTTCCGAGAATGAGACGATTACGCGCTCACCCTCCGACCTGAGCCCCACGGGCCGCGGTCCCGCCGAGGCGGACCAGAGAACGTCGCCCGCGACCGGGTCGAAAGCCCACGCGAAACCGTCCCCCGAGACCACCACGACCGCCGATCCGCTGCGAATCGGCGAGATCGTGATCGCTCCGTCGGTCGAGAGCCCTGAGAGAGCCTGGAGCTCGAATGCTGGTTTCGTGCGAATCCAGCCTTCTTCGTATTGACGACGCAGAAAGCCGGTCAGCACGAGTCCGAAGAGGATGATAGCGACAACGCCCGCGAGGATCTGACGCGAGGTGACCCGGTCGGATGGAATCTCGGCCTCGATGACGATCGGTTTATCGGAAATGTTGCGGTACTCGAGCACCACCTCTCCGATTCGAAGCTCGGCGCCGAGAGGTACGACGGTGGGCTGCTCGATCGGAATGTCGTTCAGCTCCATTTCGACGTGGGGAGTGACAACCAGATCGTCTTCGTCGAACTGCAACGAGGCCGCCAATGGAGGCAGATCGAGATCATCGAGCGGCGCCTCGAGCTCCTCTCGCTTCCCGATTCGGGTCGTCAACGATTTCGCCAAGCGGATCGCGCGTCGCGCCCTCGCCGGCTGCAGAACAACCAGCCCCGGGTGTAGCTCCCCCTCTTTCGGCGTACCGGCCTCCTGAGCATCTTGCTCGATCGGATCTTCAGGCGCGGCATCCTCGTTCGCGAACGGATCTTCAGTTGACGCGGACATCAGCCACCATCCTCGTTTCTGACCGGTCGCCTTTCGGATCCTTCGATCCAGGCGGAGCCGCCTTCGTAGTGCTCACGTTTCCAGATCGGAACGGTCTCTTTCAAACTATCGATCAGGTATCGGCCGGCTTCGAATCCATCGGCGCGGTGAGGCGACGAGACGGCGATGACCACGCTCGCTTCGCCGACCGGAACGGGGCCGATCCGGTGCTCGATCGCG
Organism: Gemmatimonadota bacterium; assembly: GCA_002686955.1. Lineage (GTDB taxonomy): Bacteria. The sequence continues at coordinate 4,160 of NYZA01000085.1, forward strand.
ATGGCGCCGAGCGCCCATAGCTCCCGGGCCTGCTCGATCAGCGCGCGGATCTCTCGCTCGGCCATCGGCGCATAGGCTTCGTATTCCAGACCTTCGACGCGCTTGCCTTCATAGTGGTTGCGCGTAGTGCCGGTGAAGGTGCAGACTGCGCCGCAGTCCGCTCGAATCACCGAGGTCGAAACCGCTCCGGGGTCGAGCGGCTCGGGCCCGACCCGCACCCGATCGATCTCGGAACGGTTCCCTCCGCTCACCGGAGGAACGATGGCGAGCTCGTCGCCTGGGTTCAGAGCCTGGTTGGGCGCGGCATAGGCGTGGTTGATCGCCAAGGTCGCGTGGGATGCCCTCGAGGCCAACGCCGGCCACCGGGCGATGATCGCCTCCAGGGCATCGGCCGCCGTGCTTCCATGCGGAAGTCGGAGCTCAATCTCGGGGCCCCCGGCCACCTCTTTCCACGAGGCGAAGAAAAGAACCCTGACGGTGAGCGGAGAACCCGCGCCAGTGGTCATGGCGCGTACCCCCCCGCCCGATACCATACGACGGCACGGCTGAAGGCGCTCTGTATCGGCGAGGGTGCATAGCCGAGCTCCGAAACGGCTTTCGAGCAATCGAAAAACATCCGCTTGCCCAAGAGCGCGGCGCTGCCGATGGTGACGGGTGTGCGCCGCCTCGCCACTCGTGCTCCCCCCTGAAGCAGCACGGCTCCCGCGACGGCGAATGCACCCGGGAATCGCGCACGTGGTGCACTGCGCCCCGAGGCCCGAGAGAGCTCGCGACCCAGGGCGGCGGCATCGAGGTTGGCCCCGGTGAGAAGGTAGCGTTCGCCTTTGCGACCGTGTTGGGCGGCGAGCAGGTGTCCACTGACGACATCGCGCACATCGACGAAATTGCCGAAGCACTCCGGCATGGCGACCAATTGCCCTTTGAGATGACGCACGATGATCTGCCCCGTCGCCGTCGGTTTCCAATCCCATTCGCCGATCGGCGCGGCGGGGTTGACGATGACCGCATCGAATCCGGCGGCCACGGCTTTCAACACTTCGACCTCGGCGAGAAACTTGGTGGTGGAATAGGGGGAGGGAACCTCGCCCAGGTCCCAGATACTCTCTTCGTTGGCCAGCCGATCGCGTGGGGCCGATCCCACGGCAACGCCCGAAGAGGTGTGCACGACCCGTCTCACGCCGGCTTCGTAAGCGGCCGCCAGCAGCCTCCGCGTGCCGAGCACGTTGGTTTCGTAAAAGGGCGACCAATCACCGTGAAGATCGTAGAGCGCAGCGACATTGAACACGATCTCGACACCGCGGCAGGCCGCATCGAGGCTGTCACGATCGCCAAGGTCGCCCGGCGTGATCTCGCAATCGAGCCCCTCGATCGCGCGCTGATCGCTGGAAGCGCGGGCCATCGCCCTGACCTCGTGCTCTTCAGCGATCAGGTGGCGAACCAGATTCGATCCGACGAATCCGGTGGCGCCGGTAACTAGAGCACGCATGCGGTTTTGGACCTCGATTGAGGGAGGTGAGCGATTCGCGGAGGGTCCCAGTCTACCCTTCACCATGGAGCTTGTTGCGCATAGTCTTCGCGTCGTCCCCTATGAACATCTCCCCCCCTTCGCCCGCCACTGAAAGGGCAACATGAGCGACGAGCCGAACAAGATCATCTACTCCATGATCCGCGTCTCGAAGAGACACGATCAGAAGACGGTCTTGAAAGAGATCTCCCTCTCCTACTTCTACGGTGCCAAGATCGGCGTGCTGGGGTTGAACGGATCGGGGAAGAGCACCCTTCTCAGAATCCTGGCCGGGGTCGACCGGGAGTTCGAGGGGCGCACGGCGATGGCGCCCGGCCATACGATCGGTCTGCTGGAACAGGAGCCTCATCTCGAAGCGGGCAGATCGGTCAAGGAGATCGTCGAAGAGGGGGTACAGCCGATTGTCGATCTCGCCAAAGAATACGAGGCGATCAACATGAAGTTCGCCGAGGAGATGTCGGACGAGGAGATGAGCGCTCTGATCGAGAAGCAGGGTGAGGTGCAGGAGAAGATGGATGCGCACCAAGCATGGGACCTGGATTCCCGTCTTGAAATGGCGATGGATGCGCTGCGCTGTCCGCCAAGCGACACTTTGGTTGATCGGCTGTCGGGCGGGGAGCGCCGGCGGGTGGCCCTGTGCCGACTTCTGTTGCAGAAGCCTGATATCTTGCTCCTCGATGAACCGACCAACCACCTCGATGCTGAATCGGTGGCCTGGCTGGAACACCATTTGCAGCAGTACGAAGGAACCGTCATCGCCGTTACCCATGATCGCTACTTTCTCGACAACGTCGCGGGTTGGATTCTAGAGCTCGACCGAGGGGAAGGCATCCCGTGGAAGGGGAACTACTCCTCTTGGCTCGAACAGAAAGAACGGCGCCTGGCGCAGGAGTCGAAAGGGGAGGGAGAGAGACGCAGGACGCTCCAACGGGAGCTGGAGTGGATTCGGATGACGCCGAAAGGGCGACGGGCAAAGTCGAAGGCTCGAATCAACGCCTACGAGTCGCTGCTCTCGCAAGGGGGCACGGAGCGGGAGAAGGAGCTGCAGATCTACGTTCCACCGGGCAAGCGACTGGGCGATATCGTGATCCGCGCGGAGCAGGTGCAGAAATCGTTCGGAGAGCGAATTCTCATGGAAGACGTCGGCTTCGATCTCCCCCCCGGTGGTATCGTGGGGGTGATCGGCCCGAACGGAGCCGGAAAGACCACCCTCTTCGAGATGATCACCGGCGCATGCCCTCCCGACAGTGGATCGTTGAGAGTCGGCGACACGGTCCAGCTCTCCTATGTCGATCAGGCCCGCGAGATGGATCCGGAGAAGTCGGTCTGGGAGACGATCTCCGGGGGGGAGGAACAGATGACACTCGGAGACCGCAGAATGAAGTCTCGTGCTTATGTAGCGCGCTTCAACTTCCTCGGAGCCGACCAGCAGAAGAAGGTCGGCATGCTCTCGGGAGGGGAGCGGAATCGGGTGCATCTCGCCAGCATGCTCACCGAAGGCGGCAATGTGATGCTCCTCGATGAGCCGACCAACGATCTCGACGTGAACACGTTGCGGGCACTGGAGGAGGCCCTTACCAGCTTCGGCGGTTGCGTCGTGGTCATCAGCCACGATCGTTGGTTTCTCGATCGCATCGCGACACATATCCTGGCGTTCGAGGGCGAAAGCCAGGTGGTCTGGTTCGAAGGCAACTACTCCGACTACGAAGCCGATCGCAGGAAGCGACTCGGGTCCGCGGCGGATACTCCGCGACGCATTCGATATAGACAGCTCACGCGCTGAGGCAACTCAATGCTGACAACACCCGTCATATTGTGCTCCGTCGCGCTCTCGACGCCTCCTTCGTTAGCAACGGTCTCCCATCACGAGATCGACGCGATACTTTTTCCGGACACGGGCCGCATCGAAGTGAAGGACTCAATCGATCTGACGTCTTCCCAAGTGGAGACTACGTTGTACATTGGCTCTTCGATGCAGATTCAGTCCGTCGAGGAGTCAGAAGGTCGCAAGCTCGACTTCGATGTCGACCCATCGGAACAGCCCGGCTTCTCCCTTCTGAGATGGACCGGCGCCGTTTCGTCTCGAATCGTCGTCCGCTGCACCGCCGACTTCGCTCCGCCGGCCGAAGGGACCGAGGTCGAACGTGAATACCAGGCGATGGAGATCGCTGCCCGCATCGGACCGTCCGGCGCCTATGTGTCGCCAGCCGCCGGCTGGTACCCCTCGGGCGCGGAAGAGCTTGCACGCTTCTCTGTCGCACTGACAGTCCCAGATGGCTGGCTCTCGGTTTCGGAAGGGAGGCGGGTTTCCGAAACGAGCACGAACGAGGGCACGCGAATCGAGCACTCCGCCGATTTCCCGGTCGATGGGGTCCATCTATGCGCGGGGCCTTACGTTCGAGGCGAGGCTTTCCAGGGCGAGACCAGGGTCGAGACGTACTTCTTCGAAGCCGACACCTCTCTTGCTCCAACCTACTTACAGGCAACCGTAGGGTATCTCGAGCGGTATGAGAAACTCTATGGTGACTATCCTTTCACCAGATTCGCGGTTGTCGAAAACTTCATGCCTACGGGCTACGGAATGCCTACCTTCACGCTGCTCGGGCAGCGCGTGGTCCGGCTGCCCTTCATTGTCCGAACCTCACTCGGCCATGAGGTGCTCCACAACTGGTGGGGGAATTCGGTTTATGTCGACCAGAGCACGGGCAACTGGTGCGAAGGCCTGACATCGTACTGCGCCGACTACGCTTACAAAGTCGACCTGGGCCCCGCCGCGGCCCGCCGCTACCGGAAAGATCTACTGAAGGCGTACGCGGATTATGTGTCGCTCGAACGCGACATGCCTCTCGCCGAATTCACGGGCCGGATCGATCTCGCTACCCGAGCGATCGGCTACGGAAAGGCCGCGATGGTCTTCCATATGATGCGTGCCAGGATCGGCGAGGAGGCGTTTGATCGATCGCTGCGCTGGGTCGCCGAGGCGCATCGGTGGCGAAAGACCTCGTGGTCCGATTTCTTCGATGCCTTCGAGCAGGTGTCGGGACGGAGCCTGGAGGGTGAGCTCGAACAGTGGGTAGAGCGCCCAGGAGCGCCGCATATCTCGATCGAGCACGTCGAGCTGATCGGGCCGGTCTCGGGGAGCCATCGGATCGATCTCGAGATTGTGCAGCGGGAGCCCGTGTTCTCCATCGACGTTCCCGTGCGAATCACCACGGCGGACCATGTCATCGATCGCTCGGTTCGGCTCGACGGACCATCGACGCGGGTCTCTATCTCGGTTGTGAATCGCCCCGAGCGAGTCGATATCGATCCTGGCTACGACATCTTCCGCCGCATGCATCCCGCCGAGATGGAGCCCACACTCTCGCAGTTCTTCGGCGATCCCGGCCGTACGGCCGAGGCGTACGGTGCGTTGCGATCGGCGGACGGTGCCAAGGCGCTCGTCGCGGCGATCTCGGCACCCGACGCTTCGGGGGAGGGGAGGGAGCAAGATGCGCGAGCAAAGGCGCTGTTGACCAGCAAGACCCCTTATCCCGAACGTCTTCCACCCGAGGCTGTCTACGACGGCTCCGGCCGACTCTCGATCGACGGCCACGTTCTGGATCCGGAAAACGAGGCATGTGTGCTGGCTTTGGCCGGTCCGGCCGGCCCCGAGCTCCACATCATCACTGCAAATCCGGAACAGCTCGCGCCTCTGGGGCGAAAGCTGAGCCACTATGGCAGGTACAGTTTTCTGGTCTTCCAGTCCGGAAGAAACGTGGTCAAGGGCAATTGGTCCGTTGATTACAGTCCACTAAGCTACGGTTTTTGAGTCATGAGCAGCCACATCGTCTCCCTACTCCTCGCGGCAACGCTCGCTTCCCCCAAACCGCTGGATGTTCTGCTTCCACCGGAGGGGGTTTCGATCTCGACGCTCGACAATGGGCTCACCGTCGTCGCCATCGCGGATCCCACCTTGCCGATGGTCGGGGTAAATGTTGTTGTGAAGGTGGGTTCCGCGACCGAAACGATCGCCACGAGCGGATCGTCGCATATGCTGGAGCACCTTCTGTTCAACGGCACGGAGAAGCGGACTCAAGAAGAGCTCTACGCGGATGTGGATCGTTTCGGAGGCTATAACAACGCCAATACTAGCCGTTTCTATACGAACTTCATGATGCTCGGTCCCTCGGAGGCGTTCGAGATGATTGTGGAGATCCAAGCCGACATGTTGCAGCACTCGACGCTGCCAGCCGACAAGCTTGAGAAGGAGCGTGGAATCGTCATCGAAGAGATCGTTCAAGGGCGAGATCGTCCGGGTGAGGCGGCGGAACGCTTCTTTTACGAAAAGTGTTTCGATTCGAGTGCGCTCGGTATGCCCGTACTCGGCAACCCCAGCACGATCGAGCGCCTGAGACGCGATGATCTGATGCACTTCTACAAGAGCTACTATGTTCCCAACAACATGGTGATGAGTGTGGTGGGAGGATTCGATGTCGATACTCTCGCGGCGGTGCTCGATCGCCATTGGGTCCACGCCCGTGCCCATCCGCTCCCGAAACACGCGATCGGCCGATCACTCCCTCTGGATGGACCGCGCTCCTTCGTGCGCCAGGGCAAGGAGCCGACGACATCGATCCACTTGGCCTTCGATGCTCCCGCCTACGGGGACCGAGAGCGGCTCGCCTTCGAGACGGGCGCGTCGCTGCTCGAGTCGGCGCTTCCCGCCGAGCTGCGCGGGACCGCCGCCGAAAACCTGAGGGGGTTGGGACTACACACTCTCGCCTGGCCGCCCAGTGGCAAGCTGGTCGTCAGCGCCGAACTGGATGCGGGGGAGGATCCGGCGCCCGCGATCGGCGCCCTCGAGGGAGCGATCCGCCGGTGGGCCAACCGATCGAAAGAGCAGATCGTCCCCGAGAAGCTGGCGAGAGCCGCGGCGATGGCTGAGGCCGAAGCGGCGGGGCTCTTAGAGAATCCACACTACTACGGCATAGCGAACGCCGAGCACTACGCTCTTGCCGACCCGGACGAGGTGCAGCTCACCCTTCCCTCGATCGCGAGGCTCTCACCGGAAGAGGTCGCCGAGGCGATCGGTCCTCTCGCCGGTCGGCCGGTCTTGGCCGCGACCCTGCTCGGAAGCAAGCCGTCGCGCGCCGAGACCGGCGCTCCCCTCGAGGTCGCGACCGAGCGTCTGGTGCTCGGAAACGGGCTCACCTTGATCGTGCGCACCAATCCCTTCGCGAAGGTGTTCGCCGCCCACTTCTTGGTCCGCGATCGGTCGTTGATCGAAGGACCGGACCGTGAGGGGTGGATCGACCTGATCCACCGCATGATCGCTGGTGAGGGGGGGGACGAGCAGGCGCGGCGCTTCGATGAGCGCTTGTCCGCACTCGGAGGCAGCCTCAAAGCCTTCGACTCCCCCGGGATCCCCTACGACGACTACTACACCTCGCCTCGGTATTCGTTTCTGCGGCTCGAGTCGCCGCCTCGCAACGCCGAAGCCGTGCTGAGCCTGATTACCGAGCGGATTCGTCCCCTGCGTCCCTCCACGGATGTTCTGCGCAAGGTGCTCGAGGGGGCCGGAGCAGGAGCGATCGACCGCGAGCATTCCGCCCGGGCTACCTCGGGCCGTCTTTTCGACGAGGCGATTCTCGGAGCGAGCCACCCGCTCAATGGATCGCCGGAGCTGCCGGCCGGAACATCCACCGACCGGATCGAGGCCTCCGCTCTCGAGGCACTTTGGGCGGAGGCATTCGTCCCCGCCAATCTCGTAGTCTCCGTCGTGACCCACCTTCCGCCGGAGACGATCGCGGACCGGCTCGAATCGACCCTGAATTGGAGGGGCGGTACCCCGAAACGGACATGGCCCGAGATACCGTTGACGCTTTCTTCCGCATCGTTCTCCGAGGAGCTCGGGAAGGAGCAGGCTTCACTTCGCTGGGGTGCGGTCGTGCCGATCGAACCGGAAGACGAGGCCGCTCTAAAGCTGGCTGTGAGCGTGCTTTCTTCCCGACTGCAGAGCGACCTGCGCGAAACGCGGGGACTGGCCTACTCCTTGGGCGCTTCCGTGATGGTCACCGGCGATCGGGCGTGGATCGAGATCGGCGGAGGAACCAGGCCGGAGAACGTGGAGGAGTTCAAGGCGGGGATGGACGAGATCGTCTCCGCGATCGCATCGCGGGGCACGACCGGTGAAGAGCTGGAATCCGCCCGCCGCGCACTGCTCGGGCGCATGCGGATGCGTCAGCTCTCGAGCATGAGCCAAGCGTTTCAGCTCGGCGTCGGTGAGGCGCTCCACGCTTCGCACGAATGGAGTGCCGAGCGCATGCGCCGGCTCAGCGAAGTCGACAAGAGCGCGGTCGATCTCGCCGCGAATCGCTATCTGCAACCCGCTCACACGGTGGAGGTCGTCGTCTATTGAGTCGCTTCGCGCTCTTGCCGGAATCAACCGATCGCCAAGCCCGGATATCTCACGAGATTCCGTAGCGAGACCGTGCAGGTTCTTGTCCTGCTGGTGCTTCGTGCCGGTTCGACGCGGAGGCGTAGTGGTGCTACGTCGCACAAGGCGAAACGGTGGGAAGTGCCGGCAGGGCAGGGAGATG
>NYZA01000086.1 GCA_002686955.1 Gemmatimonadota bacterium
ACACGTGGGACGAAACCTACCGCGGTGCGTTTGCCTGGTCCGAACCGGAGACCCAGGCGATACACAATTTCGTCCATGGGCACGATATCAAATACGCGCTGAGCTTCCACACCTACGGCGATCTCTATCTCTATCCCTGGGGCTACTACTACGGAACCTCGCCCGACAACTCCCACTTCCGCGACATTGCGCAGGTGATGTCGGCCGACAATAACTACACCTACGGGCCGACCAGCTCGACTCTCTATCTGGTCAACGGGGAGTGCACCGACTGGCTCTACGGCGAACAAGGGACCAAAGAGAAGATCTTCGGCTACACCGTCGAAATCGGAGACTGGTTTTGGCCGAGCCGCGGCGAAATCCCGGGCCTCGTCGAAGAGAACATGGAGCCGACCTTCTACTTCATCGAACAGGCGGGCGGACTGCACGACGGCGATGTTCCGCTCGAGCTAATGAACACTCCGAGCACGATCCAGCGAGGTTCGCGGGCAGAATGGGACGCCCATGTTCGAAACGTCGCCGGCGAAGACCTGAGCGTCGATTCATGGGTGCACGTGACTTCGACATCACTTCCCGTCGAAGGGGTGACCAAGGTGCTAGCGGAGGGTAGGTTGGTTCCTTCGGGCTATGACGACACCGTGCTGGTCGGCGGCCTGATGCCGCTGAGTGCACCGATCGGAAGCTACACCTTTACGCAAAGAATCGGAGATCGAGCGACCGGCGAGATCTACGGTGAAGATGTGTTCACGGCCGTCGTGCAATAGTCGGCGAAAGGGTCGCGCGAGAATAGCAAGTTGTTCTTGCGCGAACCCAAAGACTCAGGGACCTATTTCTTACTCAAAGCCGCGACCCGGGCGATGACGGCGTGCATCGTTTCCGCTGATAGCCAGAGCTGGGTGAGAGCGTCGCGTGCTTCCTGCGTCTCGGCGCCACACTGGGCGAGGGCCGGGTCCAGCAGATATTGCTTGTTGTGGGCGTAGCCCGCCGGAGGGTATTCGGCGAGCTTGCGTGCAAGGGTCATGCAGCGGTCCGACAGTTGGTCCCGCGCGACGATCTCATGCACGAATCCATGTTCTTTCGCTTCCGCGGGCTCGAAGGTCTCGGCCTCGAGAATCAGTCGCATCACTATCTCGTGAGGAAGTGATGCTCGTGCGATCTCGAGTGCCTCTCGCGGAAAGGCGATGCCGAACGATGTTTCGTTCAGCCCGATTCGGTGCGAGCCCTCGCAAGTAACACGAAAGTCACAGGCGAGTGCGAGGATCGCGCCACCGGCGATTGCGTGACCGCCGATCTCGGCGATGGTCGGCTTGGACACGGTCCACAGGGCGAATATGCCGTCGTTTCGACCGAGTCGCGCCAGCTCGCCGCCGGCACCCGCCGCGAGCTCCTTCAGATCGAGCCCCGCCGAAAAGGTCCGCTCGCCGCCGCGCATCAAGATGACGCGCACTCCATGGTCTCTGGCGGCATCGTCGACTGCGGTCTTCAGATCGCGCAGCAGCTCTACGTTGATTGCATTTACCGGCGGACGGTCGAGCGTGAGAACTCGTATGCCGCCATCTTCATCGTGTGCTCTTACGGCCATCGAAGGCTCCTTCGGGAGTCGGGAGGTCGGGGGGTAGGCGATGCACCCATTCTACATCTTGCGATTGCGCTCGACGCCAACATCAGCGACCGCCCTTGCGCAAGGAATGGGCAGGTTTTGGGGACGGCAAGTGAAGACCTCGCCGCGTTCGGGAAGCGCAAGGGCCTGGCGTTCAAGCGTTTGTGAGGAAACTGGCGCGGGCGAGGACACTTGGCATGTGGCATGCGATTGAACAGCTCGTTCTGGAGTCCCCATGCAACCACTTCTTCTTCTCGGCGGCCTCGCCATCTTGTCGGTCGGCACCCTCGGCGTGAACTATCTGCTGGTGGACACCCGCCAGGATCTGCAAGATTCGCGCATCGCCCTCCCCGCCATCAACTCCACCCACTCCTTGGTCGGGTGGGCCGCGTCGATGCGTTTCGACGAAGAGGGCTCGTGGCTCCCCCTGCAGCAACTCACCGACTGGGATGCTTTGGGTCCCGATTCGGGCGAGGGCGAAGACGAATTCGACGACGTCGACGATCTCCATGGGCTGACACGGGCATTCGTGACCGAAGGGGTTACGGTCACGGCCAACTGCAGCGTGGAATACGTGGAAGAAGGAGCCCTCACTCTGCCGGTTCAAACCAGAACGCACCACAAGCTGCTCACGGTCACGGTCACGGGGGAGTTCCTGCCAGACCCAGTGATCTACCAGAGCGTTTTCTCCTCCGGGACCTGAGATGTACGGAATCTCCCTTGCCAGCTCTTTCATCATTGGTGCGATGGTCATCATACAGATCGCCGCTATGAATGCCACCGTCACCGATCAGCTCTATCGATCGGGAACCGAGCGAACGGCTATCGAGGTCGCCGCTAGCCTCTCACAGCTGCTCGAATCGGATCTTCGCAAGATGGGTCTTGGACTCGAAGATCCCCGCACGTCCATCGTTGCGGCGGACAGCACATCGCTCGTATTCTGGGCCGATGTCGATCTGGACGACACGCCGGAACAGGTTTCCTACTGGCTAAGCTCTCCCGATTCAGCCGCGACCACCGCCAATCCCGACGATCGCCTTTTCTATCGCACGGTGGATGGTGAGCCGCTCGCCGACCCGGCGCTCGGCGTCGTCGATGTGGAGTTCCTTTTCTTCGATGGTACGGGAGCTCAAACAACCGACTGGGGAACGGTGCGCAGTATTCGCTACACAATCGCGGTCGAGCCTCCGGAGCCGATGGACGAATTCGATCCGGTGAGCGCCGTGACATCGGGAAGCGTCTTCCCGAAGAACCTGGTCTTGTAGGGGACGGAATATGGGCACGGCGATTCTGTTTCTGGCTTTGGGCTTCGTCGCCTCCGTCGGCGTGACGATGTTGAACATGAACCGAGTACGTTCCGACGCCACACACGCCCATGTCAGCGCCTACGAGGATCACGTGGCCCGGGATTGTGCCCGCAGCGGCGCCCATCTGGCGCTCCGGAATCTCATGGAGGACGCCGATTGGCGAGACGGATACCAAGACACCAATCTCGCAACAGGGGCTTTCTCCGCGACGATCGACGATGCCGGCACCGATGGAACGCTGGCCTACAATGAGATCCGCATCACTTCGCAAGGTGACTTCGCGGGAGCCGATCAGACCATCGTTGCGATGCTCGAGCGCCGCGCCTTCTCACACTACGCATATTTCACGGGCTACGAACCCCAAATCTGGTTCATTACCGGAGACACGATCCAAGGGCCGGTGCACACGAACGGCCAGTTCCATATTTGGGGAGGGCCGGTCTTCCAGGGGCATGTGACGAGTGTTGCGGAGGACTATGCGACTTGGCGCGGCTACCATTTCCCGGACTTCCAGGAAGGAGTGGAGTTCGGCGTACCTCCGATCGAGCTGCCGGTCGACTTGGAGATGACCGAGACGGCAGCGCAGCAAGGTGGGCATACCTTCTACGAAGAAACTTGGCTGAACTTCACCGAAGACGGCGATGTAGAGTGGGCCACGGAAGGCGGTGCAAACGGCACTTGGTCACTCAGCGGTTTCAACGGTGTGATTTATGTCGATGGAGGCTACGATGTGCATGTCGAAGGTGTTGTCGATGGTGATGTGACTGTCGCTACCGAGGGGCGAATCAGTATCGATGCCGACCTGACCTACGCAAGCGATCCGCGAATCAACCCGGCATCGGACGATTTCGCCGGCTTGATCGCCTGGCAAGATGTCTACGTCGCGGATACGGCCCCCAACCAGAACAACTGCAATGTCCACGCATCGATCATGGCGGTGGAAGGCAGCTTCTACGTCGAGAACTACAGTCAGGGTTCACCCCGCGGCGTTCTGGGGGTCTTGGGAGGCGTGATCCAGCAGCAGCGCGGGGCCGTCGGCACTTTTAATCGCTACGGCATCGTATCGGGCTACCAGAAGAAATATATCTACGATGAGCGCCTGATGGAATCGGCGCCCCCCGCGTTTCCGGTGATCGACCGGCCCGTTCTCGTCACTTGGGCCGAGTAGCAGAGCTTCGACACCCGGCCGGCGGGGTGCTAACCTCCCCGCACCCACGAGCGCACCTTTCACCAAGAAACCCCGGTCGACTCGAGATGGTTCCATCCCCGGGCACTGTGCGCCTCCGGCATCCGTCAGGAGATGCAAGATGACCTATGAGATGGACCTTGAGGAGGCTTTGGTCGAGCTGATTCGCCTCGCCTCGACCAACCTGCCCCCCGACCAGATCGCGGCGCTACGGGCGGCCGCCGCGCGGGAGTCCGAAGGCTCCATGGCGCGAAGGACCTTCGAGATGATGCTCGAAAACGCGCGCGCCGCGTCCGACAGCTCGACGCCGACCTGCCAAGACACCGGAACGCTGCTCTTCTACGTTGGCTACGGGCCGGAGTATCGCCAGAAAGAGCTAACCCGCACGATAGAGGGCGCGGTGAAGGAGGCAACGAGGCGCACTTACTTGCGCCCCAATGCCGTCGACTCCCTGACCGGCAGGAACAGCGGCGACAATACCGGCACTGGGTCGCCCTATGTGCATTTCGAGGAGCAAGACGAGCCCGGCCTGTCGGTCCGTCTGATGCTCAAGGGGGGCGGATCGGAGAATATGGGACGCCAATACACCCTGCCGGACACAGAGCTGGGCGCGGGTAGAGATCTCGAGGGAGTGCGGCGCTGCGTGGTCGATGCCGTATTCAAGGCTCAGGGCTTCGGCTGCGCACCCGGAGTGATCGGAGTCGGTGTCGGTGGCGACCGCATGTCCTCCTTTCTGGCATCGAAGGAATCGCTCTTCAGAGCCGTCGACGACGAGAACCCTGATACCGATATCGCAACGCTCGAACAGAGCTTGCTCGATGAGTGCAACGAGCTGGGAATCGGGCCGATGGGCTTCGGGGGCAAGACCTCGGCGCTCGGAGTCAAGATATCGTTCCGCCACCGCGTGCCCGCCAGCTATTTCGTATCGATCACCTACATGTGCTGGGCCAACCGCAAGGCGAAGATGAGCTACGTCGATGGTGTAGCCACCTACGAGCAGTGAGAGGACGAGAAGATGAACAAGAAGCTCAGCCTACCGGCTTCCGAAGAGGATATCCGTAGCTTACGCCGCGGTGATATGGTCGAGATCAGTGGAGTGATGGCCACCGGCCGCGACAATGTACACAAATACCTCGTAGAGAACGATGACGAGCAGGCTCGCGAGTTGCTCGAGGGCAGGTTGATCTACCACTGCGGTCCCGTGGTGGACAAGGACGACGATGGAAACTGGCGTTTTGTCGCCGCGGGGCCGACGACATCGATCCGCGAGGAGCCCTACCAAGCGACGGTTTTCGAACGCTACGGTGTGAGAGGTGCGATCGGCAAGGGCGGAATGGGACCGAAGACTCTGGCCGCCTGCGAAGAGCTGGGAGCAGTCTACCTGCATGCCATCGGTGGCCTCGCGGTGCTCTTGGCCCGTTCGGTAAAACGGGTCATCGATGTGCTTTGGCTTGAAGAGTTCGGAACTCCGGAAGCTATGTGGGTCATCGACGTCGAGGATTTCCCCGCCATCGTTACGATGGATTCCCACGGCGAGAGTCTGCATGAAGATGTACTCGCGGCGTCGAGAGAAGAGCTCGATCGGTTGCTCGACAAATAGGGTACGCAACCTCATTGTCTCTCATCCGAGCGAGGACGATCCGGCGACACCCGGCCCTCGCCCCGCAGGAGTCGCGCGAACGCCGCCGCGGCGGGAGAGAGCGGACGATCCCGTTTTCGAATCACCGCCAGTCCCCGTGTGATGCGAAGACCGCTCACCGAGAGCACCCGAATTCCGTCACCGCCCTGTCCGACGCCGAGCTGGCTTACGAAGGCCAGCCTGTGTGTTGTCTCGACCATCCGCAGGATCGCCGGAATCGAGCGCAGCTCCATTACGACCTTCACCCGCACGCCCGCGGCCCGAAGCGCATCGTCGATCAGTCGCCGGATGGCGCTGGGGGCTTCGAAGGCAACCACGTCTTGTCCGTCGAGCTCGGAAACCGGAATTCGCTTGCGCCGGGCCAGCGGGTGGTCCGAAGCCGCCACCAATACGATGCGGTCCCTCTGCAGGGGGGTTAGCTCGAAATCCTCCGAGGAGACGGGCTGAGTCACGATTCCCAACTCCAGCCGTTCTTCCAGCACATCGCGCTCGATGTCGCGACTGCCGGCCTCCTTGACCTTGAAGATCACACCCGGGTGAGCGCGCTGTAGCTTCGCGATCGCCTCCGGCAGCAGAAACGAAATCGCCGTGGCGCCGCCGCCGACCCTCACCACACCCGCCTCGAGATTCGAAAGGGCTAGCACACCCTCGTGCATCGCTTCCCAGCGCTCCACCAGCAACCGGGCCTCGCGCTCGATATAGCGCCCTTGCTCGGTCGGTGCGATACCGCGCGCCGTGCGCTCGAGCAGGGGAGCGCCGAACTCGGCTTCCAGCTGCTGCAGTCGGCGAGAGAGGGCCGGCTGGGTGATATAGAGACGCCGGGCCGCCGATGTGATCGCGCCACACTCGATCACCTCGAGAAAAGAGCGGAGCAGCCGCAAATCTGCCATGTTCCTAGTTTATGGGAGCCATCCATATTTATCAATTCCCCGCATGAGCAGGACTCCATAGACTTCTGATGAGGAGTACATCTCACGGAGAAGACCCCATGCTGAAAAAGTATCGAGCCCACGTCGAAGAGCGCGCCACCCTCGGCATCCCTCCGCTGCCTCTCGATGCCGAACAGACCGCCGCTCTCGTTCGACTGATCGAAGATCCGCCGGCCGGAGAAGACCCCGCCGTGCTCCTGACGCTGCTCGAGGAACGGGTCCCGGCCGGAGTCGACCCCGCGGCCTACGTCAAGGCCTCCTTTCTCTCGGCGATCGCCCGGGGCGAAACCTCTTCGCCGCTGATCTCCGCTCCCCGCGCGGTCGAGATCCTGGGCACGATGCTGGGGGGCTACAACGTCGAGACGCTCGTCTCCCTGCTCGATCACGAAGCCCTGGGAAACCTCGCCGCAGATCAGCTCGAGCACACGCTCCTGGTCTTCGACGCCTTCCACGATGTCGAGGCGAAAGCGAAGGCGGGCAACGAGAACGCCGAGCGCGTGATGCGATCTTGGGCCGACGCCACCTGGTTCGCCTCGCGCCCGCCGGTGCCCGATCGCGTCACCCTGACCGTCTTCAGGGTCGAAGGCGAGACCAACACCGACGATCTCTCTCCAGCCCCCGACGCCTGGTCGCGCCCCGACATCCCCTTGCACGCCCGCGCGATGCTCAAGATCCCTCGTCCCGGCATCACGAACTGCCTCGACCAGCTCGCCGAGCTCCGAAAGAAGGGGAACCCGATCGCCTATGTTGGTGACGTCGTCGGGACCGGATCGTCGCGCAAATCAGCCACCAATTCGGTGCTCTGGCACATCGGCGACGACATCCCCCACATGCCGAACAAACGCTCCGGAGGCTTCTGCCTGGGCGGCAAGATCGCTCCGATCTTCTTCAACACGATGGAGGATTCCGGCGCTCTCCCGATCGAGTGCGACGTTGGCGACATGGCGATGGGCGACGTCATCACGATCGATCCCCATGAGGGACGGATCACGAACGAAGCCGGTGATCTAGTCACCGAGTTCGAGTTCAAGACCAAGGTGCTCCTCGACGAGCTGCGCGCCGGCGGCCGCATCCCCCTGATCATCGGCCGCTCCCTCACCGCCAAGGCGCGCGCGAGTCTCGGCCTCCGCGAGTCGGATGTGTTCCGCGTGCCCCGGCCGCCCGCCGATTCCGACCGCGGCTTCTCTCTCGCCCAGAAGATCGTGGGCCGCGCCTGCGGCGTCGAGGGGGTTCGACCCGGCACCTACTGTGAGCCGCGCATGTCGACCGTCGGCTCCCAAGATACCACCGGTCCGATGACCCGCGACGAGCTGGAAGAGCTCGCCTGCCTCGGCTTCTCCGCCGATCTGGTGATGCAGTCGTTCTGCCACACCGCCGCCTATCCCAAACCGGTCGACGTCGAGATGCATCACAGCCTTCCCGATTTCTTCCAGACCCGGGGTGGCGTCGCGCTCCAACCGGGGGACGGCATCATTCACTCCTGGCTGAACCGAATGATCCTGCCCGATCAGGTCGGCACCGGCGGGGACTCCCACACACGCTTCCCGCTCGGCGTCTCCTTCCCGGCCGGATCCGGGCTCGTCGCTTTCGCCGCCGCGCTCGGAACGATGCCCCTCGACATGCCGGACTCGGTGCTCGTTCGCTTCAAAGGAACGATGCGGCCGGGAATCACCTTGCGCGATCTGGTCAACGCGATCCCGCTGGCCGCCATTCGATCCGGCGACCTCACGATCGAGAAGGAGGGGAAGAAAAACATCTTCTCCGGTCGGATCCTCGAGATCGAAGGGCTGCCCGATCTAAAGGTGGAGCAGGCGTTCGAGCTTTCCGACGCAACCGCCGAGCGCTCCGCCGCGGGCTGCTCCATCCTCCTCTCCAGAGAGCCGATCATCGAGTATCTGAGATCGAATATCGTGATGCTGCGCTGGATGATCGCCCAGGGGTACGGCGACGCCCGCACCCTCGAACGACGCGCGAAAGCGATGGAAGCGTGGGTCGCGGAGCCGATCCTCCTCGAACCGGACCCGGATGCCGACTACGCCGCGGTCATCGAGATAAACATCGATCGAATCAGCGAGCCGATTCTCGCCTGTCCCAACGATCCCGACGATGTCAAACCCCTCTCCGAGGTCGCGGGCACGCCGATCGACGAGGTGTTCATCGGATCTTGCATGACCAACATCGGGCACTTCCGGGCGGCGGGTCGCCTGCTCGCGGAGTTCGGGGAACCGTTGCCGACCCGCCTGTGGGTCGCGCCTCCCACCAAGATGGACCGGGACCAGCTCATCGCCGAAGGGGTCTATAGCCAGTTCGCCAAGGCGGGCGCGCGCACCGAGCTGCCGGGTTGCTCGCTCTGCATGGGGAATCAGGCACGGGTCGCCGAGGCCGCGAGCGTAGTCTCCACATCGACCCGCAACTTTCCGAATCGGCTGGGCGACGGAGCCAACGTCTACCTGGCCTCGGCCGAGCTCGCGGCGGTCGCCGCGATCCTGGGCAAGCTTCCGACCCCTTCGGAGTACGCGCACTACGCCGCCCCCATCGACGGCGAAGCAGGCGAACTCTACCGCTATCTCCAGTTCGACCGGATCGGCGAGTTCACCGAAGCGGCCGCTGCGTCGTGAAAATGACGCGCCGCGTCAAATAGTGCATTGACGCGACTGACGCGTTGCGTTAGCTTCCTGTCAGAAGCCGTTCACCCGAGCCCCCACCGGCGGGGGCTCGGCCGGGACGGACCAGGAGGAATCCCGCGATGCCGCGTGTGATCAAGCGCTACTCGAACCGCAAGTGCTACGACACCGAGACCAGCCGGTACGTCAACCTCGACGATATCGAGAAGCTCGTCCGCGACGAGGTCGATATCGAGATCGTCGACAATGAGACCGAGGAAGACGTCACCGCCATCTACCTCTCCAAGATCATCATGACGCAAGAGAAGAAGGCGAAAGACGCCTTCACGCCCCTTTTCCTTCGCCAGGAGATCCAGCGTCGCTCCGAGCCGATCGTCGACGCGGTCAAACGCTCTTTGCGCGTGGGCTCGGGCTTCCTCTCCGACGAGGTCGAAGAGGGGAAGCGCGTGCTCTCACGGATCAGCGAGCTGGGCCGCGACTCGAAGAGCGGGCCGTCCGTGGCCAAGGAGTTCTTGGGCTTTCTCAATCTGCGCGATCAGAGGTTGATCAGCGAGATCGAGACACGCTTCCAGGAGTTCCTTGCCGGCCATGCGGTCGCGACGCGCGCCGATATCGAGGAGCTGGAGAAAAAGATCGACGAGCTCGGCGCTGCACTCGCAAAGCTAACCTGACGAAAGGGTGACGCCGCCCGGCGGCCCGTCGCCAAGATGAGGAGTATCTCAAATGAACTTCACCATTCCCGACACTGCCAAGAAGGGCATCGACACTGCCCGTGAAACCGCTGAAGACGCGCGCAAGACGATCCAGACGGGCGTCGAGAACGCGCTCGAGCTCACGCACGATGTGCTCATGGCCGGGCTCGGCGGCCTCGACTTCACCACTGAGCTCCCGCGGCGTCTGCGAGAGCGCGGCGAAGCCAGCAAGAACGAAGCGATCGTCCGCGCCCGTGAGCTGCTGGAACGTATGCCGCGTGAGATCCACATCCCAGGCGAGATCCACATCGACATCGAGCGGCCGAAGATCCCCTCGGTCGACGAGCTTCGCAAGTCGGCCGAAAACGTGGTCAGCGATGCCCGCAAAACCGCTGAAGATGCGGTCGCCGACGTCCGGAAATCGGCCGAGGATGTGGCCGAGAAGGTGGACGAAGCCCGCGGAGGAGCAGTCGAAGGGATTGAGCGGGTTCTCCATACCCTGCCGGGTTTCTTTCCAGCCTCGCAGAAGGAACTGAGCGGCCTGGAGGAGCGCGTGGAAGAGCTCACCGGCAAGGTGGAATCGATCAAGAAGGCCCGGGCGCGCGCCGCGGCCGCCAAGAAGCGCGCGGCGGCGAAGAGCGCTACGAAGACCTCCGTCACGACACGCAAACCAAAGAGTGAGAAGCCGGCTTCCGGCGCGCCCGCCGCCAAACCCCCGACGGCGTAGGGGGGGGCCGCCGGCTGAGTCGAGGGGCTCTGGATCACCCGCGAGGCCCCGTGGTGCAAACGCTCCACGGGGCCGATTGCGTTCCGCCGGAGCTACCCCAGAAAAGCGCTTCGCCGGTCCTTCAAGCCGGCATAGAGCATGTCTCTGATCTGGCTCTTGATCCGATCGGAGAGGTCGCTCACCAGAAGATCGTCTTCCGCGTCGGCCGCCGAATAGTCGGAGAGATCGATCGGTGCTCCGACCACGATGACCCATTTCGAGGGCAAGGGGATCAGGCCCAGAAGGCCCAGCCAGGGGAAGGTGAGCGTAATTGGGAAGTACGGGAAGTTGAAGAGCCGCGCCAGCCAGTCCGCCCGATAGAAGAGCGGGTAGATCTCTTCGCCCCCGACGATGGCGGTCGGGATGATCGGCGCGTGCGACTCGATCGCCAGTCGAACGTATCCGCCTCGGCCGAAACGCTGCAATCTGTAGCGGTCGGCATAGAGCTTGCCGATCCCTTTCAGTCCCTCGGGAAAGACGCCGACCAGATGATCTCGTTCGAGCAGCTGGCGCCCGTTTTCGGGGCAGGCACGGATCTGTCCGAGGCGCGTGAAAAGCGTGCCCAGAAAGGGGAGAGTGGCGAAGAGATCCAACATCAAGCAGCGAAGATGTCGCTGGTTCGGGTGGTGCCGGCGCAAGCCGGTGAAGAGCATCGTGGCGTCCCAGGGGACGACTCCGGAGTGATTGGCGACCAAGAGTGCGCGACCTCTGTCGGGAACATGCTCGATCCCGTGCAGATCGCAACGCCAATAGGTCGAGAACATGAACTCGAAGAGGGGCAGGAAGCGGTCGGTGAAACCCTCGTCGAAGCCGAACTCATCGACTTCGCAGAGATTGGTCGGGTGCAGGGGACCGAGCAATGCGTGGGCAACGTCGAGCCCCGCCCGCATCGCCCGAATCACCCGGGGCGGATCCAAAGCGTCGGCCGCCAGCCGGACCTGCTCGAGAGGAAGCGAGCCGACCAGCCACGTCACCATCTCGCCCATCAGATCGACCGGAGTCGATCCTCTCGGGTTCTCTCCGGTCGTGTCCCGCACCGCGCGCGCGAGCGCGTCTCGCAGGTCCTTCTCCGGAGTCTCCGAACCGAGCTCTTGGCGCAGCGACGATAGAGCCTCGCGGAGAATCTCCTCCGTCGCCTTGCGAGCCCCGCGTTCGGAGTCATCCCTGGCCCCAGCGACACCGCTCCGCGCGCCATCTAGCAGCACGGAAGGCGCGCCGAGCGATTCCTCCACCGGGCCGTTCCGCCCCTCGCGAACCAAGTCGCCCGGCTTCGGCGACGGGTCGTCGATCGCCGCATCGAGCGATCCCTCCTTGTCGAGGCGATTCCCGGCCTCGGTCGCCTTCGTTCTCTTCTTCTTTCGCGCTCGCTTCTCGCTGAAAGGGTCGTGACCCAGAACATCAGATGACACGTTTCCACACCTCCGCGGCGATGGCCGCCAACATCGCCGCACCTCTTGAGCGGGGGGCGAAGTCGAAAACCGTTCGACCGTGGCTCTGCGCTTCGTCGACCTTCACATCGTAACGGAGGACCGAGCAAACCCGATCCCCGAATTGCCTCTCGAGTCGAGCAACGATTTCGTCCGCGAGGCGGGTGCGTCGATAAAGGGTGGGGACCACGGCCTCGATCTTCAGTCCCTCGTTGCCCATCTGATCGCGTACACGTCCGACCGACTCGACGATCTCCGCGCAACCGTCCAGCGCCAGATAAGTACAGTTGACCGGCACGACCACCGACTCCACGGCCATCAATATGTTTACGGTGTGAATTCCGAGCGAGGGCGGTGCATCGCAGATCACGACGTCATAGTCGGAGAGCTTGCGGATCGCCTTCAAGAGACGCACATATCGGTCCGACGCATCGGAGACGATCAGGGGGAAGTCGACCAGCGTCTTGTTCGCGGGTGCAACATCGAGACCTTCGATCTCGGTTGGCAGGACCAGAGCGTCGATCGGCAGATCGTCCCGCGTCAGCCAATCCAACACCGTATCTTCCAAGTCCGCGACGTCCAGACCCAGCGACTTGCCGACCTGCCCCTGCGGGTCCAGATCGACGAGGAGCACCTTCAGGCCCTGCTCGCGAGCCAGGTGAGCGCCGGTATGTACGGTCAGGGTGGTCTTGCAGCTGCCACCCTTCTCGTTCAAGAATCCGATGGTCTTGGCTTGCATCGGGGTAGGATACCCGCAAGCGTCGCCCGCGGTTCGATCCGAGTCGGAAAGCCCGCCGGAACGGGCCGAAGCGCATCCGTCCCCGCGATGAAGTCTCTTTTCGTTTCCCGTCCCCACCGCCTGTGTGTCGTTCTCTGGCTGGTGCTCTACGGTTGTGGACTGTCGGTTCCCGATCAGATCGCTTCCCCCGGCTTCCGTCGTTTCGCTGGCGGCCATGAGGGCGATACCACGTTGCGCGCGGGAGAGAGCGAGCAGCTAATGCGCGAACGGGGGGCGGGCGTGATCCGCCGGGTGTGGATTCGGGCGCGCTCGTGCGACCCCTCCTATCTCGAGAAGTTGGTGCTGGAGGCCCGCTGGGACGACGCCGTCAACCCGGCGATCTCGGCTCCGCTCTCCACGCTATTCGCGGCCGGCCGTGCCTACAGTCCGCCCCTAGCCACCGAATTCACGACTTGGGCAAGGGGGGGAATGTCGATCCGCCTGGCGATGCCCTTCTCGGTGAGCGGCGATCTGCGCCTGCGCAACGTGGGGTCGGAACCGATCGAAGACCTTGCCTGGGAGATTGACGTCGAAAGCGGGGTCGTCGTGGGCCGCGAAGTGGGAAAACTGCACGCTCGCCACATCCGATCGATCGAAGCAGGCGGCGCGCGTCTAGAGATCTCCGGACAGGGTCGATATGTAGGCACCATTCTGATTGCCCGGGAGCTCGATCTCACGGAGAGCCGGATCTCTCTCTCGATCGACGCCGATCCGGCCCGCTCCGTGACCTCGCTGAATCTGGCGACCTTTTTTGGCGGGAGCGGCTTCCGGGACAGCGCCTCCTGGACCTCGGCCAAAGCCGGAATCCGCCGGCTCTCCGAGTCTCTGGCCGTCGCGCACCGCTGGCACGCCGACGCTCCGATCCCCTTCGCGCGATCACTCCTTTTGGAGCTGTCGACCGAGCAGAGCTCCCGGCGCCCCTCCGAGCTTTCGGTGCTCGCCTTTTGGTATCAGCCGAATCCGGCGGGACAGTCCCCCGTGAGCTATGTATCCGCTGACCCGGCGATCTTCGCCCTCGAGGGGGTGATCGAAGCCGAGAGCCTGATCCCCCCGCTCTACTCCAGCGGTGATCGTTGTCTGGCCGACATAACAACCCTCATGGGCGAGGGCTGGAGCGGCAACCGCCAGCTGCTTTTCCAGGCGGACGCACGAGACGATTTCGTCGTGCTCGAGATTCCGGTCGCGGAGCCCGGCGTATACGATCTCCACCTCGCTTATACGAGTGGATCGGGCTACGGCTCCGCCCGCGCTACGATCGACGGTTTCGAACAAGACCATGCCCTGCTCCAGGCGAAGCCAAGCCCTTCACCGACGCGCGCGCTGAGCGTGCTCGGGGGAGTACGGGTCGAAAAGGGCTCCCCCACGCTTCGGCTCAGGTTGACGGTCGAGGAACCAGGACCGCCCTTCCTCATCGGACTGGACCACGTGCGGCTGGAAGCGGTAGACCTTCTCAGGAGTTCTTTCACTGAACCGGCGCCGGAGGGCGCGTGAAACGATACGGAGACCATTCGATGATGAACTCGAGCATCGGCCGCTTCACCTTGGTGGCACTTCTGGCCGCTGGCTGCGGTGGCGAAAAGAGCGAAGAGGTGGTGGCACGGGTCAACGGAGCACCGCTCTTGAGAAACGACTACGACCAACGGCTGAGATCTCTGCTGATACAGAACCAGGCGGGCGGCGACCCATCCGAGGCCCCGGAGGCGCTGCGGCAGCAGGCCGGCAAGGTGGTTCTCGACGCGATGATCGCGCAATCGCTGGCGCACAACGCGGCCCGCGATGCCGGCATGGAGGTTTCGGATGACGAGGTCGAGCTCGAGCTCTCTTTCTCGAGAGCCCGCCACGCAAGCCGCGGCGAGTTCGAAGAAGAGCTGGCGCGTCGCGGTCTCACCGAGGAGGACTTTCGCCGGAACCTCAGCCGCGAACTCTTGATTCAGAAATACGTCGAAACCGCGCTCGCCAGTGGAATCGAGGTCGCCGACGAAGAGGTCCAGGTCTACTACGACGCCAATCCGATCGAGTTCAAGCGCGCCGAGTCGTTGCAGCTCCGCCAAATCGTCGTGGGCGTCCCGCGGAGGGCGACGGCCGAAGAGCGAGCGGAAGCGCGTGCCGCCGTCGAACGTGCCCGCGAACGCGTGCGAACCGGTCAGGACTTCGGAGAGGTCGCGCGGGCCTTGTCGACCGACGCGAGCGCCGCCATCGATGGCAAGATCGGTGACGTGACGCTCGAGGAGCTCGTGCCCCCCCTGAGGGACGCGGTCGAGGAGCTGCCGATCGGCGAGCTCTCTTCGGTCGTGGAGAGCCGTTTCGGCTACCACATGCTCCTCGTCGATGCCCGCCAGCCGGCGAAAGAGCTCTCGTTCGTCGACGCCGAAGAGATGATTCGCCAGCAGATCGTGGACCAGAGGAAGATGGCTCGGCGAGATCAGTGGATGAGGGGCCTCCGTGCCGAGGCCCGGGTCGAAGTCCTTTCGGTCGATCTGGTCGGGGGCGGAACCGGGTGACCGCGGGCGCCCTGCTCGCCCTGGCGCTGCTGGGCGCGCCGGGCTTGGCGAACGTGCCTTGGATCGAGCACGACCGAATCGCGGCGGTCGCTGTCGATGACGACGCCGCCGCGGTCGGAGTGAATCCGGCCGCGCTGGCCGCCGGCCGAGGGTTGAGCCTCGAGGGTTCGTTCGGTTTCGGCGCCTATTCCGGTGAGATCTCCCTGCGCGCCAACGCCGGTTTACTCGGAGGCCTCTCCTTCTTCCAAAGAGAAGATGGGCGGGGGCGCGGCTACGCTTGGAGTCGCGGCTTCGGTTCGCCCGGCGGGCTCGCCTGGGGACTGACCTATCGATGGGGTGAGGGCACCGATCCTGGGCAAACGACGCCGGGTCTCGACCTGGGATTCCTGCTGCGTCCCGGCGCCCGTCTATCTCTCGGCGCGACCCTATGGTCCCCCCTTGACGGTCTCCCCGGTGCGCGCGCCGGTCTGGCCCTTCGTCCCCTCGGCAGCGAGCGATTCGAGCTCTTCTCCGACCTCGTCTGGCGGCGAAGCGACGACGACCTGACGCATGCCCTGGGAGCATCGGCCGAACCGATCATCGGCGTCGAGCTCAGAGGTGCATGGGAGAATGACGATGCCAGAGTGCAGCTTCGTCTCCGCGGAACGCATCTGGCACTCGCACTCATGGCGGATCGCCCGGAAGCGGGCGAATCGAGCCGCCCACGAGACGGAAGCGTACTCTGGAGGCTCGATTCCCGCCGATCTCCACGGCTGTTTGGGCGTTCCGGATCGCAGGTCGCCGAGATCGGCATCAGGGGGACGATTCGGGAGGAGCGCCCCGAACGGATCTGGATCCCCGATTCCGATCAAAGCTCGCTCCACGATCTGAGCCAGGCGCTCGACGCTGCCCTCGTCGACCCGGAGATCTGTGCCATCTACCTCGATGTCGGAGCGTTTCAGATGGGGTTGGGCGCCATTCAGGAGCTGCGTGCTCGGCTCGCCGACGCCTCCTCTCTGGAGGGAAAGCCGATCGTGGCCGGACTCCGTGTCCCGACCCGGTCCGGCTACTACTTGAGCAGCGTGGCCGACCTCCTGATTCTGCCCCCGGCTTCGACATTGGAGCTGCCAGGAGCCGCCGCGGAGGTGCTCTTCTTCGGCGGTGCCTTCGAGCAGTTCGGCATCGAGGCGGATTTCGAGCGGATCGGTCCGTACAAATCGGCCGTCGAGAGCTACACACGGCAGGGAATGTCGGACCCCTTTCGCGAGCAGCTCGAGAGCCTCCTCGAAGATATCGACGGCAAGATGCTCGACGATATTGCATCTTCGCGGGGGATGAGTGCCGACGAGCTCGAGATGGCGATAGACGAGGGTTTCATCCCCGCGCCGGTCGCGCTCGAGCGAAAGCTGGTCGATCGACTCGGGGACCGCGAAGTGGCGATCGGAGCGGCCCGTCGCCTCGCGGGGCGCGATTCGAACGACACCGAGACCGTCGATCCGGCCACCCGTCGGTACGCCCACCGCGCTTGGTCCACCCCCGATCCGGTCGTCGCCGTTCTGATCGCCGCCGGCAACATGGTTCAAGGGGAGAGTCGCGACGAGCTGATTTCGGGCACTCGCCTGCTCGGGTCGCACACCATCGTCGACGCATTGGCCGAAGCCAGGGGCGATCCATCCGTCGCGGCCGTCGTGCTCCGAGTCGACAGCCCCGGAGGATCCGCCCTGGCCGCCGGCGAGATCGCCCGCGAGGTCGATCGCCTCCAGGCCTCCGGCAAGCCGGTGGTCGTATCAGTGGCGAGTGTCGCGGCGAGCGGCGGCTACTACATCAGCGCCCGTGCCGATCGGATCGTCGCGAACCCATCGTGCGTCATCGGATCGATCGGCGTCTACTCCGGCAAGTTCGTCCTCCGGGGGCTCTACGAGAAGCTGGGCCTGCGCAAGGAGAGGGTCGACATGGGGCGCAACGCCTCTTTCTACTCCGATTTCAGCCCCTTCACCGATGCTCAGCGCAGCCTCTTGCGCGACTCGAACGAGCGATTCTACGAACGATTCGTGAACCGCGTCGCCGAGGGAAGAGAGCTCTCCTACGAGGAGGTCGACGCCGCCGGTCAGGGGCGGATCTTCAGCGCGGAAACCTCCCTGGATCTCGGCCTCGTCGACTGCATCGGCGGGCTCGATGACGCACTGGATCAGGCTGCGGGACTGGCCGGGATCGCCGGCTTCTATCGCATCGAGTTCCTTCCGGAGAAGCGAGGTCTCGTGGAACTGGTCCGCGAAGCGGGAGCCTCGACCCGACTGCCCGATCTGAGCTACTGGAGCAACGTCGAGAACTTTCGCCTTCTCAGCCCGATCGCTCTGGAGATGCGGTGATGCGGAAGACAGCCTGTTTCGCTCTAGCCCGCATATCTCACCAACTTTCTGCTGTGGCGGCGCATCTCCGCACCCTGGCAGCACTTCCCCCCGTTTCGCTTTGTGCGACGTGCA
>NYZA01000087.1 GCA_002686955.1 Gemmatimonadota bacterium
ATCGACGTCGTCTGCCCCGAGGGCGACCCCTGGAGGCAGGAGATCCGCAGCGAAGGGGTCTACTCGATCAGCGGCTGGTTCATGTGCAGCGGCCAGATGATGAACATGGTCTCCGAGGAGTTCCGCCACTACTTCCTCACCGCCAACCACTGCGGCATCAGCACCGGCAACGACCAGAGCGTCGTCGTCTATTGGAACTTCGAATCGCCCTCCTGCGGCATGCTCTCGGGCGGTAGCCTCGCCGACAACCAGTCCGGTTCGACCTGGCGCTCCGGCAACTCCTTCTCCGACTTCACCCTCATCGAGCTCGACGATGATCCCGATCCCGCCTGGCAGGTCGCCTACTCCGGCTTCGACGCGACCGGCGACGTCCCCTCCTCCTGCGTCGCGATCCACCACCCCGGAACCGACGAGAAGGCGATCAGCTTCAACGACGACGCGCTGATCAGCGAGTCCTACCTCGGCAACCTTCCGAACAACCACAGCCACTGGCAGGTGAATGACTGGGAGGTGGGAACGACCGAGCCAGGCTCCTCCGGCTCCGGGATCTGGGATCCGAACCACCGATTGATCGGGCAGCTCCACGGCGGCTACGCGTCCTGCACCAGCATCACACCCGACTGGTACGGACAGTTCTCCGAGTCGTGGGACCGCGGATCTTCGGCCAGCAGCCGCATCAAGGACTGGCTCGACCCTTACAACACCGGCATTCGCACGGTCGACACCGCCGATCCCCATCCGCCCACACCGACGACCGCCCTCTCCGCCTTCGGCAGCCGCGACTACTGCGACACCGTCACCAACGGCGTCTGGGAGCCGGGTGAGCAGATCTATGTGGGCGCGCAACTCCTGGCGGTCAACGGCGACGTCACGAACATTCAGGGGCAGCTCACGGCGCTGAGCGGCGGCGTGACCGTTCTCGACGGGATCGCCTCCTGGCCCGACATTCCGCAAGGGACCGAGGCGATCAGCGAGTCGCCCCACTTCCTGGTGGAGCTCGATCAGAGCGTTACCTGCGACGCCGTGCTCGAATTCCAGCTCGACACCCAGTTCGATCAGGGAACCGCTTCGACCACCTTCTCGCAGCAGGTCGGACGCGACGGTCCGCCGCTCGGCACCTTCGAGTCGATCGACGTGCCCAAGTCGATCCCCGACGACTACCCGGGCGGCGCCACCAGCTCGATGAACGTGGCGGCGGGCGGTACGATCGACCGCGTCTGGGTCGGGCTCGAGATCGAGCACACCTGGGTCGGCGATCTCGAGGTCGAGGTGATCAGCCCTGATGGAACGACCGTGACCCTGCTCGATCGCGCCGGCGGAACCGGCTGCAATGACGACGATATGAGGGTCGTCTTTTCCGACGCCTCGCCGCTCGACTTGAACAACCACTGCGCCGATACGACCCCCTGGTACGAGGGCTTCGGGCACCCACTCGAGGCGCTCAGCGCACTCTCGGGCGAGTCCGCGGCGGGCACCTGGAGCCTGCGCGTGATCGACCACGCCGGCGCCGATACCGGCTCGATCGTTCGCTGGGGCGTTCGGATCTACGATGCCGAGGGCAGGATCTGCGAGGTCTGTTCGGGGTAGAGTCGAAGAGGAGAGATGGGGGGGCGATATGCGCTATCGTCCCCTCCCGACTCCCCTTCAGCGGCTGAGATTCCATGGCTCCGCTCGAAACACGCGCCGAATCAGATTCCACTACCGGCGAGGCCGATCTCGCCCGCCTCGACGCGTCGATCTCTTTCCTCCCGGTGCGAATCGCCCTGCTGACCGTCTCCGACAGCCGCGGCGCCGCGGACGACCGCTCCGGCGATCTTCTCGCTGCCCGTGTCGAGGCGGCGGGGCACGAGCTGGCGGCGCGGGCGATCGTGCGCGACGATCCCGACGCGATAGAGGCTCGGCTGCGGGAGTGGGTCGCCGCTCCGGAGATTCAGGTGGTCATCACAACCGGCGGCACCGGCATCACCGGCCGCGACCTGACCCCCGAAGCGATGGAGCGGGTCTGCGACAAGATCCTGCCCGGCTTCGGCGAGCTCTTCCGGTCGCTGAGCTTCCCATCGATCGGCACCTCGGCCATGCAATCCAGAGCGATCGGCGGCGTCGCGCGAGAGACCTACCTCTTCGCTCTTCCCGGCTCCACCGGTGCGTGCAAGGACGGGTGGGACAAGATCCTGCGGTGGCAGCTCGACATCCGCCACCGCCCCTGCAATCTGGTGGAGCTGATGCCGCGGCTCGGCGAGCGTTGCCCCGGATGAAGACGATCTCTCGCCGACTCGTGCTGTTGCGGCACGCCAAGAGCTCCTGGAAGCGGCCGGATCACCACGATCGCGATCGGCCGCTTTCGGCCCGTGGCCGGCGAGACGCGCCCAGGGTGGCGGAACGGCTCGTTGCACTCGGCTGGGAACCGGAGCAGATCGTGAGCAGCGACGCCCGCCGGGCGAGAGAGACGGCGAAGCTGCTGCTCGGGGCCTTTGGGGACGGGGTGGAGATCACGCTCGATCCCGCCCTCTATTCCGACGGCGCCTCCGCGATTCTCGACTCTCTATCGGGTCTCGAGCCGAGCGTCGGCGCCGCGATGGTGGTCGGCCACAACCCGGACATGGAATGGGCGGTGCGGATCTTGTCCCGAAGCTCGATCGGCTTCGGCACCGCGACCGCGGTGTTGCTCAGCATCGACAACACGGCCGACTGGGCGGAGGCCTCCGGTCTGGCGGGGGAATGGACCGTCGAAGGGGTGATCCGGCCCGATCAGATCTGAACCCCCTCCTCCTCGATCGCGTGCTTGGATATCAGGGGGATCTGGCTCATCGTGAAGAGCAGGGTGAGCGGCAGGAAGCCGAACACCTTGAAGGTCACCCATGCGTCGGTCGAGACGTTGCGCCAGACCGCCTCGTTCACGGCGGCCATGGTCAGGAAGAAGAAGCCCCAACGGATGCTGAGCAGGCGCCAGCCCTCATCGCTCATCTTCATCACCGATCCCAGAATCGGCTGGAGCAGTGCCCTTCCTCGTAAGACTCCCCCCAAGAGGATGACACCGAAAAGGGCGTTGACGATCGTGGGTTTCAGCTTGATGAAGGTCTCGTCTCGAAAGGCCACCGTCATGCCTCCGAAGACCAGCACCACCACGGCGGTCACCAGCTGCATGGTGGAAACCTTGCGGGTCTTCCAGTACGAGACCGCGAGCGCGATCGTGATCGCGATCATGAACGCGGCAGTGGCCGCCACGATGCCCCACCGGGCGTTCGCGAAGAAGAAAATCAGAAGGGGTCCGAAATCGAGAAGACCTTTGACTGTCGAATTCATGGGCGGAAGAGTAGATCCTCCGTGCCGGCGATTCCACTTCCGCCGGAATGATACGATTCCGCCTTCTCGACAAGGGCCACCAGCAGGAATCGAAATCGATGAACATCTTGAAGCGCGTCTTCGGCCGAAAGAGCCCGAAGCTCTTCTTCCTCGGGCTCGACGGCACTCCCCATACACTGCTGGAGACACTAGCCGGCGAAGGGGTCATGGAGAACTACGCCCGCATCCTCGAGCAGGGCTCCTCGCGCCGGATGGAAACCACGATTCCCGATATCTCATCGGTGGCCTGGTCGACCTGGATGACCGGCACCAACCCCGCCAAGCACCAGATTTTCGGCTTCACCGATCTGAAGCCGGCATCCTACAAGACATATTTCCCTAACTTCCAGCATCTCAAGGGCTCCCCGATCTGGGCGGTGCTCGGGGCCAAAGGGAAACGTTCCGTGATCCTGAATATCCCGGGCTCGTACCCGGCTCGGCCGATGAGCGGCGCGCTGATCTCCGGATTCGTCGCCATCGATCTCGCCAAGGCGACCTTCCCGGCCGCGCATCTTCCCTTTCTGAAGAAGATCGGCTACCGGACCGACGTCGACGCGCGCAAGGCGGCCGAGGGCTGGGATATCTTCTTCGAGGAGCTCCATGATGTGCTTCGGGCACGGCGCGAAGCGATCTTCCATCTTCTCGAAAAAGAGAGTTGGGATCTTTTCGTCGCCGCGATCACCGGCACCGATCGCCTGCAGCATTTTCTGTGGACCGCCTACAGCGATCCGGAGCACGCCCACCACCAGGATTTTCTCGACTACTACCGGGCGGTCGATCGGCTGATCGGCGAGATCGACCGAGCCATCGGCGAGGATCATCCGCTCATGGTCATGAGCGACCACGGCTTCACCGACCTTCGCCACGAGGTCTACCTGAACTGCTGGCTCGAACAGCAGGGCTATTTGAAATGGAAGGTCGCCCCCGCGGATCGCACCGATATGCAGGCGATGGCGCCCGAGAGCCGCGCATTCTGTCTCGACCCCGGCCGGATCTACCTGCATGTCAAAGGGCGTCACCCGGCGGGCTGCGTCGCGCCGGAGGACTACCGCGCCTTGCGCGACGAGATCGAAACCAAGCTCGGGGCACTGAGCGATCCCGGCAACAACGACGCGCCCGTGATCCGATCGGTCCGTCGCAAGGAAGATCTGTACGACGGTCCCTACCTACAGCAATCTCCCGATCTGGTCTGCGTGCCCCACGACGGCTACGACATGAAGGGCGCCACGCGCGAGACCGAGCTCTTCGGCAACAAACAGTTCACCGGCATGCATACGCAGCATGGTGCGCATATCTTCGTGCGCGGGCACGAGATCGAGAAAGCGACACCCCACATTTGTGATGTGATGCCGACGATGCTCCGGCTTCTCGATGTAGAGATACCGGCGAACGTCGATGGAGTGTCGCTCGTTTGATCGATCTCTGCCTAAAGCTCCACGCCCATCTTGTTCTTCAGCGCGAAGCCGCTGATGAGCGAAACGATGCAGAAGTACCAGAGAGCGGCCGGCAGCCCGCCCCAATTCCCCACGCCGAGCACCGATTCCACGTGGGGGTATTCGACTTCGACCACGTCGAAATGAGACTCGGCATCGAAGCGCGGTCCCCCCGGATAGAGGAAATCGTCCTCGAAGTTGTTCTTGGTCATTCTGTGGTAGAGCCGCTTCGGAGCGTCCGACGCGCCGACATAGATCGGCATAGTGATCGCTTCGTCGCCGTGGGTGAGAGTGAGCTCGTGGGCCCCGCCCCGCCGGGTCTTGATCTTGTAAACGAATTCGGTTCTTGCCACGCGGAAGGGATCTCCGGTGACCTCGAGGCCGGAGCTGGTGCTCAGTGAAGGTGCCTGAGATGCGCGGGGGGCGTCTTCACCCATCCGTACGCTCACCTCGGTGGTGGTGTTCGGAGTGAGGGGCAGCACATCCCAGCGAATGACGAACTGCGCGATCAGCAAGAGCGCGACCGGCAGCAGAAGCACTATCGATCTCCCGGCCTGCCACGTGTAGCCGCCAACCGCGCCGAAGAGCTTGCCCTGTGCCCGCAAGAGTACGGCGATGTCTTGCTGAAATAGACGCACTTCGAGAACGGCGGCACTCATGCGCCGTTTTACATCTTTGATCGCGAGCTGATTCGTCGCCAGGGCATACGCCTTGAGAAAGACGACGCCCATGACGACCGACCACACCGTGATCCCCGTGAGGACCGACCAACCGAAGGGAAGAAAGAGCAGGTCGAAAAGGGGCGTCATCAAGTTCGCGACAAGAGCCATGATCGATTCTCACATGTCCGAGCCACCCTTCCGGGGGCCGCTCGATTCGGAGTTCTAGCGTCGGAGTTCTAGCTGATGTAGCCCAGCCCTTTGAGCTTGGCCTTGATCTCCTCGTCCGAAGCCGCATCGTCGAAGTGTGAGAGCTCGCGCTCCAGCACGTGGTGGATGAATTCGCCCACCGAAGCGTAGCCACCGACACTCGCCGCCTTTTCGGCCTTCTCGAGCAGGTCTTTGTCGATCTTGATCTTGGTTCCACCAAACATGTTCTTCTCCTCGTTGCGGCGGCTCGCCGCCGAATGAAAACTAGAAAACCGATTCCCCGACCATATCGGAGGGCACCGCGATGCCCATCTCCGAAAGAACCGTCGGAGCGATATCGACCAGTGCGGGATCGCTCTTCTTGATTTTCTTGTTGCTCAGGATGACGCCGGGCACCAGCGTGTAGTCCACGCAGTGGTCGCCCGTCCATTTCTTGTCGTCGTTCATCGCCACGAACGAACCGTTGACGACCTGGCCCTTGGCCGACTCGTCGGAGCCACGATAGCCCCAGCCGTACCCGACCAAGAGATCCGGAGCGTTTTCGACATGAGCACCGTGATAGATCTCCTCACGTCGGTACACCTTTTCGAAAACGCGCGCGCCGGATTCCGGATCGACGGCGGCTTCGAGCTTCTCCACCAGCTCGCTCATCAGTGCTTCTTTCGCCGCGCCCGCGCTCACGGTTCCCTTCCCTTCGCGACCGCGTTGGTTGATGTATAGGCTGTTGATGCCGATCGCGTACGCCTTGGTCTTCCAGAAATTCACCTCGGAAAGGAACTCCCCCTCTCCGTAGTTGTTCGGATCGGTGACGGCCAAGTAGCCATTCTCTTTGAGCCAGGTGTTCAGGTGCACGGAGCGGTGCCAGGGCGAGAAGCCGTGGTCGGAGATCAGGATCAGCGTACCCTCGTCGCCCACGGCATCGATCACCTTGCCGATCGCTTCGTCCGTTAGAACGTAGGTATCTCGGATCCCCGCGGCGCTCGCCGCGTCCTCCGGAAGTCGGGCCGGGTGGGTTTCGTCCATCGTTCGCCACATCATATGCGAGGTCTGGTCGACCGAGCCGAAATAGAAGAAAGTCATCCCATTCTCTCTGGCGCGATACTCGTCCAGCACCACGTCGAGCTGCAATCGACGCTCATCGAAGACAATTCGTCGCTGCTGCAAAAACTCCTCGTTGCTGAAGATCCACCCTTCGAGAGCCTTCGTCTCTTCGGGCATGCCCTGAGTGTAGAAGCGCCCGATCTTCTCGCAGAGCTCCTCGGCGTAATCGGAGGGCGTCGTCGTAGCCCCCGCGTCCGCGCAGGGATCGAAATTCACGGGGGAGACGTAGAGACGGAAATTTGGCGAGACCTCTTGCAGGTAGAAACGGGCGATCCCCTGCATGCTCTGCATCAGCGAAAACTCGAAAGGTATGACGACCCAGTCGCTCCACTCCCCCTCGCGCAGGAGCACCCGCTCGCCTCCGACGGTGATCGCGGCGGTCTCGCTGTTGCGATCCAGAATCGCTTCGAATCGGCACGGGGTTTCGTGGCTGTCGGATCGGAAGGAATCGGGCGGCCCGAGGATCTCGGCTTCGAAGTAGTCGTCCACGATCTCTACGCGATGGATGTTGCCGGCTGAGATCTCCTTCACCGGCTTCTTCGTGTCGACGTCGGTGTAGTAGCTGAAGGTGCCGTAGGTGCCGATCACATCCGGTGTGCCCATATCGGAGATCGCGCGCCCCGTGCCGAAATCGCTGGGGGGGTAGTTCGCCGGCATCTTGAAGATCGTCGTCTCGAATCCAGCTTGCGCGACGTAGTCCCAGAAAGGCACTCCCTTGCGGAGATTCACCGTTTCAGCGGGGGTGGAGTAGAGCGGGATCGGAAGTGTGTAGCCAAAGAGCTCGACGGTGTTCTCCGGGGGCCTGGCTTCCGATGTCGACAGAAAGGGCAGGTAACTTTCCGGGCGGCGGTGGATGAAGTCGAAGATCCCGTGTCCGCCCGGATCGAGTCCGGTGATCACGCTGGACCAGGCCACGGGGCTCTGTGGAGGCATGGAGGTCTCGCAGGGCATGAAGCTGCCCCCATCGGCCAGCCGCTTGTAGTTCGGCAGAAGGCCCTCGTCCATATACTGCCGAAGCAGGTTCGGATCGCATCCGTCGACGCCCAGCAGAAAGACCTTCTGCGCCGAAGCGACGCCGGGAATGGCAATGACCGAGCCGGCGAGGAGAAGAGCGAACTTTGTACCTTTACTCACGATGCTGCTACCCTTTCCCGGGCGGCGGACTGGAACCGTCTCCGCCCCGCTCCGGTTCAGTTTGTAACTACACATTTGCGGTTCGAGAGTCGATCGGTTTGCCGCTCGGGAGCAGCGTAGGATCGATTCGAGTCGGCCCCAGGAGGGAGAGCCCCTCCATCTGCGGCGTCTTCGCGACACCGAAAAGCTCCAGCACCGTTGGGGCCAGATCGATGATGCGTGGGTTCTCGCAGTCGAGCTTGCGCGTGCTGTAGAGCACACCGGGCACCAGGCGCGGATCGATGCAGTGATCGCCGCTCCAGGCCTTCGTGTTGTCCACCAGAGCCTCTTCGAGGATCTTGCCGGTCACCGATTCCCACGACACGCGGTACCCCTTGTTGTAGCCGATCAGCACATCGGGGGCGTTCTCCACGAAGGGGCCGGGACCGTAGCAATCGTCCCGATCCCACGCATCGACCACGACCTGTTCGTTGTCGTATTCGGGATCCCTGAGCTCTCGCAGCTTCTCGATGATCTCGGCCTTGAGAGCCTTCGCCTCTTCGCCCGGCTCGACGATCCCTTTCGATTCGCGTCCTTTGATATTCAGAAAGAGACCGGCCAGCCCGAGCCCGAAGGCGCGCGTCTTCTCCCAATCGACGTCGACGAACCAGTCGCGCCCCTCGGTCTTCCCCTCGCGCAGAACGAGATAACCCTGATCTCTCAGCCAGCTGTTGACGTTGAGGCCCCGATGGAAGCTCTTGAAACCGTGATCGGAGAGCACGAAAAGCTCTTCGTCCTCCTTGCGCCGATCGAGCACCTCACCCACCAGCTTGTCGGCCCGCTCGTAGATGTCGCGGATGGCGTGTTGGTACTTCTCCACATCGAACCCGCGGGCGGCGGGATGGCCGTCCTGGATGAAACGGTAGAACATGTGCTGAATGCGGTCGGTCGCATCGAAAACGCAAACGACCAACCCCTTGCGAACCTTGTCCAACTCCGACCAGAACATCTTCTCCCGCTCCTCGTGGATCAGGTAGGTCTGCTCCAGGAACTGGTCCTCGTTGATGACACGTTCGTTCAGCGCCCAGGTGTCCTCGGCCAGGCCCAGCGTCGCGAACGATCCGAGCGCCTTCGAGAGGTAGATCGAATAGACCAACGGGTGCGAGATCGGCAGCGCGGGGTTCTCCGGATCGATGTTGATCGGAGTCATATAGAGGTTGAAGGTCGGCTCGATCGAAGTGATCAGAAGACGCGCGATGCCGTGGACCTTCTGCCCCAGTCCGGCGCTGTAGCTGAGCCGAACCCAATCGGAGTACTTCCCCCTTTCGAGGTGGATCGTGTCACCCGTACCCAGCTCGACCACGGCGCTCTGTCGCGCCGAATCGACCTTGATCGTGAAGGGGATCTCGAGCTGAGGGCTCCCCTCGACCAGCGAGTTCGCCGGGCCGGGAATCGCCCCTTTGATGACGTCCCCTTCGCGGGTGATCTTGATCCGCTCGCCACCGGTGGTCGCGGAGTCCTCGGGATTCGTGCTGAACGAGGTGAAGCTGCCCTGCGTGCCCTTGAGATCGGGCGCGCACATCGCGGCGAGCTGCACGCCGTCGAACTCCTCGGCCGGAAAGGTGATCGGCACCCGCAGGATCGCCGAGAAGACGCCGTGCTCGCCGAGTTGCTTCCAGAACGACTTCCCTTTGCGCAAGAGCTTGATACCGGGCTTCTCGAGGGGGAAGCGATACTTGCCGAGCTTGAGCACCTTCTTGGGTGAAGTGATCTGCGCCGAAGAAAGATCGGGTAGGTAGGTGCGGCGGTCCCGGGCCAGGAAATCGAAGATGTTGTGCTTGGCAGGGCTGCAGCCGGTGATGAAGGAGGACCAGGCCACGGGCGAGATCGAGGGGAAGGTCGTTGACAGCTTCGAAGAGAATCCCTGTTCGCCCAGACGCTTGAAGTTCGACATTCTGCCTTCGGCAACGTATTTCCGGACAAGATCGGGATCGAGCCCATCGAAACCCATGACGATGACGCGACGGACCATCGCGGCTCCCGTCCCTTTCCGGCGGCGCTTGAGCGCGACCCAGGCCATCCGGATCGGGAAGAAGAGGATCGTCGCCAGCGCCAGAAGAACCGCGCCCAGGAAGAAAAAGAGGGAACCGGCAAACGCAAACCCGGCACCGGGACCGACATAGGCAGTCGCGGGCAGGGGAATGACAAGACCGAGAAGAGCCGCGATCGACGCGGCGCGAGCAATTCGTTTCAACTCAAACCCTCTCGTGGCGATTCAAGATTTGGGGCCGACGCGCCAACCCATGGCGGTCGCGAACTGCGGTCTGCGGCGTGCGCGAGCGGTTCGTGGACTCAGAGCGGTGAGCCGGCCTGGCTTCGAGGACCACGGATTGATCATCGGCTCGCAAGCATAGGAACTGAAAGCGGAGATGCTAACCGCTGATCGAGATGGACAAAAGTAATTGTTCGCAGTCTCGAGGCTTCGACAGAGCCGCAAGCTCGCGAGTGGCCCGACGAGAGAACGCGGGTGAGTCGAGGCCGGGGACGTTCGCCGGAAATGGGACTGGGCGCGACATCCTCGCATTGGGACCCACCATCGCGCTCCGGCCGGTTTTCCGGTCGCGTGAGCGCGAAGCAGAGCACGGCAAAGGGGGCGTGAAGACGACTCGTTCCACATCCGACAAAGGTCAAGAGGCGCCTGGCGAAGCGCACATCAGGTGGCGGATTCTGGAAGATCGAGCCCCCTTGCACCCTTTCAAACACCCGCCTACCATCGATCTCGTTCGATTCCCTCGACGGATCCGAACCGGGGCTCGGCCTCCGATCTCGGGCGATGAAGATCACGGCCAATGAGACGTGGCGCGATCCGAACGATCGCCTGGAAGGGATTGGCGGGACCGACTCTGAGAGTATGAGGAGCAAATAATGAATTGTGCATCGAAGTGGTTCGCCACAAGCGTTTTCGGCCTGATTCTTGCCCCCCCTCAACCTCGCGCTAGCGGCGGTCGTTCCGACCTTGCCGCCGCGTGACGGCGATGCCGACTATACGATCGCGGAGCGGATTCTCGGTCCGATCCTGACGAATATCACCGGGGTGTGTGAGGGGGAGGAGGCCGCGCTAGAGCGGATCGTGCAGGCGACGGATGAGACCGGGTGCGGCTGGGTTCGCCACGCCAACGGCAAGATGGGGTGGTTCGATCTGAGCACCATGCCGGATGCTGATGGAGAGTTCGAGCTCCGGTTCTCGAAACTGATTTGGCAAAGCGCAGAGGGTTGCGACTCGCCCGTCACCGGTCATTTCGACTGGTGGGCGCGCCAGTACGGCAAAACCGACCCCCCGAATCAGTTCATGAGCCAGATCGGGCGATTCGACATCTACGGACCCTCGGCGGCGGAGTGGGACGAAGATTCGCCGGACGATGAAAGGAACGAATGGACCGGCGACTACTTCACGCACGAGGGTGTTTTCGCGTACGACGTCAACGATGGGTGGACAATCGGGCTGGATCCAAATATGAGAATAATCGATCTTTGGCCGGAGTGGGTCGCGAAGACCTTCTGCACCTACGACGTCAGCAGATATGGCGATGGTTGTCCCGGGATCGACGAGCCGGATCTTCTCGACGCCTATTTCGAGAAGTGGATGATCTTCAACGAGCCCTTCACGCGCGGGCTCTTCCCCTGGAACATCATCGAGCTCTTCCGGCTGGCCAAGGCGAAGACGATCGAGCTGCAAGGCTCGGGCCCCCGTTCACCCGTGTACATCGGCGGGGTGAACGGAGTCAAGCATCCTCCCAGAGTGGACGGTGGCATCGAGCGCCGAGACAACCCGATGACCCCCCTCGAACGCCATTGGGCTCTGATGTGCTACGGGGGCGGGCAGGCAGGCGAGGAATACCAGAACGACGCGATCGCCGCACACTTCCAGGTCGTCCTCGGCCCCGAGACCCGCTTTCTCTCCGACCCGGGAGAGTTCAGTCGAGACGACTACTCCGGCGCTTTCGATGCCAGCGCGTCGCTTTTCTCGCTCGGGCGTTTCTGGGGCATCGATCCCGTGAGGGTCATGCTGGACGAGACGACGATCAAGGCTGTGGACGGCCCCTTCCACCCGGTCTCGAATCCCCCCGAGGCTCAGGCGAACTACCTCGAACGAACCCTGCTCCTGGCGCTTTCGACCGGCTACGTAGATGGGCTCCACATGGCGTGGGAGGACCACTGCGAGTACGATGACGAAGATATCATAGCGTCCGACACACCCGGTTGTGCCCGTCACCGTGCGGCCGGGATTAAGAAGCCGGGCTTCTTCGGCGCGGCATTGATTCATCGAATGCTGGGCGACGCGAACAATCCGAACGCTCTCTCGTACGAGAGCTCATTGCCGATCGAGCACCCGACCGACCC
>NYZA01000088.1 GCA_002686955.1 Gemmatimonadota bacterium
GATTGGCGCTCGTCGAGATCGGTGGACTGCACAATCTGCAGGTCAATCGGGCGGGCGGTCCGATGGGCAACTCGATCACGCTCGGCGTTTCGATGATTCAGGGGATCGTGCTCGGCTTCTTCCTGCTCCTCACCGAGAGGAAGCTGCCGGCACGCACTTTGGCGATCTCGGCACTTCTCTTCTGTTCGGTCGGCGCCCTGGTGACCTACACGCGCTCGGTCTACTTCGCCTTCTTGCTCTGCGCCCCCCTGCTATGGCTCTGGTTTCCGAGGCTGCGCAAGGCGATGCTGGTGGGCAGTGCCCTGGGAGTGTTGGGGGTGGCGGTGGCCATCCCGATCGCCATGTCGAACCCCGACAATCGCATCCTCAACATCGGCTCGATCTTCGAGCGTTTCGGCATGTGGGTAACCAGCTTCTACTTCATCAAGGCTAGCCCTCTGATCGGCCACGGCTACGGCTTCGACACCTATCCCTTCCTAAAGACACAAGATCTGGTCCCTCGCCTGGAGCTCATCGGGCGCCGCTACTACCTGTCCAACACCACCCCTCACAACGAATTCCTGCGCATGACCATAGCGATGGGCGTCGTGGGTCTCGTGCTCTACTGTCGCTTTCTCTGGACGATGATCGGCGAGCTCAACCGCTTCCGAGAAGACCTGCCACAGATGGGCCTCGAGCCGATGCGCCCCTTCGTCATCGCCGCGGCCTGCGGAATGATCGGCTTCTACGGTCAGTCGCTCTTCACCGATATGACCGCGATGAACTACGCCGACACGGTGGTTTTTCTATTCCTCGGCACTGTGCTGGGCGTGCGCGAGAACGCCCTCGCCGGAAACACGGGATCGCCCGAGAACCGGCCCGATCGCGGAACGCGGCGCGAGCCGGCGCCCGACCCGATGAACGAGCCGGGGCGCCGGGTTGTCGGACACTGAAGAAGAAGAGGGGGAGAGCGTGGCCAAAACAAGGGTGTGTCATGGCCGAGTCAAGTCTGTTGGACAGCCAGGATCCGCCGCCTACCCCGCCGCGATCGACCTCACGATCGGCCGCACGTAGGCCCGCAGCTCTTCCTGCACCACTTCGACCGGCCGCTCGCCGTCGAGCTTCTTGAAGTGGAAGCGCTCGTCGAGCTCATCGAAGGCGCGCGCGATCCGCTCCTGATAGCGGATGAACGACAGATAGCGATCTCGCGAGAGCCCCATATCCATGCCCGACTCCCAGTACTCCATATGCCCGTCCCGCGCGAGCACTCGACGCGCCAGAGTCTTCGGCGCGACCTCGAGGTAGACCACGGCGTCCGGCACCAGCGCGAATCCGTACACCGCCCGCAGCCAGTCCAGTTTCGCCCCGCGGGCCAGATCGCGCACGATCAAGGTGTAGACGTAGCGGTCGCAGAGCACCACCATGCCGCTGAGCAGCGCCGGCACGATCGACTTTTCCATCTGATCGGCGAGATCGGTCGCGTAGAAGAGCCCTCGCGTCAGCGGCCCCAGCAGCGTCCCCTCCCGGGCCGAAGCGAATTCGTTCGCCACCAGTTCGGAGTTGAGCAGCCCGATGTCGACGACCGCGTAGCCGTCCTTCTCGAGCGCGCTCTTCAGAAGCTGAATATGCGTCGAGCGCCCCGAGCCGTCCGCCCCCTCCATCACAATGAAGGGCCCCGACAACGCATCGGTCGCGATTCCCGCCATGGGCGAACCGAAGAACTTCTTCATTCGGTCGCCTCGATCTTCAGCGAGCCGAGATCCAGACGCTCGGAGACAATGGAGCGCACCTGGCGCTGCTGCTCTTCGACCGGCAGCGCCCCGTTGACGATCTCGAACTCGAACTCGCCGCACATCGCCTCATAGGCCTCCATGATCTTGCCCTGGTACATCTTGAAGCTGTCGGTGCGCTCCGTGCTGAGCCCGAGATCCATGCCCGCCTCGTGGAACTTCAGCCTCGGACGCCCGACCAGAATCCGGTCGAGGGCGGTCTTCAGGGGGGGGCGGAAGTAGAAGGTGATCGCCGGCTCCGGCGCGAAAGAGTAGAGGTTGCGCAGCCAATCGTCGGGCACACCCCGCACGCCGTCGCGGGCGTACGCCGTGTAGACATAGCGATCGCAAAGCACGAAATATCCCGCGCGCAGGAGCGGCAGCATCTGGCGCTCGAAACGATCCGCGAAATCGGTGCAGTGTATGAGCGAGAAAGTGGTCGGCGTCAGCGCGTTCCCCTTCTTCGCCTTCTTCGTCGCGCCCCTCACCAGCTCCGACGAATTCCACTCCGTGAACCAGACGCGATGGCCCGTCATCTCGAGCCAACGCTTCAGCAGATAGATCTGGGTCGACTTGCCCGATCCATCGAGACCCTCGACCGCGATCACCCGGCCCTTGATCTCACCGTTGTGTAAATCGATTCCGACCATTGGGAGATGGTAGCTTCATTGTCAGGATTGCTCAACTGAAGTCGCAGAGCGAGGATCGGCCTACTTGTCAGCCCATCGGCGTCGTCTTCTCCGGTTCTTCACACTCATTCTCGGACTCTCGGCGATTCCGGGCGCCTGTTCTCGCGCCCGCGCCCGCCCCGACATTAGTCCTAATCCTCATCGACACCCTGCGCGCCGATCATTTGAGCTTTCTCGGCTATCCACGCGAGACCGCCCCCTTTCTCTCCGAGCTCTCCACCCGCTCCGCCGTCTTCGAAAACGCCTTCTCCGCCTCGACCTGGACCGCCCCGGCCACCGCCTCCCTCGTCACCGGCCGCTACCCGACCGATCACGGCATAGTCGAAGGCTTCATGGCGCACCAGGCCCGCACCCGTGAAGTCGATCGCCTCGGCGCCTCGACCCTCGCCCTCGACCGCTTTCCCGAGCGCATCCCCACCCTCGCCGAGCTCCTGCGATCCGCCGGCTACGCCACCTACGGCCTCGCCTCCAACATCAACATTGGCGAACGAGGCCGCTCCGCCCCGCCGGTCTTCGCCCATCGACAGGAAAGGGATCGCCACCTCTGGGCCGTCCTCGATGGCCGCTGGAAGCTGATTCACGACGGCCGCTCTCCCGCCCTCTTCGATCTGCGAAACGACCGCGCCGAGCAGCGAAACCTCGCCGCCGGCGAACCGGAAATCACCGCCCGGCTCTCCGAAGAGATCGACCGCTTCAAGGCCGGAGCCTTCCAAGAGCGAGGAGCTCGCATCGACGTGCCCCTCGATCGGCGCACCCTCGAAACCCTGCGGACCTTGGGATATGTCGACTGAATCCGGGGAGGATCGGGGAGGCGATACGCGCCATCCCTCCCCCGCCCGCGCGATCGACGCATTCCCCCCACCGCCGCCAACCACGAAGGGGCTGGACCGCCGGGGCTTTTGAACGCGTGCGCGGGGAGCTACTCCAGGAGCGCCGGCACATGGCGCTCGACACACACCGCGATCCGCACCGCATCCTCCGCGTCGCTCATGGATACCGGTTCGAGTATCGGTAGGACGACCAAGAGATCTACGTCGCTTTCCGGACCCGCCGTGCCCCGTGCGTGCGAGCCAAAGATGATGATTCGGTCCGGATCGAATTGCTCCACGATCCGTCGAGTCATTCGGTGTCGATTAGGGGTCCGCGCAAGAACAACTTGTCATCTTGGCGCCCAGATGTGCCGCGGATCTGGTCGATCGGTGAGTTCCGAAACCGGAGGAATAGTCGGGCTATTTCGAGGATTTCGGAGCTCGCCGATCGGCCGGAGATGTGGTGCAGATGGGATGCCAAATGACAAGGTATTCTTGCGCGGACCCTTAGCTCGAAAAATATCTCCGCCTCGTCGAGCTCGATCTCGTCCGCGGGTGCAGACAGTCCAAAAGCGAGACCGGCCGCCGCCAGGGCCGAAGTGTTCCATCGATTGATGCAGCTCATGGTGGTTCTCCTTCGCGAGGTCTTGCTGGACGCCGAATGCGCCCAGTCCATGCGAATCGGCTCATGCGCAATCGCCGTGCCATCCGAACCGACGGGAAAATATGATGCTTCCGCGCGAAGCGAGGTCCGATCCCTGCTCGAATCGGCAGAGCTATGCCGATATTCGCGTAGCGGCCGAGCTCCTCATGGCCGCCATTCCCGCCCATTCTCTGAGCCCGCGCGGATCGTACTGGGCGGGGTAGCGACGGTAGTGGCGCTCCTGACACTTCGATCGCAGGGTCGCCGCGGCGACCTTCCGGCCGAGTGCGCCGGCCATGGCGATCTTCATGAAGAGCCCCGGAAGGCGCGCGATCGGCACTCGCGCCGGGCGGCAGGCGATCACCTCGTGGCTGATATCGGCGCGCATCAGGCCGCCGCCCACGAGCCGATCCAGCTCCTCGGCCGTAAAGCCCTCGGCGAGCTTGCGTACGATCTCGGCGCCGGCGCAGAGGGCTCCGCGCGAGCGCATGAAGAGGGCGGCGTAGGGCCAGAGCGCTTCGGAATCGAGCTCCGCGACCGAGCGGAGAGCGCCGCTGAGCGTGTTCGCCAAGAGCAGCGCGGCGCGGATGCCGGCGGCCACTCCGCTGCCGTGGGCTGGGTAGACCTGGGCGGCCGCGTCACCGAGCAGGGCGTAGCCGGGACCGACCAGCCGATCGTGCGGGCGGCGGACCGGGATCAGTCCACTCCCTCCGAAAAGCCTTTTGCCCGTGAAGCCTAGATCTCGCCGATACTCATCTATCAAATCGCGTGAGGCACCGCCCCCTTCATGAAGCATCGCTCCGCTCAGGAACGACGCGTGGCGCCGGTCGAGATCGATCGAGGTATTCGAGATGGCGTATCCACCCCGCACGCCGATCCGAGAGAGCGCGTCGTGCGGTCTCAGCCCTCGCTCGGCCATGAAACGCTCCGCCGCGGCCGGATCTTCGATCTCGTAGACCTCTTGGCTCGCGATGCAGAGATCGGCGTCGTCGATCTCGCCGCCGGGAGCCTCCTCTCCCAGCGCCTCGGTGCCGGGAAGGGGGCGGTGGCCAGCCGCGTGCACCACGCAGCGCGCCCGAATCTGCTCTTCGTCCCCCTCCCGATTCCGCGCGACCACACCGCGAACCAGGCCCCCCTCGACGATGAGTCGTCGCACATCGGTATCGAAGCGGGTTCGAGCTCCCAGCAAGAGGGCGTTCCTCCGGAGGGCCGAACTCAGCTCTCGCATGTCGATCTCGGCGACCCTGGGTCGCTCGATCGTGATCCGGTAACCCGCGGGGCTCTCGATGATGAAGCGGGAACGATCGGCGAATCGGATCGGGCCCTTCACTTGCCCCAGCCCGATGGCGGGAAAGAGTCGCTCTTCGACGCCGTTGATCCAGGGCCGACCGAGCTTCTCCCGCGGAGCGCGATCGATGAGCAGCACCGAGATCTCTTCGGCGGCCAACTTCCAGGCGAGCGCGGCGCCCGCGCTGCCCGCGCCGACCACAACGACATCGATCGGCTTGGGGGACGAGACGGGAATCATCGCGCCGAATCGACCGGGTTGCTCTCCGCGACGGCCGGCGCACCCGCCCCCCGGATATTCAGATGGGGGACGAGCAGGTGGGCCCATGCGAGGGTCCCGGCAAGAAAGAGGAGTGCGGCCGCGCCGATCCACTGAAGGAAGTGCGCGCGGTCGAGGTCGGCCGCGAAGCGCAGCACCGCCGCGGAGATGAAGCAGATTCCGAACGCCAACGGCTGCCAGGATCGCCCGCGAACGAGTCGCTGGTGCCCGGAGTGGGCCAGCGCGACATGCATGCCGACCGTGAACGCCATCATCGCGAAACCGCCGATCAGGCCGATATGGAGCGCGCCCTTCTTCGCCTCGGGAAAGATGCTACCGAGCAGGTAGCCCGCGGGGAGCATCCAGGCGCTGAGCCAGAGCACCCGCCGGTGTCGCCCCGGAACCGTTGGAAAGCGCCGGATCCCCGCCCCTTCCAGCAAGACCGCGAGTACGATGGCGCCACGCAGGCCGTAGGCCAATCTCACCGAGACGAACACCTCGAGCCAGAACGATCCGACGAGGGCGGCGGAGGCCAGGGCATAGAGCGGCCACCGCCATCGGTCTTTCCGGCTCGCGTCGGGCGGTCCTTGACCCTGTGTGAGGAGGGGAAGGGCCAGCGATCCCGCACCCAAAACTAGACCGAGGAAGCAGCCTTGGAGCAGTGCCAGGCGACCGAGCTCATGGAGCCAGAAGGGCTCTCCTCCGCGGATCCCGTACGCGGCGATCGCGGCCGAGCCGGTGACTCCGAGCAGGATCGAGAAGGGGATCCAGACGAAGCCCGCGGGGGGGCGGCGACCGGCGTCCGGGGCGACGAAGCGGCTCGCGACGAACCAGAGCAGCGTCGCCGCCAGAATCAGCCAGGTGGTCTGCGAAAGAACCCACGCCTGGTACCAGCCCGAAATCGTGACGATCGGTGGCGCGATCAGCCCGAGAGCAAGCTGCGCGCGCGACGGGGGCGGGGTGCCGGTCCGCCCGGGGATCGCCGTGTAGAGGAAACCGAGAGCGAAGCAGGTCAGAAAGCCTTG
Organism: Gemmatimonadota bacterium; assembly: GCA_002686955.1. Classification (GTDB taxonomy): domain Bacteria. The sequence goes on from NYZA01000088.1 coordinate 6,461, forward strand.
AATCTGTGTGATCGAGTGGAAGACCGGTCGGTAGTCGGGGAGCAGGGCGATCGAGTGCAGGAACCAATGAAGCACGCCGCCCCAAGCGAGGATCGCCCCCTCGATGAAGAAGACGGAGTAGGGTTCGCGCCGCCAGCGATCGAAGACCGCGAGCGTTGTCGCGCCCGAGGGCGGGGTCATCGGCCGGTGATCCAGAAATCTCGGGGATGAACGCGGTGGAGCCGGGCGTTCGCGTCGGTGCTCTTCAGGTAGGTTTCGTACGATTCCATCTGCGACTCCGGCCCGATGACGACATAGCACGCACCCGCGGGTGGAGGAGCGTCTCCGAGCCCCGGCAGCACCCTCGCGCAGGCACCCTCGATCCGTGCCTTCAGCTCCGCCAAAAGAGCCGGCGGACCAAGCTCGTCTCGCAGGCGCAAGATCGCCTTGCGGTAGGCCCGCACCTGGCCGGGCAAGCGTCCGTCGGTGAGATCCGCCGCCATCGCCTCTCCCCTCAGCGAGTAGTGGGCGCCGGCGCGCGATTCCGAGAAGGTCTGCGCAACGGCGTACTCGGCGAGGGAGGGATCTGGGTCGGCCGTGCTCAGCTCCGCGATCACGAAGCGGATCGTCTGCGCGAGGTCGGGGCAGCGCTCCGCGTAGTAGGCGAGACGTCCTTCCGCCGGACGGTCCCGCAGGCCGTTGGAGTAGGCCAAACCGGCGCTCCACGTCTTCATGAAGAGGCTGTGTGCTCCTCCGCCGCCGTAGAGGCGCGTGGCGAGAAAGTCGAGAAGCTGATCGCGTCCCAGGTCGGCGTAGCGGCCGCAGGGGGCCGTGTGCACGATCACTCCGGTGCTGGTGCTCGCGTTGACGACGCCAATATGGAGCGGATGGGAGTCCTCTTCGTTCGCCCCGCGCGCCCGAAGGCGGGCCACGATGTGGGGGGCTCCGGAGTGTTCGTGCACGGCGGAAGGGCCTTCGGTCAGCTCGCCGATGATCGCCGAGATCGGCTGCTCGATGGCGGTGAGTGAAGGCTCGTCCCCGACCGTGAAGAGACGCAGGTTGTCGCGGTGCCGGATCTCGGCGAGCGCCTCTTCGAGCTCCCGTAGCCCGTTGGCGGGGGGCGTACAGAGCTCCGTAGCGATCGTCGCGCAGATCTCGCCCCAATCCAGCGCCAGGCTCGCATCGGGGCTCTCCGTCATGCAGTAGCCGAGGTCGTCACAGGCCTCCCGGAGCATCGCCCGGCCCCTCGCATCGAGTGCCTGAGCACCGGCCGCCCATCGCCCGCTCTCACCGGCCTGCCCCTCTTCGGTCAGGGATGCGAGCAACTCGGTGAGGCTCTCTCGTGAGGGTTCGCCTACTTCTCCCAGCTCACGAACGAAATCGGCCACGCCTCCCGGATCGTCGCGAAGCAACCAACGCAGCCGAAGCAGATCATAGGTTTGCGCCGCGTATGAATTCAGTCCCAACTGCAGTGGATCGGATTGGCGCCGCCAAGAGAGCTCCACCCCTCCGACCCAACCCTCTTCGGCTCCTCGGGGCGTGGCGCGTGTCGCCGCCAGATCTCCATCGATCACGTCGCGGATTCGCGACAGATTCTCCGCTCTCCAGTCCGGATGAAAGAGCCCGAGACGCAGCCAGTGCATTGCCCTCTCGTTCTCGTCGGGCCGCGTACCCGCTCCCTTGATCACCAGCTCCACGCGCGAGGTCGAGCTGCTGGAGCTGTAATAGGCAACGAGCCCCCAGATCTCGCGGCGCAATGCCTCGGTCATCTCCGTGTGAGAGATAGGTTTTCCATTGTCGATGACACCCACATCGAGCAAAAGTGATGCCAGCGAGGAAACAATGAACCGGCGCCTTTGGGATACTCGATCGAGTCGAAAGGCCAGACCGACTGTAGCACCACTCATATGGTCGAAGACCGACTCTACCGTGGGCACTCCGCAGATCGATCGACAACTGTATTGGAGATGATCGTCGATCGTCATCGGGGGATCGTCGACGAAGCGCGGCATTTCGATCGACTCCGCCGAGGAATCGATCTCATCGGAGCGCAGATCGTACTCCTCCCTGAAGAGGCGGAGCGAATCCTCTCCTTCCGCTTCGAAACGGGCATCCAGCTCCACCCGAGCCGATTGGAGTCGGTTCTCCTTCTCGATCCGTTCCTTTTCGAGCAGCCGCGGGTCGGGGCACACACTGACCGCATAGGGAGCAACACCGACGAGTCCCCATCTTCGGAGCCGGTCTCGCCAAGCATTTCCACGGGATGCCGCCAGCAAGAGTTCGAGCCGGTCGTGGATCGCCTTCATCGCGAGCGATCTTCGGAATCCACCGATCTTGCGAAGCTCATCGAGATGGGCCATCCAGCCTGCACCGGCCGATCTATAGCCAAACCCCGGTGGCGTGTTGAGAAAGTGTCGAGCCGCGCGGCGGCTTTGGATCAGCCGCCCGCGCCCGCGCTTATTGAACTCGGCGAGCTCATCGGAATCGCCAGGAAGCGATGCGATCCTCTCGATCTCAGCGCGGACGATTGTCGCCACCTGATCCGCCTTCTCGCGCTCGGTTGTGTCGCGGTCGACGTTTCGCAAGCCGATATGGACGGAATGGCCGCAACTGTCGTCCACCCAGCCGAAGGCGGCCGAGGCGCCCGTTTCGATCACGCGCTGCGCGGAATCGACGAATCGAGAGTGGAGAATCGACGTCTCGCCGGAGGCCAGATTGGCCACGAAGAGGCCGAGCAGGCCGGCCTCCTCCGGTTCGAGGTCGCTGATCGGCGCGAAAGCGAAGACGAGCTCGGAGGGAGCATCGGGGTTGTGGCTCGGATAGGTTCCAGATCGGGTCGTGCCGGCGGCGGCCGGGATCGGCTCGGGGAGGCGATCGTCGGCCGTGGCCGGATCGCCAGCCGTGCGCGCATCGGGCTCGACGCGCTCGAGGATTCCAGAGACTTTTTCGATCCCCTCCTCGAGCGATACTTCATCTGGAAGACAGAGGATCATCCCCATGTTGGAAATACGATAGGCATCGCCGTGAAAGCGGCGTAGATGATCCGGCGTCATCGTTCTGATAGCGTCGGGGCGTCCGCCGGAATCTCGTGCCAACGGGTGATCCTCACCGTAGAGCAGTAGACCCAGCTCATTCGAAAGAAAGGTCCAGGGATGCTCGTAGGTGCTGATCATCTCACTGTAGACGGTGCCCTTTTCTTCGAGCGTCACGGTGCCGGTCGCCGGATCGGTCACCGGCCCCAGGTGACACACTTCGCGCCGGATCTCTTCATCGCTGAAATCGGGGTGCACGAGCGCATGAAGCTGGCTCTCCAGTAGGCCGAAGAAGACCTCCGACCCCGAGGCCGTATGTATGTGATAGCAGGTCTTGGTCTGCATCGTGAAGGCGGAGCTCTCTCCGAGCGACATCTCCTCGAGTGACGCGTGGGCGCGACCTCGGCGTCCCTTGCCCAGCAGCAGATGCTCGCAAGTATGCGGTTCCCCTCGCTGCGAGGGGGGGGCCGTATTCACCCAAAGAAAGACCTGAGGAACCGATTGCATCCGCAACACATCGAGGATGAAGCCGCTGGGTCGATGACGCATGCGCGCACCCATCGGCCGGTCCGCATCGTCGTCGTAGATCGCCTCGGCACCGAAATCTGCGACAGCGGCATTCGGCGTGAGTGTGCTCAAAAAAGTGTTGTCGGTTTTCGATGGCATCGGCTGGCTCATTCCCTTTCGTCGTTCTCTTCGAGCTCATACTCCGGTGTGCCGTTGATGAGGTCGACCAGGATGGCCCGGTAGTCGGCCGGTGAAGGCTTTAGGGTGGCCGGGTCGATCCAGCCCAGCCGCCTCTCGGCCAGCCGCAGGGCCCAGCGGTCGAGCCAGCGCGCCACGAGGC
>NYZA01000089.1 GCA_002686955.1 Gemmatimonadota bacterium
CGCAGGCGAAGTCGGACGGAGGGCGCCACGCGATCGGTGGGATTCGACGTTGCTTTGACCATCCGGTCTGAATGTCCGCTGGCTTCGGCGACCGAATCGATGTAGGCGCAGGCCAATGCTGCGATCCTGGAACCCTCGATCGTCGCCGCGGGCGCGCGAAGACCGGCGCCGATGAGAATGCTGACGATCAAGGTTCGAGAGATCATCGAAACTACCTGAGGTTGTTGGCGAGTTGCAGCATTTCGTCCGACGTTTGGATCGCCTTGGAGGAGATCTCGTAGGCACGCTGGGCCATGATCATGTTCACCATCTCGTTCACGACTTCTACATTCGATGCCTCGACGAACCCTTGTCTCAGGGTGCCGACGCCCTGAGTTCCGGGAGATGCGAGCAAGGGCTCACCCGAGGCCGGAGTCCTGCGAAAAAGATTCCTTCCCTGCGCCGCAAGACCGTTCGGGTTGATGAATCGGGCCAGGACCAGCTCGCCGAGATCAACGGGAAAATCTTCTCCATGAAGGAACGCTTGCACCACACCATCGGCGGAGATCGAAATGCTGCTCGCATCATCGGGCACGGCGATATCCGGTTCGATTCTGAATCCCGAAGAGGTGACGATCGAGCCATCCGCAGAGAGCTTCAAGCTGCCGTCGCGGGTGTAGGCGATCTCACCGTCGGGCATCCGAATCTGAAGGAACCCGTTTCCTTCGATCACGAGGTCGAGGGGATTGCCCGTTTCGACGAGGTCGCCCTGAGCGAACTGGCGATTCGAAGCCACGACCGTCGTCCCGTGCCCGACCTGGAGCTGCACCGGCACTTCTACTCCCCGAAAGAGACTGGCGCCGGCTTCTTGCAGTTTCTGATAGATCAGATCCTGGAACTCCATTGTCGTGCGCTTGAACGCCGTGGTGTTGACGTTCGCGAGGTTGTTGGCGATCGTATCGATCTGCCGTTGCTGGGCCGACATTCCGGTTGCGGCCGTGTGCATGGCGTTCAGCATCGGATCCTCTCCTATGCGGTGCGGCCGACACGATTGACAGCGGTGCCGACGCTTTCTCCTTGGATCTTCATGGCGCGCTGCGCGGCTTCGTATTCCCTGAAGAGCGCCATCATCGTCGTCATCTCTTCGATGCCCGTGGCGTTGGACGATTCGAGAAAGCCTTGACGCACTTCGAAATCGGAAGCAGGAGCGGGGAGCCCCTGATCCAGGCGGTAGCGGCCGGCCTCGATCTTCTCGAGCCGATTCGTGTCTTCCACGGAAACCACCCGCACACGATCGACCGCCTTCGTGTCCGCCGACACCGTTCCATCTGCGCCGATGGTAAGCGTTGTGGTTCCGAGAGGAATGGTGATCGCTCCCCCGGATCCCAGCAGCGGTTCGCCGAGGGAGTTGACGATCTGGCCCTGCTCGGTGAGATGGAAGCTGGCGCCACGGGTCAGCGCTTCTCCACTGGCCGTCCGCACCACGAAGAACCCTTCGCCCGACAGTGCCAAGTCCAAGGGAGCCCCGGTCTGACGCAAAGAACCCTGACCGAAGTCGGTCACCATACGCTCACTGAGCGCGAATCCATGATCATCCGGAGCCGTCGAATCTTCTGGTACACGGAGGAGCTCGACGAAAAGACGGTCCTTTTTGAAGGCTGTGGTGTTCAGATTCGCGAGGTTGTTGGAGACCACGGCCTGCTGATTGATGCGCGGAATCAGCGCCAGGGCGGCGTGACGAAGTCCTTTGACCATCTCATCTCCTCGTTTTGGGGCAGCCTACTACCGCAATACCTGTGCCATCGATCCGCGAGGTTGTGGCGCAGAGGCAAGTGAATGATACGTATGTTTCTCAGCAAGAGAGAATGCTTCCGCGGGTGCTATCACCGGCAGGATGCGCCGGATCGGCCGGCAAAGAATGCCTATACGGAAACCACGAGCGCGTGAATGCGCGCCATTCGGGCGGCATCGGTGGCTCTTTCGATCAACGCAACAGGTGACTCATCATCTCTGCGCAGTTCCGCCGTTCCTCCCGATGCCCGCAGTCCCGGCCCCCGGTCGACCGATATGCGAGCGATCGCATGGGCACATCGCTGCACGATTTCGCGGGTGGCTTCGGGCGGAATGCCGGGAAGAACGAGAATGAACTCATTGTTTCTTCTTCGTCCGGCGCCATTTGCTTCGCCCAAGTGCCTTCGAATGACGCGTCCGGCTTCAGCCAGCGCCCTTTCTGCTTCGGGTACGCCGACTTCCTCGCGGATCGCGTCGAGCTCGAACAGCTCGAGAACACCGACCGAGAGCGTCCCATCGTGCCGCCGGGCATGGTGGAACTCCTCGCGAATCCTTCTCACGATTCCCCGTTCGCTGAGCAGTCCTGTGAGGTCATCTGGTCGTAGGGTACCGGAAAGCGCGCGATGGCTGTGTATCCGTGTCAGAATGGCCCCGAGCGGTGGCGCGATTGTAGAGAGGAGTTGTAGATCACTTGCGTCGAACGCGTCTCGAACAGTATGAGAGAGGTTGAGCACACCCACGATGCGATCGCCGTGAGGAAGCGCGATCGAAATGAAGCTCCTTACATACGATTTCGAGTGTTCAGGGTTGGGATGGATATTCGTAAGCAACACTTGTGCTCCGTGACCGGCGACCCAGGCGCTGAAGCCCATACCGTTTCCAAACTCGAATCGGTCCAGCAAGTCTACTACGGGACCGTTGCGATAGACCACAGCCAGCTTGGATCCATCGATGATGTGCTGAAAGAGCGAAACTCCGTGAAAGGGGATCTCCCGATCTATGACTTGCAGGAGTCGTTCGTAGCTCAGGTGTGGATTGTCGTTGAGTGTGCGCAGAATAGAAAGCAGCAGTCGCTTCGCCCGAACTTCCAGGACTGGATCGACCAGCTCGCAGGGCTCAGCCAAGGGCAGGACCATCGCACGAAAATCTCGTATCGTGAAGACGCTCTCGATCGGCAGTTCGTCGAGCATGGTCGCAACGCTACGGCAAAGGAGGTCAAGAGTCGAGTCGGCCTCCGCTGTTTTCATGGAGCTTCTCCCCCGAGGTTTTCCAGTTCGATACTCAGACCGTCATTGGAGAGCCGCGCGCGCGCCGCACCTCCGGTAGAGACTGTTTCCATTACTGCGTCGTTGACGCGGATGAGAACGCCCGGCTGGACCGTTTCCGTAGCTACGATCGCGCCGGAACCAGAGTCCTCACGGGCCATCTGCGCGATCCTTCCTTCTTCCGAGACGAGTTGGGCCAGGCGGCCCGCGACGAGAGACTGCTGAGCTCGAATCTGAGCAAGCTCTGGAGATTCCTGATTGCTATTCTGTTGCTTAGCGCCGCGAGGACGGAATCGCAGACTGGTGCGATCCAAAGTCGCCCACTCGTTCTCGAGTTGGCTGATTTCGGATTGCAGCTGTTTCCTGTGCGAGAGATAGCGTCGTTCCGGATCGAGTGCGACCTTGGTCGGAATGCCCCGGGGAGAACCGAGCTGTTTGGCCGAAATCTCTAGACCCGCCAGGGTGCTCCCGCCGGCCAGTGTGCCTCGGATCGAGACTCTGCTGCCACTTGCGATTGTGCTCTGTGCGGCATTGGTGAGAACGTAGACACTCCCCCCGGCGTCGATTTCGCACTGCTCGGCACTGCGGGATGCAAAATTACCACGGCAGAATACAGTGCCGCGCTGGCGGCCGAGAAAGCTCCCGCCGAGTACAATGCTGCCGCCGGCGCGCAGCTGTGCGCTGTCCACTACGTCGGTTACGAAGAGATGTCCCTTTGCCTCGAGCGGAGCGGCACCGGAGACCCGCCCGATGACAAGCAAATGGCCATCGTACTCGTCGCCGGAGCCGAGCAGTTCCAGGGGGCCTTGGACGATCTCCACGGGCAACACATCGATTTTCGGCGGATGCAGAAGGACCATGCCGTCTCTGAGTGCGTGGACCAACAAGCGCTCTTCGTCCAAGGTCGCTTCAACCCCCTCGCCGAGCTCCAGCCGAGTCAGAGCTCCACTGATCGGTGGGAGGGTCTCGCCGGTGACCGTTTTTCCCGCGCTTAGACTCTCGTCGACACGAACCTCGGCGATCAGTTCCCCACGGCTCACCGATCCGCAGGCTTCAACGGCCGCGGACGCGAAGGCCTGGGCGCGATCGAGATCGTTCGGCCCCGGGACCGCTAAACTCACCGCCGGCTGAATCAGTACTTCGGCTCCGATCTTGGGGAAAGTCCCGACAGCGATCGTGAACGCCTGCTCGACACGCGAGAAGGTGTTCAGGCGTTCGAGAGCCGCGTGGACCGCCGACGGTTGAATGCCGGTCTTGAGCTTGTTCTTCTTCAAATAGCTGACCAACGCCGGAAGCTCGAAGGGATTGATCGGTGGCGCGTGTGGTAGCACGACAAGGGCGCAATACAGACCATCGGGTGCAATCTCCAGTCGAAGGACCGATTCGAGATTCGATGGGGGACCATCGATGGAGCCGGCCACGGGCGGGCGATCGCTCATGAGGGGCCTCCTGAGTCAGCGAGCTGCTGGCCCGCCTCATTCTCGAACCGGCTTAGCTCCAGTCCGATTCGTTCAGCGAGTTCCGCGACTGCCGCGCTCTCCATTCGTCGCCGTTCGAGTGCAGCGGGAGGGACCGGAGGATCGGACGAGAGCCAGCGATGGGACCAATCCCCCCGGCCGATGCCGGTGATCTGCGCACCAGGCAGCAGAACGTCGCTCTCGCTCGAGAAGACAGTAACCGTCGCTGCGGCGCGGGTGGTGCTGGCGACGCGGGTCCAGATGTAGGGAATTCGGGTCGAGCGATCGATGCCAGATCTGAAAGGCTCGGGTCGTACGATCAGAACTCGGCCGGCCTGTTTCCAGGTGAAAGGGTTGGCCAGAAGCGAAGAGACATGGTTTGCCTCGATCACCTCGATTACTCCATAGGCGCCATCGGCAGCCAGACGCCTCGAGAGTTCCAGCGCGAGACCGTCAAATGCATCAGAGGGATGTGATTGGACCAGATAGGTGTGCACCGGCGGTCGTTCCGAGTCGACGCGAAGCGGACGCAGCGACTCCGACGCACCGAACAAGCATCCGGTGGCGCCGAGAGCCAGCATGGCCATTGTGACGCGCTTCACGCCTGCTCATCCTCTCCGTTGCGAGTGTAGAGATCCGCGGCCCGATGCACGGGGAATTGGGAACATAGACCGCGTGACGTCCGGCGGTCGGATCGGTTTCGAGCGATGACCGGATCGAAGGGAGGGGAGGAAAGGGATGCTTCTCGTTGAACTCCATCCGAACTCCGACTCTCCTCGATTTCGCCTCGTTCGATCGAATCGATCTTCGCCTCCATCATCGCCAATCGTGACTCCAACTCTCGATAGATGCCGTAGGTGATCTGGAGCTCTCGCTCTCGCTGCGCAAGGCGTCTGCTGAGTCTCCTGCCGTGATCGCCGTCCATTGCATCACCTCGAGATTCGGCCAGTCGGTTGCGGTGGTCGCGCCGGGCGACGCTCGCACCGATCGCGGCGGGAGCGCAAGAGCCACTGACGAGACAGAGCAGGGCGAGTGGAGAGGTGAACACCGCGGCGAACCCGGTTGCGTACACCACCACGCTCGGAACCGCCACGACCGTCAGGCCGAGCAATGCGAGCCACGCGAACCTCGGCCGCATCCTCAGGCCTCCAAGTCCACATGGCCGCCCGGTTCTTCGGGCGTCTTCTCGTGGGCGCATGAGCCTTCGTCGTACAGCACGAGCTGGATCTCCTCTTCGCTGTCTTTCTTTTGTCGCCGTTGTTTGCGTTTCTTCTCTTTTTCTGCATCTCGCTCGCTCAGAGCCGCGGAATCGCTTCTCTCGGTTGCCTTGGGTCGGCTGGTGTTGGCTTGGGCCTCGCGAGCCGCCTCTTCGGTGGAGGCGCGGATCGCCTCGCCCGATTTTTGATTCTGTTCCGCGACCGTTCGAACCGCGGCCTCGACGCGGTTGACCAAATTCTGTGTGTTGATGGGGCGAGTCATTGCTCTACCCTCCGTTCAAGCGCCAGGAGCGCCGCCTACGTTTTCGTAGCCGTGTTCGTTGCTCGCTCTTGCTGCTCCGCCATGCGACCGCGGAGCTTCAGAATCGTTTTCGTGTGGATTTGAGAGATGCGAGATTCCGATAGACTCAAGATTCGTCCAATCTCTTTGAGCGTAAGTTCTTCGTAGTAGTAAAGAGCCAGAATTAGTTTCTCTTTTTCCGGCAGTCGATCGATAGTACGCGCGAGCTCGTCCCGCAGCTCCTCCGATTGAAGCGAATCGAGAGGATTGGACGAAGTGCTCGACTCGAGTACGTCCATCAACGTCATCGTTCCGTTGCTGCTGTCGTTCGAGTAGATCTGCTCAAGAGATAGAACAGTGGTGCTCGATACTTCCCGCACCATCTTGTTGAATTCCGGAATGCTGACTTCGAGGTGCTCGGCGATTTCCGAGTTCGTTGCCGTTCGCCCTAGCTTCTGGTCCAGAACTCTGCAGGCCTTTTCGATCTTCTTCGTCTTCTGCCGGATCGAGCGCGGTATCCAATCCAGCGAACGAAGCTCATCCATGATCGCTCCGTAGACCCGCATCTTGGCGAATGTCTCGAAGGCGATTCCTTTGTCGGGATCGAAACGCTCGATGGCGTTCATGAGTCCCAAGATGCCGACGCTTTCCAGATCGGAGACCTCGACATGCGGCGGCAAGCTCGCGGCGGTTTTCGATGCGATGTAACCGACGAGCGACATGTAGCACTCGATCAATCTGTTTCGAACATCGGTGGCTCGGCTATGCCGGTATTCGGTCCAGAGCTCTTGGTGTTTCATGGTGCTACACTTTGAGTCTTGTTGTCGGCGGTGGTACGGCCGATTCGTGGGCTGGAAGAGCCGCGACGATCCGGCCGGCGATATCGCTCACCGCCCTGCTGGCGGCGGCGCTAGGGTATTCGAGAAGGAAGGCGCCCTGCGAGTGGGCTGATTTGGCGACCATCGGGTCATCCGGAATCCAGCCCAAGACCGGAGGAGACATCCCGAGGAATCGAGTCGACACGCGCCGGAAGCGATCGGCGATCGATTCGGCCTCGGATCGATCGCCCGCCCGATTGATGACGACTCGAACCGCGCTGGCCAGGTTTCGGTCCCGCAGCACTCTCAGCATTCCGTAGGCGTCGGTGAATGCGGCGGGCTCGCCGGTTACGATCAGCAAGAGGATGTGCGCACTCTTGGCGACGTTGAGGGTTGTGGTCGCGAGGCCCGGGCCGGTGTCACAAACGAGGAGATCTCGGTGCGATCGCAATCCTTCGATCCGTTGAACAAGACCCTGCGCACCGAGATCGGAGAGCTGCGCGAGAGGGACATTCGCTCTCGGTCCAGGCAGGAGTTCCAATCCGTGGGAAGCATCGAGAATGGTTTCCTCGAGCGTTGTGTTTGCGCGACCCCCGAGAGCTTCGTCGGTATCGGGGTGGGGGGAGAGTCCCAGCAAGACATCAACATTGGCGAAGCAGAAATCGCAGTCGAGCAGAAGGGTGCGAACCCCTCGCATTGCAGAAGCGAAGGCGAAATTGACGGCAAGCGCGGTTTTCCCAACACCTCCCTTGCCACTGATCACGGCGATCAGCAATGCCCCGGTCGTTCGCTTCGGATTAGACAAGGGCTGCCTCGCCCAGAATTCGGGACACCAAGCGCTCGGTACGCGCGGGAGCGATGTCGTCGGGCACGACCTGTCCGTGGGTGATGTGACTGAAGGGCAAGCCCAAATCGGCACAAGTGAGTAGTATGCCCGGGCGTACGGTTTCGTCGATCTTGGTGACCACGATTCTGGAGGGGTGCAGTCCCTCCAGTCTCTTGGCGGAAGCTCTCAGGTCCGATGCGGAAGCCGTAGCGGCGACAGTGAGGATCACCTCGCGCGTTCCCAGGGCATCCAGGATGCGATGAAGGGCGCCCACGCGATCTCTGTTCTGCCCTCCGAGTCCGCTCGTATCGACCAAAATGATGTCGCGGTCTGCCAGCGCCTCCAGGGCGGAGGCAGCATCTTGCGGTCTGGCGATCGTGCGCAAAGGAAGGTCGAGGATGCGTGCGTAGGTCCGAAGCTGGTGAACCGCGGCGATCCGCTCTGTGTCTTCGCTGATCAAGCCGACCCGCCTGCGTTGTGAGAGCGCGAATCGGGCGGCGAGCTTGGCGATCGTGGTAGTTTTTCCCGCACCGGTCGGTCCGACGAAGGCCACCACATCGTTCGCTCCCTCTATCGCCTTCAGGGGATCTACCTCCGCCAGCAGCCGCGCGATCCGGCGCCGGACATGCGTCTCGGTCTCTCTGTCGGTCACGGCGGCGCAGCTCTCGGCGATGCCGCGTACGAGCGACTCTTCGACGCCCGCGTCGAGCAGGCGAGTGAAGACCGGTGATTCGTGGGGCACCTTGAAGCGGATGAAGCTCTCGAGCACGCCGAGACGGCGGTGTACGTCGTCCACCGTTCGCTCAGGCGCGTTCTGACGGGGGGGGGGAGCCTTCGCGGGCGGATCGATGGTGCGCCGGCGTCGATTCGGCATGCGCGCAGGGCTCGACCGCTCCACCGCGACCGAAACCTCGCATTCACCACCGAGTGAGGTGCCGGTCGAGAGGATGACGGCATCTTCTCCGGCTTCGCGGCGCACTCTATCGAGCGCTTCCTTCATGGAGCGGCCGCGGATGGTCAGGATCCTCATCTCCGTCTGTCCCTCCTCACTGTGGCGCGCCGGCCGTTTCGTCGGCGAGCTGCACCGTGCCGATGCAGTTCACCTCGGTGGTCGGCGGTACTTCCAGGTAGGAAAGCACCACCACGTGGGGAACGATCGGTGCGAGCATGCGGCGAAGAGCCGGGCGCAACGCACCGGATGTCAAGATGATCGGCTGGTTGCCCGAAGAGATGACCTCTTCCATCGTGGTCGCGATCGCCTGGGAGACACGCGCCGCGCCTGAAGGATCGAGCACAATCGCGCGCCGCCCCTGAATCTCCTTGAGAGATCGAGAGAGCATCTGCTCGAGCTCGGGGTCGAGGGTGACGATCTCGAGCGCTCCGTCGCTGGTGTAGAGGCGGCAGATCGTCCGCCCGAGCCGCTGGCGGACATGTTCCAACACGGTTTCTGAATCCCCTCCGGCGGTGAGGGCTTCCGCGGCGGCTTCCAGGATCGAGCCGAGATCTCGAACAGGCACTCTCTCTTCGAGCAGTCCTTGAAGGATCCGTTGAAGTGTGCCGTGCCCCACCGGTTCCGGAACGAGATCCTCGACCAGTGCCGGAGCGTCTTTCTTCAGCGAGTCGATCAGCGAACGCACTTCTTGACGCCCGACCAGCCGGGCGGCGTGGTCCTTGATCGTCTCGGTGAGATGTGTCGCGATGACCGCGGGGACTTCGATGACGGTATGGCCCGTCGCCTCGGCCTTTTCCCTGCGGCTCTGAGGGATCCAGAAAGCGGGCAAGCCGAAGACCGGCTCGGTCGTCGGAACCCCTTCGAGCTTCTCGGTCGCGATGCCCGGATCGAGAGCCATGAGCTGCCCGACAAGCACATTTCCTCCCGCCACTTCTTCGCCGCGGATCTTGATCGAATACTGGTTCGATTGAAGCTGCATATTGTCGCGGATTCGAACCAGCGGAACGACGATACCCAACTCCACGGCGCACTGCCGGCGGATCAAAGTGATCCGTGAGAGCAGGTCGCCGCCCTTCTCAGAATCGACGAGCGGGATCAGGCCGTAGCCGATCTCGAGCTCCATCGGATCGATATGTAGCAGGTCCTCGATCCTCTCCGCCTCCTCCGCGGCCGGAGCGCTCGCCGGGCCTGGGGGAGCAGTGCCCGATTCAGGCTCTGCTTCGTCGATCTCGGCGACCGCCCGCGAGCCGGCCAGACCCACGGTTCCTGTGATAGCCGCGAGAATCAGGAAGGGCATCGTCGGCAGCCCGGGGATCAACGCGAAGATCACCAGGATCGAAGAGGCGAGGATCATCGCTCTCGGCTGGACCAGGATCTGTCGCGCCAGATCTCGCCCGAGATTCTCTTGCGTTCCCGCCCGCGTCACGATGATGCCGGCGGCGGTCGAAATCAGAAGAGCCGGAATCTGCGAGACCAGCCCGTCGCCGACCGTGAGGACGGTGTATGTTGCCATCGACTCGCCGACAGTCATGCCGAGTTGGGCGACTCCGATGACGAATCCACCGATGATGTTGATCAGGGTAATGATGATGCCCGCGATCGCGTCGCCTCGAACGAACTTGCTCGCGCCATCCATCGCACCGTAGAAATCGGCCTCCGAGGCGATCTCTTCGCGACGGTGGCGGGCCTGGGCTTCGTCCAAAAGGCCAGCGTTCAGGTCCGCGTCGATCGCCATCTGCTTGCCCGGCATGGCGTCGAGGGTGAAGCGGGCGGCGACTTCGGCGATCCGGCCGGAGCCCTTGGTAATCACGACGAACTGAATGATCACCAAGATCAGGAAGATGACCATTCCGACGATGTAGTTCCCCTGCACGACGAAGCTGCCGAATGCCGTGATCACCGATCCCGCGTTGGCGGTTCCGAGGATCAGGCGGGTCGACGCCACATTGAGCGAGAGTCGGAAGAGGGTGAGAACGAGCAGAAGTCCTGGGAAGACGCTGAATTCCATCGGCTCGGCCGTGTAGAGCGCGATCATCAGCACCACGAGACTGCAGGTGATGCTGAGCGAGAGCATCAGGTCGAGCACGAACGGCGGAATCGGCACGATCATGACGGCGAGGATGGAGAGCATCCCCATCGCCATAAGCATGTCGCTTCGCGCGATCAATGCCTTGACGAGATTCGGGCCCAGTGTTCTGCCTCCGGATGCGCCGGTCGAACCGGTACCTCTGGGGAATCGGCGAAACGCTCGAAACGATGAGTTGAGGGCCTACGAGCTGGCGGCCTTCTTCCTGCGATAGACCAGAGCGAGGATCTCGGCGACGGCACCGTAGAGATCGCGTGGTATCGATTCACCGACTTCGGTGGTCGAATAGAGTGCGCGGGCGGTCGGCTGATCCTCGACGATCGGAACTCCCGCCTCCTCCGCGATCTCTCGAATTCGTAGGGCCAGCAGATCGATCCCCTTGGCGACAACGATCGGTGCGGGACATTTCGGAGCGTCGTATTTCAGCGCGACGGCGTAGTGCGTCGGGTTCGTGACGACAACACCTGCGTCCGGGACTGCCTTCATCATTCGCCTGCGCGACATCTCCTGTTGAATTCTACGAATTCGGCTCTTCAAATGGGGATCACCCTCGGTTTCCTTCAACTCGTCTTTGATCTCTTGCCGTGTCATCTTGAGATCTTCAGCGAGTTGGTAGCGCTGAAACGCGAAGTCGAGAATCGCGAGAATCACCAGGGCGATCAGAACGCGGATGACGAGGGTGCCGATCAGCTCCGACGTCAGCGCGAGGAGATGATGAAGATCGGAGTTCGCGAGACCCGGCGCATGTCCGAGAAAGCCGCGCACCGTCCACACTCCGATCCCGCCCATTATTCCGATCTTGGCCAGCGATTTGAAGAGATCCATCAGGGCACGCTTGTTTACGAAGCGTCCAAGCCCCTTGATCGGATTCAACTTGCCGAGTTTCGGCTGAATCGACTTTCCCGACACGACGAACCCGACCTGCGCGATATTGACGCTCAGGCCCGCCAGCAAAAGAACCACCATGTAGGGACCCACCACCAGGCCGAGGAAGGCGAATCCCGCGATTGCTCCCTTTCGGGTGGCGACTTCTCCCACATCGATTTCCGGAGCGCGAACCCATACCAGGCGCATCAGATCGCCGAGCTGCTCCATCGACATCTCGCCAAATGCCCAGATCGCCAACACCGCGGCGAAGAGAACCGCGACCGAGTTGAGCTCGGTGCTCTTGGAGACTTGTCCTTCGCCGCGCGCCTTCTGGAGCTTCTTCGGTGTTGCTTGCTCTGTGCGTTCTTGGGCGCTCTGCTCCGCCATTGCTCACACTCCCGACAGAGCCGCCAGCAGAGTAACAGCGTCTCGTTGCAGAGTCGACCAGGCTGCTCCGAATGCGTGCGCGAAGAAGGGAATACACAGAATGCAGGCGAAGAAGCCCAACCCGATCTTGATCGGGAATCCCACGATGAACACGTTCATCTGCGGCACGGTTCGCGCGATCAATCCCAGTGTCACCGAGGTCGCGAACAGTGCTGCGATCACCGGCGCCGCGAGTTGCACCGCCAGGCCGAAGAGATCGGAGGTCAATCGAACCATGTGACGCATCGCTCCGCCGTTTAGTGAGAACGCATCGACCGGAACCAGTTCAAACGAATGCACGACCGTTTTGAGCACGAAAAGGTGACCATCGAACACGAGAAAGAGCAGCACCGCCAAGACATAGAAGAACTCGCCCACGACCGAGAGGGACACTTGCCCCTGAGGGTCGACCGTATTGGCCATCGCGAGTCCCATCTGGAAGCCGGCGATGTGTCCGGCGAACTGCGCCGCCGCGAATACGATCGAAAGCGCGAAGCCCAGGAATCCTCCGATCGCGATCTCCTTGAGGCCGAGCAGAACAAACTGAGAGAGAGGGCTTTCCTCGAGATCCGGTACGTCGACGACCGGAGTCAAGATCAATGCGATGAGAAGGGCGAGCCCGATGCGGACCCGCACGGAGACATTCTTGAATCCGTAGAATGGGGCCAGTGCGAGCAATGTCGCCAAGCGCATGAAGACGAGGATGAAACGACCTGAGGTCCATTCGAATAGCGACAGAGCATCCATCTCACGACACCAATCCCGGGATCGATTCGAATAGCTCCGTCGTATACCCCACGATCAGTGAAATCATCCAGGGCAGAAAGACGATCAATGCCCCGACAACCGCGAGGATTTTGGGGATGAAGGTCAGCGTCATCTCATGGATCTGCGTAACGGCCTGAAACACGCTGATCGCCACACCGACCGCGAGCCCGAGAACCAGCATCGGAGACGCAAGAAAGAGCGTGAGCAGCAGTGACTGTCGCGCCAGCGAGATTACGTACTCCTCGGTCATGAGAAGCTCCCTACAAGAGAGCGCACGATGAGGAACCAACCGTCAGTCAAAACGAATAGCAAGATCTTGAAGGGCAGGGAGATCATGACGGGCGGTAGCATCATCATCCCCATCGACATGAGAACCGAGGCGACCACCATATCGATGACGAGGAAGGGGATGTAGAGAAGGAACCCGATCTGAAATGCGATTCTGAGCTCCGAAACGACGAAAGCCGGCACGATCGTCGAGAGGTTCAGCTCCTCGGCGTTAGCGGGCCGTTCAGCGCCACCGATCCTGACGAAGAGACCCAGGTCCTTCTCTCTCGTCTGTCGCAGCATGAACTGCTTGATTGGCTCCTGGGCTATCGCCAACCCCTCGCCTTGCGTGATTTCACCGTCGAGGTAGGGACGAAGCGCCCCGTCATGGATCTCGGTCAAGACCGGGCGCATGATGAAGAGAGTCAGAAAGAGCGTCAACCCGATCAACACCTGATTGGGCGGCATCTGATGCGTTCCCAGGGCCTGTCTCAAGAAGCCGAAAACGATCAGCAGGCGCGTGAAACAGGTCGTGAGGATGAGAATGGCGGGGGCGAGCGATAGGATGGTCAGTGCAAGAATGACCTGGATCGTCGTGGCGACATCCTCGGGCGCATCACTGGTCCCTACGCCGAGCTGGATCGAAGGCAGGGCGGTCTGGCCGAAGGCATGGGGGGCGGCCAGGAGGTGGATGCCGGTACAAACCAGCAGGAGAAGGATCCGTACACGCACTAGTTGGCGTCCTTTCCCGTGGCCTGTCTCAGCGATACGCCGAAGCTATCAGGGTCATCTTCCAACTCGGTCACGAGGCGGAATCCGTCGCCCGTCTCAGAGAGAAGGAAACGCCTGCCCTCGACCCGAACCAGGAGCAGAGCCTTGCGCGGACCCAGGAACTGCCGGCCCAAGACCTCGGCGAAAGGCTGACTGCGCAGCTTGGAAAGAGCATTGGGGGCGAGCACCGGAAGCCACCGGCGGATCACGAAGAGCAAGATAACAAAGGCCGCAGTGACGGCGAAAACGCGCAGAACGGGACCCCAGAGCGACAGCGATTCTCCGGCCGCCAACACGACATTCGCGCTGTCTCTCCAGCTGTTCATTGATCCAGTGCGCTGCCTTGAAGGCGGTCGAGACGGCTCACCATCTTGGTGATCCGGATTCCGAAGTTGTCATCGATGACGACGATTTCGCCGAGAGCCATAACGATTCCGTTGATCACCAGATTCGCCGGCTCCCCCGCCATCTTGTCGAGAGTGATGACCGATCCTCTCTGAAGCTGCAAGATCTCCTTGACCAGTCTGCGCGTGCGGCCGAGCTCGACTACCACCGGAAGATGCACATCGAGAACCAGATCCAAGTTCGGGCTCTTCGCGGGATCGCTCCCCTCGTCGAGCGGCTCGAGCTTCATTGGGGTGGCATAGACCGAAGCATCGTCGGAGGGCGCTGTCTCTTCCTCCATCAGGCTGTGGATCTCCGCCTCTTGCTGTGCCAAGACATCGCCACCTGTCTCACCTTCGCCGCTCTCGGCCATGAGGCTCTCGACCTCATCCGGACTGAGCTCATCATCCGGAGCATCGTCATCGGTGGCGGCATCCTCGATTTCGTCCCGTGTGATCTCTTCTTCGGCCATCGGATCCTCCTACGCGTCCTCGTCGGGGCTCGTATGGATGGGTTTGGTGTCGCTCTCGGATTCGCCATCGTTCAAGTCGTCCGGGACGAACTCTTCTTCGATCTGTACCGCTTTGCGTGCTCCGATCAGTCCCGCCTTGCCTCTGTATCGCAGACGATCGCCGACCAGGATACTCAGCGGCTCTTTCGCTGATTGGTCGAGGCGGATTACGTCGCCCGGCTCGAGCTGCACGAAATCGCGCATCGGCACATCCGTCGACCCTACGACCGCGTTGATATCGAGCATCGTGTTCGCTGTCTCCCGGTTGAGAAGCATCTCTTCGCTCGGCGTTTGACCCCTCCGATTCGAAACGAACCACGGGGTATTCGACAGATGTGTGAGCATTGGTTCGAGAAGCAGATAGGGAAAGCAGAGCGAGAGAAGTCCGTAGCTCTCCTCCATGATGACTTTGAAAGAAAGGAAAAGAACGGTGTCGTTTTGAAGCAAGATCTGCACGAATCGCGGATTCGATTCGGTCGAGTGAAGTCTCGGTTTGAGCTCGTAGAACTGGGCCCATGCCGTGGTGAGATCCTCGAAGGCACGATCGACGATTCGACGACACACGGCATCTTCGATGTGGGTGAGCTCTCTGCTGGAATCGATGCTGCGCCCACGCCCTCCGAAGAGCCGATCGACAATCGAGAACACCAAAGGGAGATTGATCTCCAGAAAGCCCTTGCGTTCCAGCGGATCGACATCGAATACGAATAGCGAGGTAGGATTCGGAAGCGACATGATCACTTCCGAGTAGGTGAGTTGATCTATTGATTCGATCTGGATCTCGATGAACGATCTCAGAATCGACGATAGACTCGTGGAGTAGAGCCGGGAGAAACTGTCGTGAATCGACAGGAGTGTTCGTAGTTGGTCCTTGGAGATCCGGTTGGGTCGCTTGAAATCGTACTCGTATGCGTTGGCACCTTCGCCATCCTCCTCAATGGAATCGCCTGTTGCATCGTGTACCTCCTCCTCGAAGCCATCGACGAGGGAGTCGATATCGGTTTGCGACATCGTGTCGACTTTGTTCTCGGCTTCGGGTGGCATCGTCTGCTTTCGATGTTCGCTACTGAATGACGAAATCGGTCAGGAAGACGTGGGTGACCTGGCCGGCGATCAGATGATCGTTTAGTTGCTCTTTGATCTCGAGTCGGACGAGATCCTTCTCTTGCGGAGTGTCGATCTCTTCCAATGTCTTGGACGTGAGAATTCGGATGAGCGTGTCGAGGACTTGGGGCTGGCGCGTTTTGAGCTCGGCGTAGCCGGGCTCGGTGTCGACCTCGATGCCGAAGCCGCATTTGATATACCGCGGTACGCCCCCCTTCGATCCGGCGGGATTGACCACGAGCTCCGGAATCAAGAACACACTTCCGATCTCCTCCTTCGCGTCAACCACGGTGGCTTCCTCTTCGTCGGGCGGTGCGCTGCTGTCGATGCGGAAGAGCACTTGCGAAATCAATGCGTACGAGATGGCGATCTGCGCGAGCAGGACCGCCCCGAGGATCATTGGAAGTCGTAGCGTTCCTCCGCCCTTGGCTTTTTCGGCCGAAGGTTGAGCATCTTGCTCGGCTTCGGGCCTTTCCTTTTTGTCGGCCATGATCGCTCCGTGTGGCGATGATTCAGCTAGAGTTCGATGTCGTGACTGAATTCAAGAATTCTGGTGTTCCGATCTTCTCGTCCATGAGCACGCGTAGCTCGACCCGGCGGTTCCTGGCCCGATTCTCCGGTGTGTCGTTCGGCGCGACCGGCCGAAATTCGCCGAATGACGTAGCGCTCATGCGTGCCGGTGAAATCCCGAGACGTTCCAAGGACCGAAGCACCGCCATCGCTCGGTCTGAAGAGAGCTCCCAATTGGATGGATAGCGCAACGTACGGATCGGACGGTTGTCGGTGTGGCCTTCGATGTCGACCTCGCCAGCGGCCGTAGCGAGAAGAGAAGCGAGTGTCTTGAGAACCGGCGAGGCTTCGGGCCGTATGTCGCCGCTCCCTGAAGGGAAGAGCAGCTCTTCGCTCAATTTGATCCGTAGCTCTCCACCCTCTTGACCGTCGACCTGAACCGCCGAACCGAGACTGTCTGATTGGCCTACCAGTTCTTCGATCTGGCGCTGCACGAGCTGTTGCTGGATCTGAATCGTGGCGATCGACGATCGCGGTGGAGCTTTGTTGATGCTCACGGCGGTCGACGATTCGAGAACGCCGAATGCACCTTTCATCGAGCCGGCGAGCTCTCGGAACTTCGCTTCTTGGATCGAAGAAAACGAGAGCAAGAGCACGAAGAAGGCCAGGAGCAGGCTCATCATGTCGGCGAATGTCACGACCCACTTTGGTGCGCCTCCTTCCTCTTTCTTCTTTTCCGGGCCAGCCATTTCCTAGCTCGATCCCTTCGTCTCTTTACTCGGGGCCGATTTCATGGGCGCGAAGCGCGGGCGAGAGGAAGCTCTTCAGCTTGTGCTCGACCACACGAGGATTGTCGCCGGATTGTATCGAGAGTACCCCTTCCAGCATCAGCGATTTCACCAGTACCTCCTCTTCCGATCGGGCCTCGAGCTTATCCTTGATCGGGAGTGCGATCACGTTTGCGACGATGGCGCCGTAGAGTGTCGTGAGCAGTGCCGTGGCCATACCGGGCCCCAACGCCGCGGGATCGTTCATGTTCTGGAGCATCTGCACGAGACCGACGAGGGTTCCGATCATTCCGAAGGCCGGGCAGTAGTCGCCGAGCTTTCCGAAGATGGCGGCGCCGAGGCGGTGTCGTTCGGCGACGTAGGCTAGATCGGTGTCGAGGATCGAGCGGATCAGCTCCGGCTCCATGCCGTCGACCGCGAGTTCGATTCCGTTGCGCAGGAAGTTGTCGTCGATCCCTTCCGCCTCTTGCTCGAGCACCAAGATCCCTTCGCGGCGGGCCTTCTTGGAGAACTCCACGAGCTTCTTGATTACTTCGATCGGTGATTGAGGCTTTGAGAAGAAAGCGTTCTTCACCACTCCCATCGCACCCAGAAACTTCGGTAGGGGGAAGGCGGTCATGGTCGCCGCCAGTCCTCCTCCCAGCGTAATCAACATCGAAGGGACGTTGACGAAGCCCAAGGCCCCGCCACCCATGAAGATGGCGAGACCGACGAGCGATACGGCGGTGACCAGGCCTGATATTGTGGAGATGTCCACGGGGCAAACGATCCTCTGCCGGGGTTTTCGTTTCGGTCCTGCGCGGCGGCCGTGGCCGCCGGACACAAGAGCCCATTCCTTCGTCTATTCGGCCGCTTTGGCGGATACATGACAACGGGGGCCTCAAGGCGTTGCGCCGGAGGCCCCCGTATCGTGGCTGAAGAGTGTGGATTAACGCTTGAGGTTCACCGTTTCGATAAGCATCTCATCGGAGGTGGTGATGACCCGGGTCGAAGCCTGGAACCCCCGCTGGGTGGTGATCAGATCCGTGAATTCGGTGGCCAGATCGACATTCGACTGCTCCAAGCCGCCGGAAATGATCGACGCGCTGATCGGCGCGCCGGCGGTTCCGATGACCGCATCGCCCGAATTGGCGGCCGCGGAGTAGAGGTTGTCGCCCTCCTTCGAGAGTCCGGTGGCGTTGTTGAAGGTCGCCAGGAAGATCTGGGCCAGCGTTTTTGAGATCGAGTTCGTGTAGTGGCCGGTGATCACGCCCATCTCGTCGATCGTGATGGAGGCCAGATCGCCCTTCCCATAGCCGTCCTGGCTCGCGGCGACGATGGTCGAGGCGGCCGAGAACTGGCTGATGCCGTCGAGCTCTCCGAGAGTTCCGGCGTTGAAGTCCACAGTCACCGTTTCGGCGCCGGTGTTCGGCTCGAAGGTGAGAGGGGCGCCGTCGTCGGAGGAGAAGCTCGCCAGCGATCCGTCGGAGTTGAACGAGATGCTGCCGGTGGCGCCGCGCAGCAGGGAGGCTTCGGTGTCGAGAGAGGCTTCCCAGGTCCAGTAGTTGTCGATCTCCGATTTCTTGAAGGTGAGGATCACGGTATGGGTGTTGCCGAGGGAGTCGTAGGTCACCACAGAGCTGGTGGTGATGGCGTCTTTCGCCTCCTGAATCGTGTTGAACGAGAGGGCATCGGAGAGCACCGAATTGCCCGACTCGCTGATCGTGATCGAATCGAGAGAGTTCTCTTCGCCCGGATCGCCGACGACGTAGAGAGCGCCGTTCGATTGGATCTCGACGCCCGCGCCGCTCTCGATGACGAGGCTCTCTTCGATCAGCTCGGAGAGCTCCCCGTAGGTCTCGATATCGGTGCCGATCCGCTGAGAGAGGGTCTGCATCGGTTCGCCCGCCTTGGTGATGGCGATTTCGAGCGAGTCGCCGGTGCTCAGCCCCAGATGCTCGCCGTTGGTCGAGTAGAGGTTGACAAGATCGTTGTCGGCTTCGGCCGCGATCAGGAATCGGTCCGAAAGGAACGATGCATTTTTCAGCAGATCTTCTCCGTCGAGACCGAGTGCGCGCTCGAAGACGGTGCGACCGGAAGGGGCGACCGAGATTTCCATTTCTCGGATATCGTACGATCCCGTAGGATTGGAATAGGAGAGTTTCCC
>NYZA01000090.1 GCA_002686955.1 Gemmatimonadota bacterium
CGCCATGGCGGATTGGCTCGCCGGGCAGAACATCGACTTCGATCCGGCCGACGCGCTGGATCGCTCCGACCTCGCTCTCTTCGAGTCGTTCAGCGGAAACAGCCTCTGGGGAGGGGCTTCGCTCCGCTACACCCTAGGCGATCGAGATGGCCGATCCGCCTACATCGGTCTGGGCGCCAACTACTTCTCGGTGCCACGAGTCGACTACGCCTATGGTTTCAGGCGGGTGGAGTTCACCTACGAAGACGATCTCGGCAACGAGGTCGAGACCGCCTACAATCCCTCGGACTACTTCCCCATGGGGGATGACGGGGAGCGGGAGGAGTTCAGCCGCGCGCACAACAACGAGACCTCGGTCGAGGAGCGCTCGGGAGTCGGCGCGGTAGTCGGCTTCGGACTTCTGTGGAAGGTCTCCGACGCCGTGCGTTTTCATGCGAATCTCGTCTACAACGAGGGCATCAGCGAAGACCTCACGCTCCTCGGTGGGGGCGTCGGCGTGGGTCTGGCCCTACCGTAGCGTAGCTCTACCTCAACCGGCGCCGGCTCGGCGTCAACAGGTCGATCACCGCCTCGGCCGACTCGACCATCAGGGGGCCCGTCTCCGGTCCGTAGAGGGTTGCGCCGGACTCGTAGCCTCCGGCCCAGTATTCGTCTTGTGAAACCATGTAGCCGAGGTGGCCGTTCGCCAAGCCTACGACGAAGCTGCGGGGGTGTCCGCGGCTGTCGCCGTACTCCTTGATCTCCAGGCCGATGGCCGTCGTGGCCTCACCGGGCATGCTCACGAAAAGCGCCGGCCCGACGCGGATTCCGCTGAAGTTCGTGTCGTTCCGCTCGACCAATCCGAAGAGGGGCACCGTCATATTTCCGGGAGCCGGCGGCTCCAAAAAGAAGCCGGGGCGCATGTACGGTGCCGGAAGATCGACGAATACGTGGGCGCCGGACAGCTCGGCCCGGTCCCACGTGGTGATCTCGTCGCGGAGCGAGAGCACGTGCTCCGCCATCGCCTCACCCCATAGCTGGGAACGCTCCCAGTCATCGGCACCGCCCACCGATGATGGAGACACATCGCCTTCGGTTCCGTTGAGGAAGAGCGCGGTGGCTCCCAGCGTGGTCTCGAGCTCGGCGCGCGCCCGCCCCATGCAGTCGGCGGTGAAGCGCATGTTGTCACCGCCCAGCATCGTGCCGTGCACCGCAAAGTTGAAGACGATCGCCTTGGGGTTTCCACCCGCATCATCGGCCCGCAAGACTGCGAGCTCCGGGTCGACAATCGTCTGCCCCTCTCGTCGGTTTCGGCTCAAGCCAAAATCCTCGTTAGTGGATCCGACCCCGATTCGACCCGGCTCCAGGTCGGCGACGGCGTCGATGATCGCCCCCGCCACCTCGTCGACCAATGCGCGATAGATCCTCAGGTCGAAAAGATCGGCCGCGAACCACCACAGAAAACGGTCGGCGGCGTCGCCGGGACCACCGTGGGAATGGGAGCCCCCGATGATCAGTCCCTCGCGTTCGATTCCGTACGGCTCCACCGCTCGCAACACATCTTCGAAAATCAGTTGGGTCACACCGACCGCATCGACCCCGACGAGGCAGGCCCGCTCTCCGTCGCTTTCGATCACCAGCGCCTTTGCGTAGACCTCATCGTGCACGCCGTGACTCGCTTTGAGCAGTTTCGCGTAGTAGAGGGGATCGAGGATCGGGTTCCAGAGGAAGGGGATCGTCTTGATTCGGTCGCCGTAGCCCGCCAGAGGGCAGCCTCTTGCGGGCGTAACCGCCCGGCTGCCGGCGCCGACGCGGATCTCTCCCAGGCCGTCGGTGTGAAAGGAGCTCCGCCGCCTGGAGGTGTCGATCGGATCGAGAACCTCGCTTCGGTACGCCTCTGCCACCTCCATCGCCGCCTGGACAAGAGGATGATCGAAAGGCCCCATGCCCGCCGCCCGCATCAGCCGATCGACCGGCTCCTCTCCGGCGAGATCCGGTGTTCTCGCCACCTCTTCGAAGAAGGCTCGATCGATCGAATGCGCGTCCGCGCTCGTCCCACATGCCGCGAGTGCGAAGCACACCATCCACGATTGAATACTGTTTCGCATGGGGCTCCTACTCCGAAACCAGCCAGATCGGCGACGACATCGCCTGGCCGCCATCCAACTCCGTCACGAAAGCATAGAAATGTGTTCCGGCCTGCTGATCGCTGAGATCGAGCGACACATAAACATCGGTTCCCGAAACCGACTCTTCGTGCACCAGGTCGATTCCGCGGAAGATCCGCACCGACGAGATCTCTTCGCCGCCGCGATCGGAAGCGCGCACGGAGATATGGATGTCTCCGGCCTCGACGACAGAGCCCATTTCGTATCCGTTCACCTTGAACGACAGCTCCATATTCGTATCGGTCGATGCGAAAAAGCGCCGTTTCGATATGGCGTCGATGATGGCGTCGCGCGTGAGCTCCGTCGCCAAAACGCCGGTTCGGTTGTCGTCATTCGTACCCCAGCCGTTCGAATGGTTGTCTTGCGCGGTGAAGGGACCGATATGCCAGCCGGCGCGCAGGGCCTCGTCTAGATACGATATTTCTCCGCCGTATCCGATCGCATAGACGGGAAAATCGTGTCCGGCCTGCAGCCGTTCCTGGCCGATGTACATCGGATCGACCTTTGGATAGTAGGCGAAGTGATAGAATTCATTCCCGAAGAGATCGTACTCACCGGGGTGATTGAAGGTCGCGATCGCTCCTTCCTGATCCCGCAGCCATCGATAGAAGGAACGTAGGGTCGGAGCACCGAACGCGCTGATGAAGCGAGGGGTGTTGAAGACGACGGAATGCCCGTGAAGGGGGTTGGAGTACTCGAAGCCGCGGAGCGCGACGAAAGTGCCCGGATCGTTCGCGGCATCTGCGCTGTTCTTCAGCAGCTTCCATTCGTTGTTCCACACGAAAGTCGAGATGAACTCCGCATGGTCCGACACGCCGAACCAGTCGAGCCCCCCTTCCTCGCGGGCATATCGATACGCCTCTTCGGGGCCGTCCGAACCCGCTTGCCACGCGTCGAAGCTCACGTTGGTGTGCGAGTGCAGATAGCCGTAGTAGATCTCGTAATCGGTGTTCGGGGCTTCCCGGCTGAGAGGCGTCGGCTCGAGCAGATCGGTGACTCCGGGATCGGCGCCCGGCCCAGTATCTTCGCGTCGGAGCGCATCCAGCAGGGCATCGCCCTGGAGCACCTGAAAACGCTCGACGATCGGCCGCGCCGAGGCCAGGCGCGCCTGCGTGTAGCCCAGACGGATATGGGCCAGGGCCTGCGCCCGGTCGACCGCCAGCTCCCTGAGATCGACCAGCTCGAGCAGACCGGCCACGAGCAGGCTGCGAACCCCTTCGTCGACTACGAAATGGCGCGCTATCAGCCATTCATGAATCGAGGGGTCACGGTCGAGGATCTCGCGATAGGTCGCCACGATGAAGAGATCGTCGTCGGGAACGACCTCGCGAAAGGCGGGGGAATCGACGAGCTCGAAAAGCAGCGAGACACCGACGCCGTCTCGTTGGATCCGCTCGATCCCACGCGCCAGCTCATCGGCGCTCGGAGCAGACCCGAGCAGATCGGAATAGAAACGCCGAACTTCGTCGGCGGTGTCGTGAGCAAAGGCGTTCGTTGAAATGGCGATCGCCGTCGTGATGGCGAGAACGGTGCTGGAAGCAAATCGGGCCATTCGAGCTGACTCCTGAGTTGGACCTACCGGGTGTGCCGACCATTCTAGCCTGGGTTGGAACTCTATACTCTCTCCAGAAGCCGCACACCGGGCAATCCCTCGAAATCGGTACCGCTGGTCACGAGCTCGGCCTGATGCGACAAGGCGGTCGCATAGACGACCGAGTCGGCCATCGCCAAGCCTCGCTCCAGCCCGATATCGGCCGCCGATAGAGCCAGCGACTCGCTCAGCGGCACGAGAGCGGTCTGGGCGATCTGCGCGGCGGCGATGAGAGCGTCCTCCTCCCCGCGCTCCCTCTTGATGAGTCTGTAGACCTCGAACAACACAAGCGTTGGGGTGATCAGCGAGTCGGGCATCGTGATGTAGCGCTCGTACTCACCAGCAAGTGGCCCCCCCGTGAAGAACTCGATCCATCCGCACGAATCGACCGTCTTCACGCGCGATCCTCCCGCTTTTCCCTGAGCCGAGCGCTGCTGATCCCCTCGACAAAGCCCCGCAGCTGCCGGGCAGGGCGAATCGGCACGAGGTGGATGACTCCCCCCTTTGTCAGAACCTGCACCGACTGTCCGGGCGAAAGCCCCAAAACCTGCCGGATCTCCCGTGGGATCACTACTTGATACTTGGTCGAAATCACGGCTTGGGCCATTGGGGCTTACCTACGATTCGTTGATCGATGCTAATAACGTAATACAAACACGATCCGAGATCAAATCCGCCGCACGACCCCTCGCACGATTCCCTGAATCCGGACGCGATCGGCCCGCATCAGTATCGGCGCCATGCGTTCGTTGGCCGGCTGCAACCGAACCACGTCGCCCTCGGGGAAGAACTGCTTGACCGTCGCGGTCTCGCCGTCCACCAGTGCGATGACGGTCTGCCCTCGTTCAGCGGTCTTCCGCTCTTCGACGATCAGAATATCGCCATCGGCGATATGCTCGTCGACCATCGACCAGCCCCGCACCCGCAATGCGTAACTTGCGGTTCCGCGCAGCAAGCCCTCGGGAATCCGGAGCTTCTCGTCGTCGACCACCGCCTCGATCGGCATGCCGGCGGCCACCTCGCCCAGCAGTGGGATCTCCACGGACGCCGGAGCGCTCTCATCCTCGACCACCACTTCCATCGAACGCCCGCGATTCCAATCGCGCTCGATCGCCCCTTTCTCTTCGAGGTTCTTGAGATGCTTGTGCACCGTCGCCAGCGAGGAGAGCTCGAAATGCCCCGCGATCTCCTCGAGAGTGGGTGCGTACCCCTCGGCGTCGATATACCCGCGCACGAAGTCGTAGATCTGCTTCTGCCGGCGTGTCAATCGCATGAGAAGGGTCCTCCGTCCCTCAACACTCCGCCTGGATGGTAGGCGAAGGAAAAGCGAAAGACAAGAGCCGGCCGTCGGTCTCCGACGTTTCGATGTAAGGAATTCTCGGAATGTCGAAACGTCAGTGTCGGTCTGGACATGCACGTTCCGAACTGCCCGGCCGGTCGACCTCACGGATTCCGGATCCCTACGACCCGAAGCGCGCCAGTCGCAGCCCCAGATTGTAGCTGCGCACCTCAGGGTCGACCGGGCTTCGATCGGCGCTCCGGCAGTCTCTGGCGGCTTCCGACCATGAGCCGCCCCGCCGCACGCGACTCGCACCGGTGTCCGGTCCGGCAGGATCGGTCACGGGACCGACGGGATACGCGCCGAAGCGGTCCCAACACCATTCGGAGACGTTGCCCGCGGTGTCGTACAGATCCCAGGCATTCGGTGTCTTCAGCCCCACCGGATGCGTGGTCGATCCACCATTCGGGCAATACCAACCGATCTGGTCGAGCACGGGATCGAGCACGGTGCAGCCGAAAGGCGCCGTTATCGCTCCATCGAAGAAGTCGCTCTCGGTGCCTGCCCGGCACGCGTACTCCCATTCCGCCTCGGTCGGCAAGCGATACCCGTCGCTCCGCTCGATCCAGGTCACCTGATCTCCCTCGATCTCATATGCCGCTTCGAAACCGTGATGTCGCGACAGTTCGTTGCAAAAGAGAAGAGCATCCAGCCAACTGACGTTGTCCACCGGGCAATCGGCACCGCATCTCCAGCGCAGGCTTGGGTTGCTCCCCATGACGAGCTCCCAAAGCTCTTGGGTTACCTCGGTCGCACCGAAAAGATAGCCGCGTGTCAGTGTGACAACGTGTTGCGTCTCGTCGCTGTCGCGCACCGCCGCGCTCTCCGGCGAACCCGCCACGAATTGGCCCGCGGCGATCGACACCATTTCCGGGATCGGAACGGGCGGCGGCCCGAGATCGAAGGTGTCCCCGCAGCCCGTGGCCAGGAGCGCGAGGAGCGTCGTGGGCAATCCTCTCGAACCGGCACGACGGACCATCCCGGCTACTCGTTCTCGTCCACCCAGACGCCCAAGAGCGCCGGGGGCGTTGTCTCCTGGTCGATCGGCACGATAGTGAGCGCACGGCTTTCGGAACAACCCATCGCGAGCGCTCCCCGTAGCGGCACGAGCGAGGAATCCCAAGGGTCACCGCAACCCTCGAGCTCCGCGACCGGTGTAGGGAGCTCCGCCTCGACCAGTCCGCCCGCCTC
>NYZA01000091.1 GCA_002686955.1 Gemmatimonadota bacterium
GAATCGGATCGGCGAAAACCCCCACCGTCTCCTTGAGGAGCATCGGCTCGAATGCACCGGTGAGATCGATGTCATTCTCCGCGGGCACGACCACGTCGGTCACCGTGCCGTCCTCGTCCACCCGCCGCACATCGGTGTCCGAGGTGCGCACCTCGTACCCCTTCAGCACCGAAGTGCTCAGACTGGCCCGGGCGAAGGGGCCGAACCAATCGGGCGATGTCATGTGGTAGAGGTAGGTGGTCTGCAAGTCGAGCTGGTCGACCGATTTGACGAATCGATCCAGCGCGGGGCTCTTGCTTTGGGTGTGCTGCAGCTTCAGCTCATTTTCCCACTCTTGCGCACCCTGCACCAGATCGGCGTTGCCGCTCAAGACGACGCCGAACTGCACGGTCGAGCCATCGGGCGCGCCGACCACGTGGTCTGAGTGGTTGAAAGAGCCGGTGAAGCCCAATTCCAGGCCTCGGCTCCAGCCATCCACGAGCTCCTCTGATGCCTTTGCTTTGGTGACCAGGGCATCGTCGACCACATCTTGGGCCGGGGCGCCCCCCATCGCGATCAACGTCAGGGCCGCGGATGCGAGTCCGGCCGGGAGTCGATGAACATGCATTCCCATGCTCCTAATCCTTTGTTGGCTTCTGGATTGCGCCATCCAGGTGAACGTCCATATGGGACTCCTCGGGAAGAGCAGCGGGTTGTTCGAGGGCCGGGGACAGTAACTACCTCGATGGCGCGGGGCAACAACATTGCGCCTGCCCCCAAACCGGGGCGAACAGGGAGCTTTCGAGCGTCTTCAGGTGAGCCAGTACAAGAAGCGCCCGCAGTTCTCGCAATTGATCAGGCTCTCGTTCCCCGCGTGGGCGGCCGCGCGGCCGGTCGGCAGTGCCGTGAAGCAGCCGTGGCAGATGCCGCGGGTCACAGGAACCACGGGACGCCCGTAGCGCTCCCGGAGCTTTTCGTAGTGGCGGAGCGTGGGCTGATCGATCTCGGCCGACACTTCCTCACGATTGGCCCAGAGCTCGACCATATCGGGAGCGGCGAAACCGAGCTCGGCCTCCTGCTCCCCCGCCTCCTCTATTTCGGCGATCATTAGGTCGAGGTCGTGAAGCGTGATCAGAAGCTCCAGGCGCTGGTGCATGATCCCCTTTTCGTGCGGAGGCTCTTCCTACCCCTCGATTCGGGCCATCAGTTCCCGAAAGGCCGAGGCCGACTCCGCGGTCTGCAGAGCTTCCCGGTTCTCGGGGTCCTTGAGGAACTGCGCGATCCTCCCGAGCGTGGGAAGGTAGATATTCGAGATCTCTTGCGGGGGAGCGACGATCAGGAAGAAGAGGTGGACCGGCTTTCCGTCCATCGCGTTGAATTCGATCCCCCCCGTCGATCGCCCAACCGCCACCATGAGTCGGCTGATGACCAGTGAGCGCCCGTGGGGAATGGCGACACCCCGCCCCATGCCGGTCGATCCCATATGCTCCCGCTTCTTGAGCATGCGCAGGACCACCGCGGCGTTCTTCTCATCGAGCTCGAGCCTCTCGACGAGCTCACCGAGAACTTCGTCTTTTGTCGTAGCCTGGAGGTCCAGATTGATGGACTCTTCAGCAAGGAAATCAACGACCTTCACCGAAAACCCTCACAAGATCCGAGGTGCCGCGGTTGCGCTACATTCCAGCCCGACACAATGCGGCGCCTCGATGCAGGGCGATCGCGCTTGATCAGGCAACCCCTCATATCTATCAAGCGCCGCATGCGCGGTCAAGCAGAGGATCTCGATACGCCCATAATTCACTGCGGCGAAAGGCTCCACATCCATGTCCACCGTCTTGATCATCGATGACGATGCGGCGATCCGCCAAGCCGTCTCCACTATCCTCGGATATGACGCACACCGAATCGTCGAGGCCGAGGACGGGATTCGAGGGCTCCAGGCCTTCGACATCGAGAAGCCGGATGTCGTGCTGCTCGATGTCAAGATGCCCGGCTTGGATGGTCTCGAGGTGCTGCGAATGATCCGTGAGGATCGCGGCGCGTCCACTCCGGTGATCATGTTCACGGGCCACGGGGACTTCCAGACGGCCGCCGAGGCCGGGCGCTGGGGGATCTTCGATTTCATCGAGAAGCCGGGCGAAGCGGAAGTGATCCGCAACCGGATCCGCAACGCCCTTCGCCAGGTTTCGCTGGAGCGCGAGAACAGCACGCTCCGAGAGCAGTTCTCGATAGACGGCGACCTGATCGGCGATTCGCCGGCGATGAGGGCGGTCAAGCAGACGATCGAGAGAGTGGCGAAGACCCAGGCGCGCGTCCTGATCTGCGGGGAGAGCGGCACGGGAAAGGAGCTCGTGGCCCGTGCGATCCACAGAAGCTCTCCGCGCTCGGCCGCACCCCTGATCAAGGTGAACTGCGCGGCGATTCCCGACGAGCTGATCGAATCGGAGCTCTTTGGTCACGAGAAAGGCAGCTTCACCGGCGCTCACGCCAAGAAGATCGGCAAGTTCGAGGCGGCCGATGGCGGCACGCTCTTCCTCGACGAGATCGGCGACATGCCCCTGGCTGCCCAGGCAAAGGTCCTGAGGGTTCTGCAAGAGGACGAAGTCGAGCGGGTTGGAGGAAATAAGACGATTCGGGTCGACGTGCGGGTCGTCGCCGCGACCAACAAAGCCCTCGGGGAAGAGATCTCGGAGGGACGCTTTCGGGAGGACCTCTTCTACCGGCTCAATGTTGTTCCGATCGATCTCCCTCCTCTCCGCGAACGGGGCGACGACATCGATCAGATCGCGCTGAGCATGTTGAGCGAAACCTGTCAGAAGAACGGCCTGGCTTCGAAGGTTTTCACGCCGGACGCTTTGGCGGCGCTGCGGAAACGCTCATGGCAGGGGAATGTGCGCGAGCTCCACAATCTCGTCGAGCGGGTCGCCATTCTCAGTCCGGGCGACGAGATCGGCGCCGTTGATTTGCCCTCACAGGCCAATCGATCTCTCGCCGGCGGGCTGAGAGATCTGATAGCCGCGACTCCGACCCTCTCGGAGTTCAAGGATCTCGCCGAGCGCGCCTATCTCGAATCGAAGCTGGCAGAGCACGGTTGGAATATCGCCCAAACCGCCAAGGCGATCGAGGTTCAACGCTCGAACATATACAAGAAGATGGAGCGCCACGGTCTGACCAACCCGAACCGCGCGGCGAACGAGATCTAGCGATGCGCCGATTCGCGGCGGCCCTCGTGGCCATTCTCAGCCCCGGAGCGCTCGCCTCCGGTCTCGTCCCCCCGGCTCGCCCCTCGCTCCCCCCCGCCCCCGTGCTGCGGGCGCAGGCGCAGGGGCGAGTGGTCTCCCCCCGGCCGATCCGCTCCCTCTCGTCTCGATCCGTCTCACCATCAGCCACCGCGGGCTCAGGTGCTCTTTACATCGCTCTTCTCGTAGAGTTCGAATCCGACGCGAGCCCGTCCACCACAGGCGATGGCACCTTCCAGGCCGCTCCAACCTGGCCCGACTCCCTTCCCCACGATCCGCCGTTCTTTCGCCGCCAACTCGATCATCTCGAAGCCTACTGGGGGCAGGCTTCGGGAGGCCGCGCGGGATTCCATGTCGATCTTCACGGCGCCGTCCTCCGGATGCCCGCGTCGATGGCCCGCTACGGCGCTGATGACGAGTCGACCCGGCGGGCGGCGGAGCTGCTCCGCGATTCGATCGAGGCGGCCGATCCGGGCGTCGACTTCTCATCCTACGCGGGCGTCATCGTGATCCACGCCGGCGCCGGCCAGGAATCGGATCTTCTTCTCGACTCGAGCGACGACATCTGGTCCTCCTACATCTCCGCGGGCGATCTCGACGAGGAGCTCGGCCTGCCCGACGGAATCGCCACCGGCGACGGCGTCTTCTTCACCGAGGGCGTCATCGTCCCTGAGACCGAGATCCAGGACCTCCCCGAGCAGGATCCCCCCCCGCCCGAGAGCAACCTGGCGATCCTCGGCGTCCTCGCCTTCGAAACCGCCCACTTCTTCGGACTGCCCGACCTCTTCGACACGGGACCGGCGCCCCAAGACAGTTGGGGCATCGGCGCATGGGGAATCATGGGCTTGGGCGCCTGGAACGCGAACGGTTACGTGCCGCCCCATCCCTGCGCCTGGAGCAAGCTGCGTCTCGGCTGGGTCGATCCGATCGAGCCGGCGTCGGGAGACACCTTGGAATTGACCGCAATCGAAGTCGGGGAGCGCGTCTTGCGGGTCGAATCCACCCCAACCGAGGCGTTCCTGGCCGCGTATCGACTCGGGGACGAGAACGGAAACGGTTGTTTCGACTTCACCGATCCCGAAGGCGACGGGCATTTCGATTACTACAACCCGGCATCCGGCGACAGCTACGTGGGTGCGGAGCTGGATTACTACCTCCCGACCGGCCCCGGCACCCCCTGCGAAGGGTCGAGCGACGGTGTGCTGATCTGGCATATCGACGAGCGAATAGTCGAGGAGCGGAGCCCTCTCGACATCAATCTGGTGAACGCGGACGCGGACCGAAAAGGGGTCGATCTCGAGGAGGCGGGCGGCATACAGAATCTCGATCTCTTTCCCGGTTCTTGGGGGGACTCGGCCGATTTCTGGGCTGCCGGCACGGTTTTCGGTCCCGAGACGCAGCCGAACAGCGCCACCAACTCCGAGGCCCGCACCGGTTGGTCGGTCGAAGTCGTCGGGATCGATTCAGGCTCGGCGACCGCTTCGATCCTCGCCACCATCGACCAGGCGCAGCGGGGCTGGCCGATCGAGATCGGTGAGCCGACCACGGGCGACGTCCTCGTCGCCGATTTCGACGGCGACGGGGCGTCGGAGGTGGTGGTCGTCGGTGAGAGCGGATCCGCCTATCTGATCTGGGGAGGGGGAGCGGGAAGCGCGCCGATCCCCTTCGGGCCCAGCGGGACGGGGACGGCCGGCATCGCGGCGGGCGATTTCGACGGCGACGAGGCTCCCGATCTCGTGCTCTTGACCGCAGGCGGTGAGGCCCACGCCTACAAGTTCGCCGATGGAATCGGCGGCCGCCTTCCCGCGGTCGCGCCGATGCCCGGCTCTTGGGGCGAGGCACTGGGAGAGGCGTTTCGCCAGGGGCCCGTGATCGCGGATGTCGATGGAAATGGGCTGCCCGAAGTAGTGGTTCTGCCCCTTCCGAACGCGGAGTACCCGGATGCCCAGCTCGCGGTTTTGAGTGGTTCCGGGACACTGCTCGCCCTTCGCGCCTTGGGCGCTGCCGTCTACGCTCCGATCACCGTCACCGGCGAGGGTTCGATCGCTCTCGCCCTCTCGGACCGGGTGCTCACCTATCGCTGGAGCGGCTCCGTCCTCGAACCGAGCCCCCCCCGAACGATCACCGGCTCCGTGCAGTCCCGGCTACTGGCCATCGACATGGACACCGACGGAATGGACGAGCTTTTGGTCATGGAGGACGAGGGCGCCGCCCACCTTCTCGACATCCGTCTCTTCGATCTGCCCGGGTGGCCGGTCGCGGCGGGAGCGCGTCTGTCCGGCGGGGCGGCCGTGGCCCTTCTCGGCGATGACGGACGCCTCGACATCCTGGCCACCACCAGTGACCCCACAGAGCTCCGCCGATGGGACCGTAGCGGCGATGGGGTGTTGGATTGGCACAACCCGCGCCTCACGGAGAGCGGGAACGACGTAATTGCGGTCACCGCCGGAACTCTTGTCGCCGATCTGGAT
Source organism: Gemmatimonadota bacterium (assembly GCA_002686955.1). Classification (GTDB taxonomy): domain Bacteria. Next base: position 5,690 of record NYZA01000091.1, read on the forward strand.
GGGGACGGCTCCGCGGAAGCAATCGTGGCTCTGCCCACCGGGACGATCCGCGGGGTTGCTCCGGGGCCCTCCGGTGTTGGCTCCGATTCTCCAGCCGGATTCCCACTACAGCAGGCGGGCACGGTGTCCTACACGCCGGCCATCGCCGATCTCGACGGTGACGGCGATCTCGAGCTGATCGTCGCCGAAGACGATGGACGGGTCATGGCCTGGGACTTTCCCGGGAGTGGAGCTGCCCACTGGCCACAGGCAGGGGGCGGCGCGGCGAGAACCGGCCGCTATCCGGGCCCCTTTCCCGATCCCGGCGAGCCGTCCGAAGCCTTGCTGGAGCTTGCTTTCGTCTACCCGAATCCCGCGCGGGGACATGCGCGCCTTCACTATCGGCTGGGGGACGCGGTCGATCGGCTAGAGATCCGGGTGCTCGATGCCCGCGGCGAGCTCATCTCCCACCACACAGTGAACGACGCCGGTGCCCTCTCACCCGGAGATCACCACTGGACATGGGGTCTGGACGGCATGGCCCGAGGTCTCTATCTGCTTCTGGTCGAGGCTCGGTCCGCCACGAGCAGCGCGCGGCGGGAGGTCCGGGCCGCCGTGATCGGGGGGGCGGGATGAGGGTTCGCGCAAGATATCTCCTCATCTGTCTGTTCGCCGCGCGCGGAGGCGAGAGCGCGTTCGCCGATTCGCCGGCGATGGCGGCCCTCCGGCTCCCGATCGGCACCGTCGAGGCCGGACGCGGTGGTGCCGGGGTCGCCGCGTGTGGCGACGGCGGCGATTTCCTGAGAAACCCCGCGACCGCCGTCGACGAGGCCGGCCGCAGGCTGCACGTGTCGCGCGCCGCCTGGATCTCGGAAACGAGCGTGAACCACCTCTCGATCGGCGCCCCCCTGGCCTCCGGACGCATCTCTGCGGCGATCACCTCGATCGGCTACGGGGAGTTCGAACGGCGTGGCGAAATCCCCACGCTGGCGCCCGAAGGTCGTTTCGAGCCCTCCGATGCGATCGTCGCGCTTTCGTACGCCCACGAGCTCCCCTTCGACGGGCCCGCGATCGCCCTTGGCGGCACCGTGCGCGGTATGACACAACGGATCGACACCGACCGCGCGAGTGGCATCGCCTTCGACCTCGGTCTGCGAGCCAGGCCGAAGCGGGGCGGGATCGCGCTCGGTCTTGCGCTCCGTAACGCAGGCCCCGCCTTCGGCCCCGGTGACGATCCCCTGCCCTTGACCATCGCCACGGGGGTTTCGATCGATGCGCCGCGCCAGCTCGCGGAGACACTAGACGGATCGCTCTTCGCCGACGTGGCCAACGTCCGCGGATCCGGAACCGATCTGCACCTGGGGCTCGAAATGCGGCCCGCGCCGATTCTCCGCGCACGGATCGGCCGGGTCTTCGGCATCGAAGCCGAAGCTTGGTCCGGCGGCTTCGACTTCGGGATCGACGCACTGGACCTGCAACTGGGCTACGCCTTCACCGACATCGCTCTCGGTCTCGACGCCGCCCATCGATTCGATCTGACTCTGCGGTTCTAGGAGCCTGTTGCGCATAGGCTTTCGAGCCCAGTGTTCGAGCTCGATTCGAGATCAAGGAGCTGGGTCCGCGGGAAGGCTGGTTGCCTTTCAAGGACTTAGCGACGCAGAGATCGGA
>NYZA01000092.1 GCA_002686955.1 Gemmatimonadota bacterium
GATCCGATGACGGTCGAATCCGGGGGCTCTACCCGTTCTGCCGAGAATCACGACGGATCAGTGCGGGAAAGGTGGGGCGGAATAGCGTGGGAGGCGACAATCGAGCTTCATGCTTTTCACCATGCCGAATGAGATCACCTGCCCAGGAGCCCGACTCCCGCATGCGGGGGCCGCTCGAGGAAGGGGTGCTCGTCTGAGCCGCCCGTTGACTCCGCGCGCCGAAGCTCCCCATCGTGATCGACGGCTGACTGCCCACCAAGAGGACCCGTTTTTCGCAGTTTATGGATGCGCGACGATGGAATCGCGGATTGCGTTACACTTCGAGCCTCGCGTCGCTCCGATTGTGAGCAGCGCTGCTCAGATTTCGCACGATCGAAACCCTCGCGCAACTCCTCGATCGGAAAGAGGCATCGAGGGGTTACGATGAGATTCTCCCCCCCCAGGAGAACCACCGCACGGGGACCGCTTTGATCCAAGAAGCGTTCTTGCTATTTGCATATCTGGCCACCGGATTCGCTCACGCCCAAGAGACGGGGCCGAGATCGAATCGACCCACGACCTCCGGCGAAGACTGGACGGTCGAAATTGTGGAGACGGTGAGTGACCCTTCCGATTCGTTCGGGATCGCTTCTCTGGGAATCGACACCCTGGGCGTGCCGCAAGTCGCCTACGAGACGTGGCGCGGAACCGATTGGGATGCCCGAACTCTGCTGTGGAAACAGAAACGGGATGGCGCCTGGCAGCCATCGGAGCTGATCTCGTCGGAGGCTCCAACACCCCGTGGCAGCCCCGAGCGAACGAACTACATGCCAGCCATTGCCGTCGATGCAAGCGGAGCGCCCCATCTGACCTACCGGCGCCGCTGTCGTGATGGCGATCCGGGTTGCGCTACCTATCTCTACAACGTGATCGAACACGCAACACTAGGAGGGAGCGGCGAATGGATCCGAAACCGTGTGAGCGAGGGGCTGGCCGACCAAGGCTCCAGTACCATTCAAGTTTCACCGAAGGGCATTGCGTTCGTTGCCTACAGATGGAAGACGACCGCCGCCAACGACAACATCGGATTCGTCGCGAGTCTCGACCCACAGGGAAGTGAGTGGCACTCCCCCTGTGACATCGTGAGCGCGGTCGGGAATCAAGAGCACATCTCATCGGCGTTGACGGCCGGCGGATTCCCCGTGCTCACCTGTACAACCGGCGTGCCGGCTGACGACAGCGGCTCGAAGCGGATAGGGCTGGCGATCTCGACGAAGACGACCGGTTCCGATTCGGTCTGCGCGTTTGGCGATCTCGTCTTCCTCGAGGAGAACAAGACGCTGCTCCCATTGGGAGCGGAGATCGATCATATCGATCACTCGGCCGTTGCCGTGGGTGGACCATTGGGTTCGGAGAATCGTGTTCACGTAGTGGCGAACGGATCCAACAACAGCGAAGCAACGGGGATCTACTACACGTTCGCCGATCAGGATTTCAGCTCACTGGACTCGTGGAGCACGCCCGAGTTGATCGTGCCCGACGGACGGCACCCGTCGATCTCCGTTGATTCCAGGGGGGCGGCTTGGATCGTATGCCAGGTCCTCGATCACGACATCTATCCTAGGACACGGGTTCAGGTAGTGAATGGGTACCCTGGGCAGTGGTCCGAACCGGTCGAGATCGATTCGGAGGCCGGGCATCAGAGGTTGGAATGGTACGAACCTGCGATCGTGATCGGCCGCAAGGATCGTATTCACGTGCTTTTCAATCGGGGGATGCAGCAGCTTCGCCACGCTTGGCTCGACCTCCCGATTGCCAGGCGGTAGCTTCGCCTGCTATCGTCGGTCCATGTACCAAACAAGATTCGACTCCGCGAGGGATCTGGCGACACTTCCATGGTTCGAACGACGAGACGACAGAATCGTCTGCGCCGAATCTCTGGGACCGGTAATCGACACCCATACGCATCTGGCACAGGCCTACCTTCGCCCGATGTGCGTGGATCTCGAACGCGCCTGCACGATGCGACACTATCTTCCCCTCGAGCGACCGCTGGAGCTCGATTGTTATGTCAACAAGAACCTGACCCCATCCGACTTGGCGGAGATGAAGCGTGATGTGTCGCTGCGGGCCATCACCGCGGGCGGACTTCGAGCAACACATACAGCGCCCAATCTGATCCGCGAGATGAGCGAGCTCGGAATCGGTCACTCCGTGCTTCTCGCGATCGACTGGCCAATCCTTTCGGCCAACACGAAGGCCTACGCACAAGTCGTCGACAAACACCCGGAGCTGATCCTCTTCGGCTCGATTCACCCCTGGACCCCCTTCATCGAGAGCCGGCTCCGGGAGCAACGAGCATTGGGGATCAGGGGACTGAAGCTCCACCCGATGGCACAAATCGTCGCACCCGACGACCCTCTGGCGATAAGGCTCTACCGCTTGGCGGGCCGCCACGGGCTACCGGTCATCTTCCACTGCGGACCGGTTGGGATCGAGCCGATCCACGGCCGGATCCTCTGCCAGATCGGGCGCTATCGCAGAGCGATCGAGCGCTGCCCCGATACAGTGTTTCTGCTGGGACATTCGGGTGCTCTGCAGATGGAGGGCGCCCTCGCGCTCGCCCAGGAGCACGAAAACGTCTGGCTGGAGATCTCATGCCAGTCGGTCACCAATCTCCGACGGATCTTCGCGGAAGCGCCACCCCAGCGTATCGTTTTCGGCTCCGACTGGCCCTGGTACCACCAGGCGATCCCCCTCGCGAAGGTGTTGATAGCCACCGAAGACCGCCCCGACCTGCGTCGAGCCGTGCTTTGGGAGAACGCTGCGCGACTGTTGGGCATCGACTGACCAGATCTCTACTCGACCCATTCGACACGATCCGGAGACCAAGAGAAAGCCCCGCCGATCAGAGCCGTATCCGAAATACGTTGCTCGTCCGGAATGCCCACATAGATGGCGCTGCACTCGCCCCATCCGTTCTCCAGGTAGGCGAAGTGCGTGCCGAAAGGTGACCAGCCGGCCCACACCGGGAAGCGGCTCGGGCTCGCTGCCCGCACGGTCTTCATCTCCGAATACCAGACAGTTACCGAATGCCGCCGGAATCCCCGTCCTCACCGGAGGACAGACGCGCGACGCAAAGGCTAATCTCCACCCGATGCCCACGAACGTCACACCGGAGTACCGACGAGCCGAAAAGGCGTACCGCGAGGCACGGGAGCCGCGCGAACGCCTCGACTGCCTCAAGGAGATGCTCCGCACCATCCCCAAGCACAAGGGAACCGAGCATATTCAGGGCGACCTCAAGAGCCGCATCAAGCAGCTCACCGAGGAACTCTCCGGTCCCAAGAAAGGGGGGCGCCGGAGCGGTCCCACCCACTCGATTCGCCCCGAGGGCGCGGCGCAGATCTGCTTGATCGGTCCGCCGAACTCCGGCAAATCCAGCCTTCACAAGAGCTGGACCCGATCGAAGACCGAGATCGGTCCCTATCCCTTCACGACCCACGCGCCGGTGCCAGGCATGCTCCCCCACGAAGACATCCATTTCCAGCTCATCGACCTGCCTCCGATCTCCGAGGAGTTCATGGAGCCATGGTTGGTCAACGCCCTGCAGCCGGCCGACGCGGCCCTTCTGGTGGTCGATCTCAGCGAGCCCGCCTGCGTCGAGCAGGTCGATCTGATCCTCCGAAAGCTGAAGGAGAAGAAGGTCGTGCTGCTCGAGCAGTGGCCGGGCAACGCACCCCCCGAAGCCGCTGCCGCCGACCCGACCGAGCTCGATGATCCCTTCGAGATCCGCCTCCCCGCCCTGCTCGTGGCCGCCAAATCCGATCTCGACCCCGATCCCGACGAAGTGACGGTGCTCGAAGAGCTTCTCGGCCTGCATTTCCCCAGCATCTCGACCTCCACCCAAACCGGACATGGCCTGGACGCGCTCGGCCCTTTCCTCTTCAGAAGGTCTCGAAATCGTTCGCGCCTACACGAAGGCCCCCGGCAGAGCCCCAGATTCCGACAAGCCCTACACCATCCGGCGCGGCGGAACCGTGCTCGACGTGGCCGCTCTGGTGCATCGCGACATCGAGCGATCGCTCCGTTTCGCCAGAGTCTGGGGCGCGGCCACCTTCGACGGCCAGCAGGTCGGGCCGGATCATCCCTTGGTCGACGGTGACGTCGTGGAGCTGCACGTCAAGTAGCGATCGCTCGAGCCCGGAGGTTTCCACATAGGCAGGGGGAAGAGGAGGGGGATGACCGAGCATTGGCTTTCCGGTCTCCGCCATTCGCAGCCAGGCCCGCCCCCCGGCTCCGCGTCCCCGAACGCGACGCCCTTTTTGCTCGAGACGCGGCGGCGCACTTCCATGGCGTTTCGGGCCCAGCCGTCAGCGCCGCGATGATCAAGTATCCGTTACTCGTCATCATCTCCAACTTGTCACCGATCACCGTAAACCAAGGAATCGACAATCCGTCACCAGGACATCCAATCGTCTCATGGCGTACAGAGCTCCACCGTTGTTCATCGCCCGATTTCCCGCGAACACGCACGAGCTGACCGTGAGACGCGCTGGTTCTTCAGGCAACGCAAGAGCGCCTCCGTTGCCGTCACTGGAGTTACGGACGAATACACAGCGATTCAGATCCATCCCGGCAGAACGACCGGAGAGGTGAGCTGCCCCTCCGTCGATCGCGGCCCAATTGTCGGCAAACAGAGTGTTGGAGACAGTCGTGCTGTCGCCGTTGCTGAAGAGCCCGCCACCCGATCCCCGGGACTCATTTCCAACTACGGCGCACCATTCCACGGCCAAGCCCGCACCGCCACGGCACACAATACCCCCCCCGTCGTCGCCACTCCCGCCGGTGATGGTGATTCCGCGAAATCGCCGTAATCTGTCGCTGGACTCCTGCAATTCGAAAACAATCCCTTCGCGCCTACCATCGATTACGGTTGCCGCCACTACGACTGAGTCGAGGGGGGCGCTGCCGGTGACTACGATCTCGCGCGGGGGCAGCTCGATTCCCCACTCCCGGTAGATCCCCGGCTCGATCAGTAATGTATCGCCGTCGCTGCCGATCTCGGCGGTGAGCTCGCCGCCGGTCTCGTCCCAGGTCTCGAGCCGGGCGCCGCTCGCCGTCCGCTGGAGCTGGCCCACGATCATCGAGGGAACCGCCCCGCCCGTGAACATGCGCGCCCGACCGCGCCAGAGGACCGGAGCCGGGGAGCAGGCGATACTGCTGCCGTTGAGACCGCGGCCCGGGTTGATCGGGAAGCCCTAGGCGCCCCCCGGCTCGCGCTCATGCCGCCAGATGTCGATTCGCCCCAGTCCACCGAAGAGATCGGAGCTGACGAAGACCACGTCGGTGGAGTCGCCGACGCCCGGGTACCAGTTGTTGTACGAGCTGTTCACGCGCGGACCGAGATTGCTCGCCGCCGAACACTCCCCGGGCCCGGTCCGCACACTCATCCAAATGTCGTGGTGGCCGTAGCCTCCGATCCGCGTGGAGTCGAACTAGAGCGTGTCGCCCGAGGGTGAGATGAAGGTGGCGCTGTTCGTGGTTCCCGGCGTGTTGATCGCCGCGGGCAGGGGGCCGCGCTCGACCCAGTCGCCCGCAACCCTCTCCGCCCACGCGATCTGGGCATCGGCAAGGGAATACAGGCGCAGCCCGTCGGCGGTCAATGACGCCTTCGCCTCGTTCCGGTCGGGGCGACAAAAGGGCAAAACGCGCTCCTCGGATGTTCCCCCAGTTTCTGCCGCAAATCTAGCCTGAAACTCCGCAAGCAGAATCGTAATCGCCGAGGAGGCTGGCGCCGGATCGGCCGGCCGAGAGGCTGGCTGGGAGGTGCTCATGAGCGGCTCCGGGAAGAAAGCGCGACGCGGAGGCGGGGGGGATTGGGGGGCTATAGGGCGGCAAGGCTCCTTCCGTACGGAGGGCCATTCCGGCCAGTATTCGAACGGCGCCTCCTGAGGGTAGACGCGATCCTCCAAGTCCAGGATCCTGCTTCGGAGCCACATGGATCAAAGACCGCAACCCACCATTCGAGAAGTGATCCCCCGCGCGCTTCTCTATTTCCTGCTTTTCTGGGGGCTGCCGGGGATCGTTGCGGGCCTGATCTACGCGTGGGAGCTGCGCCACGACGAGGAGCGCACGCGGATCCAGAGTCTCCACGTCGTCGATCTCTGCGCGGGTCTCGTGGAACGGACCTTGGACGCCGCGAGGTCGGATCTCCTCTTCCTGGCCAGGCAGAGAATCCTCCAACGTTTCATGGGGCAGGGCCACGGCGCGGCGGAAGTGGAGCGGGAGTACGCGTCGTTCGCCGGTGAACGCGGGTGCTACCACCACATTCGACTCCTGGGCGCGGACGGCAGGGAGCTGGTGCGTGTAAACCTCCAAGACGGCCACCCCGTGATCGCCGCTCCGGACGCGCTTCAGCTCAAGATCACCCGCTACTACTTTCCGGTTACCTGGGCGCTGGCGCCCGGCCAGATCTACACATCCGGATTCGATCTCAATATGGAGCACGGGCGGATCGAGGAACCGTGGCGAC
>NYZA01000093.1 GCA_002686955.1 Gemmatimonadota bacterium
AGCCACCGCCGCGCTGAGCTTGTTCAGCGCAGCCACCACCTGTGCCATTCCGGCACCAGCGGTGACCTTGCGGGCCCTGCGCTTCGGCGCGGCCTTCCGAGCCGCGGGACGCTTCTTCGCCGTTGCCTTCCGAGCGACGGTCTTCCGAGCGACGGTTTTCCGACCGACGGTCTTCCGAGTCGCCTTCTTGGGCGCCGCGGCTTTGCGGGTCGTCTTCTTGGCCGTTGCGGCCTTGGGACGGCCAGGCTTCCTGCGAACAGGACCGGCTACCTTCGGTCGCGGCGTCACTCTCTTGCCGACCTTCTTGAGGCCCTCTTCCCGCATATCCTGGAAGACCTTCACGGAAGACTTGCTGAAGACGGTGCGTTTGCCCATCTTCTTCGTCTTGAAACGGTTGGGTGCACTCTTGACGTATTTGTGCAGCTGGGCACGGTTGATCCCCGTCAAACGAGACATCTCAGACAAGTTATACCAAGCGCTGCTGGCGGCTGCCATGAGGATATCCTCCTGCGATGTGTGGCGGTCGATCCCGCCCCTTGCTCTATGTGTGACTAGATCCAAGGATGCGCCTTCGGCACAACGATCCGTCAAATGACAATCGCCGTTGCCTTGGAGGCCTCCCTGGCGCTGCACTCGACCGGCCCAACACACTCCTGTGTGCAGGCCGATCGAGTGAAAACTGAGGTGGTGGCGCGTACATCAGACGCGGCTGCGAGGAATTGCATCCGGTGATATTGAAGCGGCATCCGCTCTCTGAAGTTGAACCCGAGGTTCGATAATAGCGGCATGGTCAGCTGATCGGATTCCGTTGACCACTTGGTTTTGAACATGGCGCTAGCAATGTTGGCGGGCAACATAAGACAATTTCAACTCGGCGTCTACCTTTTATATTGCCGCATCGCGAACCGGTCGACACATGAGATGTTATCCTCGAAATGAACGTTCAAACACCCAGAAAGAGACCATCCAGAATGAAGAGAGTACGACTCTGCGCCGGTTCCGGGTTCGTTGCCATCGCCTTTCTCGGTGTCTTTTGTCTGGCGGGTTGCGGCAAGGAAGAGGTTGCTGGTGATGCATGCGAGACGGGTCTGTGGCAAGTTGTCCAGACACTCACTCCTTGTCTCCAGGCTACGCAGACCGTCGTAGACGATTGTCGAGAGCTCGACGATCCTGTATCCGCCGTTGAGGAATTCGCCACGCCGGAGGGCCTACCGGAGGAGTGCGCACCGCAAGCAAACAACGGCGAGCTCCTGGTCGACTGCCGTGTAGAGGCGGATCTGGACAGCTTGGTTGCGGCATTAGACGGGGATTTGGTGGAAGAATACCTTGGAGAAACAGACCTCAGCGGGTGTACAGCGATCTTCTCGATGAGCGGCGACGGGGAGTACTCGGAACAGTCGTTCGACTATCGGCTTGAGACCTGGCTGCGTTGCAAGGCAGGTTGTTCACCCGAGACTCTCGAGATCTGTCTCGCTCTTCAGCTCGTTGTGGGAAGCCAGTTCTGTCCGACGATTCACGAGCTCGAAGGAGTGATGTACTAGTACGCACCTCGCCCGAACAACACCGCCGGCAAGGTAGCCATGATGATCTCGAGGTCGAAGAGTATCGATCGGTTCTCCAGATAGTAGAGGTCGAGCAGCACCATCTCTTCGAATGCGATTTCGCTTCGACCGGAGATTTGCCAGAGACCGGTCATCCCCTGCCGCCCGCGAAGGCGATGCCTCTGCCAATCCCTGTAGCCTGCAACCTCTTGTGGGAGTGCCGGCCGAGGACCCACGAGACTCATATCGCCGTTCAGCACGTTCAGAAGCTGCGGCAGCTCGTCCAGTGACATCCTACGGAGGAAGTGCCCAACGCGGGTCACGCGCGGGTCTCTACGAATCTTGAATATCGGGCCGCTCGCCTCGTTACTTGCCTCCAGTGAGCCCTTTAGCTGCTCAGCTTCAGCAACCATGGTGCGGAACTTGAACATGTCGAATGTCTTGCCGGCAGTAGTCACCCTCTTCTGCCGAAAGAGGGCAGGTCCCCTCGAATCGACCCGAATGGCCACCGACAAAAGCACCGAAACCGGTGCCGTCAGAATGAGCAAGAGGAGAGAGGCGAGCACGTCGCCTCCACGTTTGGCCCAATCGTGAAGTCGCTCCCTGGCGCCCGCCGGTGCTGAAACAATCGACACACCGGTCAAGTCGTGGACGCGTGTTCGCTCGAGAAGCAGATCGGTACTGTCTGAGAGGTATCGCAGCTGTAGACCGGCTTCGCGGCAGCGTCGAGCCAACTCCAAATGTCTCGGATCTCTGGTGTTCCATTCCAGCGTGAAGATCAGATCGAGTTGGTGATCCGCCGCCACCTTCGATAGCTCGCCCACAGTTCCGATCGTCGCTGCGCAATCTTCACCGAGTCGACGTTCAGCAAAGGGATCGTCATCGGACACGATTCCCACTATTTCGTAGCCCAGCTCGGGTGCCTGCGCAAAGCGGCGAAACACGTGAGACGCGGACTGGCCGGAGCCGAGAACCGCGGCTCGACGGATCCCGATACCGTTGCGATTGAGCAGCACATGAAGCGTGTGCATGCCGATGCGACTGAGAAAGAGGGCGAAGGGGACGAGAGCGGAAACGGTTATTACGCAAAGGCGCGTCCCATCCACGAGCCGAAGTGAGAGAAGTGCGCTTGCCGTCAGAAGAGAGTAGATGCATACACAGCGCGCGACAGCCTCGACCTGGCGCTGAAAGGACAGCCTGGTGACGACTCGGTAGCCGCCGAGATAGACCATGCACAGAAAGAGGACGACCAGCGAGCCGATCATTCCCAGAAGAATGGCCGGCGGTATCGCCCATGGTGGTGTCGCGGTCTGGAAACGGAGATCGTACGCGGCCACCATGGCCGCAAAGGCCGAGAGCAGATCGGAGGTAATCGCCAGCGGAACCCACAGGTCCGCGAGTCGACTCCATTGCCTCCGTCCGAGACCCTCCTGAGATGCGAGATCTCCGCCAGCTACCGGAGCTGATGCGGTGTTGAGCGAAATGGGAGCTACCTAGTCTTGAAGTACTCGATCGTTTCTCGAAGTCCGTCCTCGAGTTTCACGACCGGTTCCCAATCGAGGACGCGGCGAGCCTTCGTGATGTCGGGCTGCCTGACCTTAGGGTCATCGACCGGTAGCGCCTCGTACTGAGTCTTCTCGGGAACTCCCGCCACGTTGGCTATCTTCTTCGCGAAAGTCGCTATCGTCATCTCTCGCGGATTGCCCAGATTCACCGGCTCCTGCTCATCGGAGAGCAAGAGCCTGAAAATCCCGTCGACGAGGTCGGACACGTAGCAGAAGCTGCGCGTCTGCGAGCCGTCTCCATAGACTGTCATCGCTTGGCCGGCCAGTACCTGGCTGATGAAATTAGGGACGACGCGGCCGTCTCTCGCGCGCATTCTGGGCCCGTAGGTATTGAAGATGCGAACGATTCTGGTTTCGACTCCATGGTATCGCTGGTAGGCCATCGTCAGTGCCTCCGCGAATCGCTTCGCTTCGTCGTAGACTCCCCTGGGACCTATCGGGTTCACATTCCCCCAATAGTCCTCTGTTTGCGGGTGAATCAGCGGATCCCCATAGGTCTCCGAAGTCGACGCGAGCAGCACTCGTGCACCTTTGGCGCGGGCCAACCCGAGCACCTTATGAGTACCCAGGGCGCCGACCTTCATGGTCTGGATCGGGAACTCGAGGTAGTCGATCGGGGAAGCTGGAGAGGCAAAATGCAGGATGTAGTCTATCTTCCCCTCGATATCGAGATACTGAGTGACATCGTGTTCAACGAAGCGAAAACGGCTCTCGCTCGACAGGTGGGCGATGTTCCTGCGAGACCCCGTGATGAAGTTGTCCATTCCTACCACTGTGTAGTCATTGCTCAGAAAGAGGTCTGCAAGGTGCGAGCCGATGAAGCCCGCGGCTCCGGTGATCAAGACGGTGGCCATCGTTGGTTCCTATCCTCGCGATCTCATCGCCCGCAGGTCATGAGCTCCGCGCGTACGTAGTCGCTCAACGCCTCGCGCCAGGGGCGCATCGGGTTTCGTCCCATCAAACTTAGTTTGTGGTTGATGGCGCTCTCGTTGTTCCCACGCTTCGCCGGCAAAGGAAATACCTCGGAAGACACCGGCGAGATCGTGATGTCGTCTCGCCCAAGGATCTTCGCGATCTCGATCGCCATGCTGTAACGGGTGCAGACACCGCCCCCGTTGACCATGTGATACGTTCCGAAAAGTCCTGTTTCGATGTGGGCGAGGATTCCGTCGCAAAGATCTTTGGCGTAGGTAGGGCTTCCGGTCTTGTCGTCGACCGCGACCAGCTCATCTCGAGTCTTCATGAGGTCGAACATCTTGCCAACGAACTTGTGGTCTTTCCCTCCACCGCCCAGCATCCAGCCTGCTCGGAAAATGTAGTGCCGGTCGCAGATCTCCCGTACGATCTTCTCCCCTTCGGCCTTGCTCGCCCCATAGGCGTTCACGGGATCCACTTCGTCGAATTCGGTGTAGGGATCATCCTTCTTGCCGTTGAAGACTTGTGTCGTGCTGATATAGGTGAGAATCGCACCCACCTCTCTTGCCGCCGCGGCTACGTGCAGCGTTCCAATGGCGTTGGTGCGGCAGCAATCCTCGATATGGGACTCTGCTCCATCGACGTCGGTCCAGGCGGCGAGGTGCAGAACGTGGTCGGGGCGATGCTGCCTGAACATGTCGCGAACGCAATCGAAATCGGTGACATCCATCTCGGGAATGTCGGTTTTGAGCACGGTCTCGCTCGGGAAATAGCTTCCGACCATGCCGTTGGCGCCGGTGGCGAGAATCATGGGGATGGATTCCGGGTTGGAGGAGACCCAGTCGCGACGAGCGACGAGAGGCCTGTGGTGGAGCATGAAGCGGCCGAGATTATATGCGGGAAAGCAGCGGCCGATCCAGGCCCCATGCTATCGCAGCACGGCATGCACCGGCGTCGCCACCGAACGCTCACCGGAGATTGCATCATAGGCCCTGACCAGAACGGCCGCCGATTGCTGCCATGACAGCTTCTCTATCAGGCGTTCTCTGCCAATGCGGCCCATTCTCTTGCGGCGAGGCGCGTCGTCTAGAAGCTCGATCAGACGGTCTCCGAAATCGTCGCAGTCGTTGTCTCGAGCATAGAGCGCCGCTTCGCCGGCCGAGCGTTGGGTTTCCACCAATCCGAACGACACGATCGGCTTGGCCATGGCCATGTACTCCAGGATCTTGTTCATCGTGGAGAGATTGTTCAAGGGATTGACGGGATCGGGAGCGACGCAGACATCCGCCGTCGACAGCCAACGGCGCAGTTCGTCATCGGGAACCCTCCCCGTGAAATGCACGACACCATCGAGATCAAGCTCGGTCACGAGCGATCGAAGATCGGGGATCGAGTCTCCACCACCGATCAGCACGACGCGAATGTCGGAGCGACCGCGATCATGAACAACATGGCGCACCGAACGGATCAGATAGTCGCCGCCATCTTGAGGCGCCATCGTGCCAAGATAGCATACTAGATGGGACTGTCCTCCTCGGAGTGCCTTGTCAGGTCGCTCGGGGCGGAATTCTCGCACATCGGGCGCACTTCTAACGACAAAGACTGTGTCGGGATCACATGCCCCACGACGGATCGCGGTTTCCCGATACGACTCGTTCGTTGCGATGACGATATCGGCGGTTCGGAATGTCAGCGACTCGAGAAGCTGGAGAGTCCGGTAGAGTAAGCCGCTCTGTCGCCCGAAACGACTGGTGAACGCCTCTGGACAAAGATCGTGCTGGTCGTAAACGAATCTCACGCCGAGCGGGCGGAAGATCCACCCCACCAGGAAGAAGAGATCCGGTGGATTGCATGCGTGAATTACATCGAAACGATCACGCACAAATACGACCAGCGCAAGAAGGAGGGTCATCAGCATCGCCCATGGGTACTCCCAGAAGTAGCCCAATGCGCTGTTGGTTTCGGGCAAAGGCAGCGGAAAACGATAGATCCGCACACCGCTACGCACTTCGTAGGTCTTGCGATCCACCATCTTGGGACAGATGACACTGACGGTGTGGCCGGCTTTGATCAGAGATCGCGCTTCGCTCCACACCCGCCGATCGAATGGAACCGAGAGGTTCTCTACCAGGATCAAGACACGGCGAGGGCTCTTGGCTCTGGGTGTAGCGATGCCGACGCCTTCCTGGCCGGCTCCGTTCTCAATTGAGGTATCCAAGGGCACGAATCGCCTCCAGTGCTGTCCGATGTCGATCCCCGTCCAAGCCGGCGGCCAAGTCGGGAGAGGCAGAGGGCAGGGCACGACGACGAACCGGGTCTCTTTGCAGACAATCGGCACTGATCACGATTTCGAGACCATCGCTTCGATGCCCAGGCTCGAGGGGAAGGCCCATGAGATGAAGCGCGATCGGAGCGATATCTAGCGTGGAGACTCCATCCACTCGACCCACTCGTAGGTCTGGCGCGAGGGCGGCAAAGACTCCGTAGCGACCGAGTTCTCTTCGCAGCGCGGGCAACGATCTGCCGTGGATGCCCCTGATTCCCCTGTCCGCTACATAGTCCGAAAGCGGATTGGAAGCACTACTTCCTCCGACTACGTCGAGATTCCGCAGCTCATCGAGCGAAATCTCGACAAGTCCACCCAGCTGCAATCGACTCGCGGCATGATCCGCGATGCAGCGGGAAAAGAGGCGGCGACCATCTGAAAGAACGAGGTCCGCCAAACTTCGCCGCGCGATGCTCAGCGCGCCCTCGGGCGAATCCGCCCGCAAGACAAGCTCCGGCTCCTTTGGCGAATCGAGTCGCAGCCATGGACCTTTGTCGTCAAATAGTCCCAGATCGAAGAGCAGTCTCGCCCAGTCCAGCTCGAACACCTGCGAGACGACCGGAGCGACGATTCCCGCCGGCAGCGGCTCCATCCCGTGGTCCGATACGATTATGGGGGAGTACCCCCGTGCGCTCAGATCACCGATCATTGCATCGACGTCTTCAACGAGCGAGAGCAATCGCTCGACCGATGGGCTCTTGGAGTGAGATTCGTTGCTTGCTACCGCTCCAACCGCCTCGGCCAGACGATGCCCCAAACCGTCCGGGAAGTAGAAGACATGAGAGTAGAAATCCAGCTCTCGGTCGCGATTCAGGATTTCGGAAGCCAAGCCACACCCGACAGCGACCTCGGATTCGGCCGAGTCGAGATAATGATCCAACTTGTCACCATGGGAAGACGCGGCGAGTGGCCGTCCTCCGGCGATCGACCGAGCCAGCGCCAGAAGTTCTTCGTCGTTGCCTCCTACTGGTGTGCGCCACCCTTCCGCCCAACCGCTGATCACGGTCGCGGAGGATCCCCGCGCGGGGAGAGTGAATAGCCATCTGACCACGGTCGCGCGCCTCCCCGACCGGGCCACGATCTCCCAAAGACGTGGGGAGCGAACACCGATCGCATCGGTCGGTACGAGATCGTACGCTTCCGCAGTTCGTGGAGCCACGATCGTCAGGAGTGGATGCAACACTCGTCGCGCCAGCCAACGACCTGGAGCCGCACACGCCCTCGCGACGGAGTTGTCGAGCAAAGCCGCCGATGTCTCGCCACGCTCGAGTAGGCGTGCACCGAGGAAGGACCAGCCGGTCGGCGCGAGAGGCATCCGCGTGCCGTCGGGATAGGCACGCTGCACGAAGTCGTCGACACCGTGATCCGATACATGCAAGCCAGTCGCGATCGTTGTCCAGGAGGGCGGAGAGAAAGCTCGATCCGCGCGGAGCGGACCCCACACGCCTTCGCTTCTGATCCGGTCCAGATGCGGAGTGTGGCCGTGGCGCGATGCCAGATCGAGAAGCTCCCAATCGGCACCATCGAGCCCGATCAGCGCCACTCGATCCCCGGCAACTGCCTCTGAATCCTCGATGAGCTCCAATGGTGGCGCAGCCGCGGCGGCGCCGCCGGTCGGTGTCGCGCCCACATACATGAGGAACAGCCCCATGACGGTACAGATCGATGCCTGGATCGTGCCGCTTCGAGTGTTGCCGCCTTGCCGATTCCCCAGGAGGCGTGCACCGACTTCGGCTGCCAGAAGCCAGCCCAGTCCGATGTTCAGAATCATCGGCGCCAGGGACAGATCGGAGGATCGATCGTAAGCATCGAGTCCGATCACGCAGGCGAGGATCGCGAGGAGAAGAGCGGTCAGACGGACGAGGATCTCGCGCAAGTCCCTTGTCTTGGGGGATCGGTGAACCCGCGTGGCGAAAGCGATCACCGCCGGAGCCAGCACCGCGAACAGACACGCTCCTCCCAGCCCCGCAAGAGCCGCCGCCTCCTTTGTACCACCACTCACGGTGACCACGGCGCCGAAGAGAAGCGCACCGGCGAGTCCCAAACGAGGGCCGTGCCGCACCAGCGCTAGAGGGATGCGCATCTTTCTTGCTCGGGAGGCCCCGTCGATCAGGTAGTGACAGCGGCGTGGACCGCAACGAATGCGTCGGGTGGAAAGGCGCCCGCCAGGTCGATGACCAGTCGCTGCCGGTCGATGCCGATCAGATCGGGAAGCCGGGCGAGCGGCGGCGCCGCGGAGCCGACAACCAGAACCTCGCCGAATTCCACCGCGTCTTCCAAGGTGTCGACGAGGAGCGAAGAGATGTGGGGGATCTTCTCTTCGAGATAAGCCTTGTTCGCCCCAATGAGTCGAGACAGGCGCACATTCTCGTCGAAGATCCGAAGCTGGCGGCCCTTTCCGATCAGAGTCTCCGCGAGGCACATCATTGGGCTCTCCCGCAGATCATCGGTTCCCCCTTTGAAGGCGAGCCCCAGAAGCCCGATCCGCTTGCCTTCGTGCTTGAGCACCTGTTGGATCCCCCGGTCCAGGTGCGCTTCGTTCGCGGGCAGGATCGAGCTCAGCAGAGGTGTCCGAAGGTCGAGACGATTTGCTCGATAGGTAATCGCCCTGAGATCCTTTGGAAGACAGGAACCCCCGAACGCGAACCCGGGGCGCAAGTAGGCGCGCGAGATGTTCAGCTTGGTGTCGCGGGTGAGCAGATCCATGACGACTCGGCCATCGGTGCCCTGGGCGGCGCAGATCTCGCCGATCTCGTTGGCGAAGGCGGCCTTCAGCGCATGAAAGGCGTTGCTCGCGTACTTCACCATCTCGGCCGCACCGAGGGGAATCCGATAGAGGGGTGCTTCGATCTCCTGGTAGAGCTCCGCCGCCACATCACCGGCCGCGCGATCCGACTCACCAATGATCGTGAAGGGTGGATGGTTGAAGTCCTCGACAGCACTTCCCTCACGGAGAAACTCCGGGTTCACGCAAAGTCCGAAATCCTCCCCGGCCTTCTTGCCGGAACGTAGCTCCAGTATCTCGCGAACCCCCTCTATGGTGCCCGGGAGAGAGGTGGACCGAAGGATGACGACGTGGTAGCCGGCCCGCATCCGAAGACCGGAGCCGATCGATTCCATCGTTCGGTGGATCGCCTCGGTGTCGAGGGATCCGTTCTCACGGGAGGGCGTGCCGACACAGACCAGCGAAGCCTCGGTCATCGCCACAGCGGCGGGACCGTCGCTCGTGGCATGCACGGCGCCGAGAGCGACCGCCTCGCGGATCATCTCGGCCACCCCCTCCTCAACGACGGGTGAGGTGCCGGAGTTGAGCAGATCGACCTTCAGCGGGTTGACGTCAACGCCAACCACCTCGTGGCCCGCTTCGGCGAAGCAGGCGGTGGACACGGTTCCGACATAGCCGAGACCGAAGATGGCGATTCTCATGGTTGCACTTCCTGATTCTCTGGTGGACCGAATCTGGCGCCCTCGAACTCTTCGACAGAAACCGCCCCGAGTTGAGTCGCCGATCCCGCGAGGCTCTCGATCGTTGGCCGGCCGCCATCGCGTGGCTCGAAAAGCGACGCCGCCACGCCGGAAAAACGAAGAGGGCCGAGCTCGAGGCTCCGACCCGGAACTCCAGGCGCGACCAGGGCGGTCCAGCGGGTTCCGGAGGGGTCATCGATCCGGAGGCCGACGCTGTGCGGTGCCGGTGTCCCGTCCCGCCGCAAGACCGGCATCCATGAGCCGTGGTGAGCGAGATCTCCGACCTCTTCTTCCGCTGCCGCTCCGGCGAAATAGGTGAAAAGCCGCGCGGAGCCTTCGATCCGCCCCGTGACCCGCAGCAGCGGCGCCGCTTCGCGCTCTCCAAAGCGCCGCGAAATCGATCCCTCGTCCACTTCGACCCGCGCGGGAAACGACGCCCCGAGAAGCATGTCGATTCCGGCGCCCGTCGAAGTGGCGATGAATACGGCCAGTCCCTCCTCCGGAATGGCGTCGTGCTGATGCGCCTCCTTCGCTCCGGCGGGCAAGGGAAACGCGAGGCGCAAATCGTGTTCACGCTCGCAATCGATGGTGTCGTATATGAGGAAGCGACCGGGGCCGAGATGGAGCACGCTGCGTCGATGCCACACGGGATCGCGGAGCCCCTGGTATCCATCGTGCTCAGCGGAGACCAGCTCCAGATCCCCCCCGAGGTGGCACTCGGTGATGCGGGCTCGCGCCCTGGATCGCCAAAGAAAAGGACCGGCGATCCGGCTCTGATCCACGCCATCGATCTCGATCGTCGCGTGGGCCGCCGTCGATCTGAATCGGTCGCGCCAAACCCCCCCGGAGTGGTAGCGGTAGGTTCCCGGATCGACGACCACCTCGTCTCCGTCGACGTACAGCGCGAAGGAGAGAGCGTCGGCATGGGCGTGGGCGTCGAGCGGGGCAAGGCCGTGCGGACCGGCGTCGAAGAAGAGGGTTTTGCGGGGGGTTCCACCCCGAAAGACGATCCAACCGGCATCGGGACTGATGCTCGATTCGCCACAACTCCCTTTGAAACCGGGGGGGAAACGAATGGGATTCAGAAACCACCGGGTCGAAGGGAAGATCTGAGCGCGAAGGGCGGGGGGAAGTACCTCGGTGGAACCCGACGCGAAAGCGGCGGCCTGCGCTGTCTCAGCCAACGATCGATCCGGTGATCCCCCAAGGCCGTGGACCACGCCATCATCGCTATCCCCCGGCTCGATCGCGTAGTTGCCCTCGACCACCAGCTCGACGAGAAAACGAGCGGAGCGTCGCAGGTGCTCCTCGAGAAACGCGGGCGCCGGTCGGCCGGCGCGCCGGAGGGCGAGAAGCGCCTGTAGGACAAAGCCGGTGGCGAACGCCTGGTAGTGAGGTGCCTGCTCTCGTCCCGATCCATCGCGGGCGAACTGCCGCGACAGCTCTCGTCGCAAGGTCCGCGTCCCTCGGTCGATCCAGTTCTCGGCGCTGCGCAGGGAGGGGAGGCACGCACCCAAAACGATCAAGCCGGCCGCCTCGCCGATGGTGTGGTTGTTGGCCGACGATCCCCGCGAGAGCGAACGCGCAATCGCCGCACCGTGGTGCGCCGCGCAGACGCCAAGCTCCCGGCCGAGCTCTTCGGAGATCGCTCCGGAGCCCGCGATCAGATCGGCGGCGTGAAGCATGGCGATCATGCGAATGGCCAACTCTAGCGGGGACTGCCAGGCAATTCCGGTCTCCGGAGGATTTGCGTCGAGCCAACTCCGGAGCACTTCGGCGACTCCCAGAGCGAATCGCCGGTCTCCCGTCGCGCAATAGGCGCGCCCCAGAAGGGCGAGCTGGGGAAGGCGATGGAGCTCCCAGACGAAACGCGCCCCGCCACGCGTGCTATCTCGATGGTTGATCAGCGGTGCGAATTCTCGCGGCCACTTCCCCGCTCCGAGGGGATCGCGGTGCCAATCATCCGCCTCGCGGATTGGTATCGATGCGAGACCGAAGAGAGGGCACCATCCTCCCCGGAGCGTAGCTTCCGCGGCGTCGACGCAGGGATCGAAGCGCTCCTGATCAACCGTTCGGATTTCGGGGAGCGGATTGGCGAGAAGGAAAGAGCCCCGGTCCCAAACGACGTGTCGACCGCCCCCTTTGATCACCCTCCGATTGCGTGGGTCGCCGGGATCGTAGTCGGAAGGGAGCACACCGGCTGCCCAGAGCGCGGAGCGGAGTCGATCGCGCAACCAACGGAACGAACGTGAACCGATCTCGACGGGCGTCATCACCGCCAGCCTTCGCAATCGCCAACCGATCGGGTCGGGAATCATGAGCTCAGGAGACCTCGGCCGGGGGCTGCGCCCTGGCGCCAAGGGAGGTGTCGGTGGTGTCTCCGCGGCCGCTCCCACGTGAAAGAACGCGCAACGCTCTCCGCTGCTGCGCCAAGGGCAATCCGATCCCTTGCCGGACCATCACCGCCGCATAAACCTCTCTCAAGCGGTCAGCGACGCGATCGGGTGAATGCTCCGCACCCCGCCTTCGCCCCGCCAACGAGAACTCGCGTCGTCGCGCACGATCGCCGAGCAGCGAAGCGATTCGTTGCGCGAAGGCCGCGGAATCACGCGCCGGAACCAGATGCCCCACCTCCCCATCCCGCACGAGATCGCCGATTCCTCCGACGTCGGAAGCCACGACGGGCTTGCCCGCCGCGAGCGCCTGCGTGATCGCGATCGGTGCGGAGTCCTCGACGGAGCTCAGTGCGAACAGATCGGCCGCACGGTACTCCTCGAGGAGCTCGTCATGGGAGACGCGGCCGGTGAACGACACTTTCTGCCTCAGCCCCAGCTCCTCGGCTATTGAGCGCAGACGATCGCAATACCCGGCGTCGTCCACCGCACCCGCTATACGAAGCGTAGCCCAATCAGGCAATAGCGGCACCGCTCGAATCAGTGTCTCCAGATCTTTGCGGGGGGTGATGAGCCCAACGAACAACACACGCCCTGGTTCCGGGTTGTCCTCCAATCCGCACCAACAAGGTTCGATCGGGTTGGGAACCCAATGAAGCTCCGCCTTGCTGTCCCGTTCGACCGCGTCGGCCACATGGCGGCTCATCACGATTGTGTCGTGGGCGGCCGCGAGTACCCGTCTCTCCACGTTTCGCCACAGCGCGGCTCGCGCGATCCGGATCGGAGGGAACCCGTCGAGCAGCCGGTTCTGCGCCTGGAGCAACCCATGGACCGACACCACACAAGGAAGGCCACTGCGGATCGCGGCCAAAGCATGACCTTCCTGGCTGTGTGCATGAATCAGGTGGGGCCGAATCCGCTCGATGACCGCCTTCACCGCCGCCATATCGAAGGTCGCCGCCCTCAGGCTCGCGGGAAGAGAGGGGACTCTCATCTCGTGCACCATCACACCTTGGTCGACTCGCGATCGGCTCGCGTTGAGGCGAGGCGAGGGCGCGGCTACATGGATCTCGAGATCCTCATGGGCCGCAAGGGCGATCGCCGTAGCCCTGACGACGGCCTGCACCCCTCCCCGATTGATGCCTCGAGGATAATCACCGGCGATGAGAATGCGCAGGCGACTCATCCTCATCCCACTTCTTCGGCGGCCATCGAAATGGAGCGTCCCCACTCGACCGTCGCGGGCAGCCCATCCTCGATCGACGTGTCCGCGATGATTCCGATTCCGTTCAGACGCCCTGCGTCGCCGCGCCAGCGTTGAGGATCTCCAGGCCGCACGGCTCCGGTGAAGCGGAATTCCGGTGCCTCACCGAGGCATGCCGCGATCTCACGCGCGAGATCGGCGGTGGTGACACTTCGCCCCGTAGCAACGTTGTAGGTCTCGCCGCACAGGGGGGCGCACTTCACAATCTCTATGAAGGCCCGAGCGACGTCCGCGACATATACCAAATCCCGCGCCTGCGTTCCGTCACCGAGAATCTCCACTTCCCGGGGATCGGCGAGCGTCTTTCCGATCAGATCGAAGACGACCTGCTTTCTCTGCCTCGGCCCGTAGACCGAAAAGAGCCGAAGCGAAGCCGCCGGGATCCTGTATAGCTTGGCGAATACATCGACGTAGCGTTCCGCGGCCAACTTCGAAACACCGTATGGACTGATCGGCGCGGAAGGGGTTTCATCGGTGATCGGCATCCGGCGGGGATCCCCGTACACCGCTGCCGACGATGCGAGTACGAATGGCGGCGGCGATTCGATCTCGCGCAGCCGCAGCAATAGACGAAGCGGCAGAACGAGATTCGCATCGAAGTCCATCGCGGGATCGTCGACCGATGGCGGTACATATGCGCTGCCGGCCAGATGCAACACCGCGGCGAAGCGCTCCTGACCGAGCATTTCCAACACGCGCTCGCTCCCGGCGTCGTCGACGATCAGCTCCAATTGATCGCTCGCTTCGGGTTTCGCGCAGCTCGAAGAGAGATCGTCGACAACGAGACAATGTTCACCTCTGTCGATCAATTCCTCTACGATATGGCTCCCAATGAAACCGGCTCCTCCGAGCACTAGCCAACGTTTATGAGCAGACATGCGCTCTCCCGGATTCTATATGTTGTTTCTCCATCGCGCTGGCCCTGGACCCCATCAGACATAGACAGATTCGTTCGTACCGATCCAGCAGAGATCGCGTACTGAACTCATCGCCTACGATCTTCCGGGAGCTTCGCTCCATCTCCAGCGCCAATTCGGAATCGAACGCGAGCCGCGAGACCGCGGCCCGCAGTTCGCGGGCATCTCGGGCAATCACACCGGCTCCACGCCTGGAGATCGCCCGCTGCGGATCCGATCCCATCGAAATAACAGCGACGCCGCGAACCCATGCTTCGAGAAACGTGTTCGGGAACCCCTCGGCCCTAGAGGTAGAGACGAAGATATCCGCGAGGTCGAAGAAGCGCCCGATCCGCTCCGGCTTGACGTAGCCGAGGACTTCGAGGTTCGGCAGACCGGCGGCGCGAGCGTTCACCCACTCCGGAAGCCCCGGCCGGCGCGGATCGGAGCCGCCGATGAGGGTGAAATCGATCTCGGGCAACGATGCCGCGAGCTCCACGAAGAGCTCCGGACGCTTCCAGGGACGCAGGGTGCCGACCCAGAGAACGCGTACGCGGCCCGATTGCCGCCGTCGAGGACGCCTCCTCCCCTGCGCTGGATCGATGCCGTTGGGAACGATGATCGAATCGAGTCCCGTGCTCTTGCGCAAAAGCTCTGACTGCGACTCGGTCTGCGCGATGATCCGGTCGACCCGATGAAGGCCCCGCTTGAATAGCCAGCGGTCGCGAGCATTCAAGATGCCGCGCAACTGTAGGGTCGCCTCTCGGTCGTGGGAGAGGGCCAGAACCGACGCCGCGCCAACGGCCCGCGCGTGCGCCGCGATCACGGCGGACCAGATCGACGCGGTGCGCGTCAAGTAGACGTCAGCCGGTGTGGCTCGCAGAGCCCTGCGAACCGAGAGCAGCCGCGGCCAAATGAAGCGGGCGATCGGAAGCCCCGCGCTCGGCGGGTAGGTCGCCCGAATCTCGATCGGAGATGCCCTGGTCAGCTCCTCTTGGCCGTGATCCTCGGTCAGGAAGCTGACCTTCCACCCCCGCGCCGCCAGGCCCTTCGCGATACGCACCTCTTGCGCCTCGGCCCCTCCGGCGAATTCCGGTCCGTGCTCGCTCAGATAGGGCAGTGCGTTGAGAGACAGAAAGCACAGTCTGCCGGTCAAGTGCTTCTTTCGATCGATGTGCGTGGATGCTGGGAGAACACATCCTTCGCATCGACGCGTCTCCGAAGGACTTGAATCTCGCGAGCCGGCTCCGCCGCGCTACGATCCGCACATGCAACGCACGATCGTTCTGCTCTCGGGAGGACTCGACTCGGCCACGGTGCTTGGGCTGGCGCGAGCGGAAGGGCTCGAGTGCTACGGGCTGAGTTTCGACTACGGCCAGAGGCACCGGATCGAGCTCGATTTCGCCCGCCGCCAGGCCGAATCGCTGGGAGCGGCGCGACATCTGGTCTTGCGGGTCGATCTCGACAAACTCGGTGGCTCCTCTCTGACGACCGGAGCTCCCGTTCCCCCCGCCGATCCGGGCCGCGAGGGGATCCCATCGACCTACGTGCCCGCGCGAAACACAATCTTCCTCGCGCACGCCCTCGCCTGGGCGGAAGTCGTGGGAGCCTCCCGGATCGATCTCGGCATCAACGCGGTGGACTACTCCGGCTACCCCGACTGCCGCCCGGAGTACTTGGAGGCCTTTCGGGCTCTCGCCAATCTGGCTACGGCTACGGGAGTCGAAGGGCGCACCCGGCTCACTGTCCACGCCCCCCTGCTTCGGCTCCGAAAGAGTGAGATCATCCAAAAGGGAATCGCCTGTTCTGTCGACTACGGGCTGACCAGTTCCTGTTACGACCCCGGGTCGAAGGGCGCCCCTTGCCGCCGATGCGACTCATGCGCAATCCGACTGAACGCCTTCGGTGAGCTCGGCATCGAGGATCCGGCGCTGCGGCGCATCGTCTGAGTCCGGTACCCCCGTTTCGGGACACTGGCGCGTACCCCTGGCGCCACCCACGAGGGACGGCCCTCGGGAATGAAACCTGCAAGACATTCATGTGCAGCTGTTTATGGCTGTTCTCACCACTGGCCCGGATCCTGCTATCGCATAGACCTTGGCTTCAACCAGGTCGCAATTCATGCGCCGCAGGAGATTCCGATGAAAAAGTTGCTTCTAGCTACAGCGGTCGCCTTCGTCGCGACCCCCTCCATCGCCCTGGCCGATGACTATTCGGCCTCTTCGCTGCTTTTCGAAGAGGAATGGCATCCAGCCCGGGTCCATGTCCACAGCGTGCCCTCCCGCCATGCGGCGGGGTCCACCTACCTTCGACTCGGCTCGTTCAAACCCACCAGCGACGATCTGAACACCGGCGTTGCGCTCGGGCTGGAGTTCGCCGGTGGGTCGACCGGTCGCCTCGAATTCGGCTTTTCGATCGACTACTACCGCAACGCCATTCACGATCCGAACTCGGTCTTTCAAGGTGAAGATCTACTCGGCAATCCGATCGAGATCATCGAGCAGGGGGACTCATACGTCTCGAACCACGTGCCAATGCTCTTCACCGGCCGCTACTTCCTCCCCGTGCTCTCCGAGACCGGATTCAATCCCTACTTCTCGGGTGGACTGGGCTACGGAGTCGTGTGGACGGTTCAGAACCGCGAAGGGAAAATCAGCCGGGATGTCTATGGCGGGATCGCCTGGCAGGTCGGCGGCGGAGCCGGCTTTCATCTGAGCAACATGGTGAGTCTGATCGGAGAGCTTCGTTACACCCACAACGTCGTACGAAGCCGAGAGGAGATCGGCGACAAGATCTACATCACCCGACTCGATGCGTCCGGTCCATCCGCATGGGTCGGCCTTCGCTTCGGGATCTGACACCCTCTCGCCAGGAGCGGGCCAAGCCGCCACGCCTGTTCTTCGTTCAGGCTGGCGGCTTCTTCGTGCCTTCTGGATCCTAAAGCCTATGCGCACCAGGCTCCTGATTCGGATGGTCTCGGACGGGGCGTGCTACTCGAGGAGAGGAGCCGGCGCTTCTTGGAACCCGGGTGCGGCGGCTGAATCGTGCTAGCCCGCATCGATCCACGCTGCTCGATCGGTTCATGTCGACTGCCACGGAAGAGTGTTCTCGCCGCTGACGATCGCCTGATTGATCGTCGGATCTCTCTCTTGGCCGGACCGAGTGCGGCTCGCAAGGGCGGGCTCAGCCCTCTGATCGGAGTCGACCGAGCACCACGAGTCCCCACTGGGCCAGGATCCAGAGCAAGGCCAGGGCGAGGCCGAATCCGCTCAGCAGGACGATCGGTGGGAAGACGGCGATCAAGGTGGAGAAATCGGGCGAGGAAGGGCCCGTATAGCGACTCCAGCCGGCGGCCAGCCCACGGAGGAAAAAGGCCAGCCAGAATACGAAGAGGAAGAGGTTCACGACTGGAACCAGAACGCGGACACGCGCACCCGAAACCACGGGATGATCCACGCCGACCCAGGTCCGAATCACGAACGACAGGGCGGCCATCAGGATCATGGTGTCGATCCCGACCATGGTGCCCATCGAATGCGATACCACCACGTGAGTGCCGTGGATCATGGCATTCAATGGTGGAATCGAGATGAGGAGCGCCAGAATCAGCATCAGCCCGGTCCAGTACGTGGCCGAGCGCATGAAGGAATCGGTGACGCGCAGATCGTCGGTCTGAACTTGAACGTTGCGCAGGTCGAGCAGGTCGATGAAGACCTTTGCCAGGATGATGGCCTCCAACATGCTCACGCTGAAGCTGATCCAGTGGAGCCACGGTGTCTGCGGGAGGTGGTAGGTGTGATGCCCGTAGTTGGTGAAGGTGTTGAGCACACCGATGCAGAAGAGCGCGAAGGCCGTGCGCGAATGGGCATAAGCGTCATCACCTCGAATCATGCCCGCCACGTACATGAGGGATCCGTAGACCAGTAGGTTGAACGAACCCACGAGGACGCCATTGGACTTCCACTGAATCGCGATGTCGCGAATCGGTCTGCCGCTCACATGATCCAACAGGTAGAGATGACCTTCGATGTATGTGATCACGAAGAGGGGGATGGCCACCGTCCACATGTAGAGATACACGGGGCGACCCTTGAGCCGGGTTCCGAGCAGGTCGAAGAAATTCCAGGCGAATACGAGCCATCCGAGCAGAATCAACAGCGAGAAGAGCGGCTGATAGCCCAGGTATTCGCGGCCGGAGAAGGAGCCATCCAATAACGTGATCAGAATGCTCAGGCCGGCGACGACCCAGAGCAGGAGTTGGACGACCATCCTGCGCTGGGTGGCCCTACCCAGGGGACCATGCGCATTGTGAAGGTAGAAGTACACGATCGCTGTTCCGCCGAGAAAGGCCCAGGCAAAGGCAAAGGTCTCGTGTACGGGTCGAATATGCTGGAGCGTGATCCCCACCGATCGAAGGAGAGGCTCATAGCTGCTATAGACGATCGACGCAGCCATCCCGCTCACGAGCGTGACCGCGCAGGCGCAGAGTGACAGGAGGACGAGGATCAGGTGGGGCTTCGTGGGGCGCAAGGTACGGTCCGAATCCTCACTCATTGATACTCGAACCAAGGTATGGCGCTCCAGGATATGTTCTCTCGCCCCACCAAGCGGTCGTTGAGCTCGATCAGCTCACTCCGATGCTCCGATGCCCAACTCAAATAGCCACTGAGATCCTCCACATCTTCATCCTCCATGGGAAAGGCCGGCATGAGGCCGCGTCCCTCTCGAAGCAGCGTCCATAGCGACGGAATCGAGCGGTCGAGGGCAGCGGCGGACAGATCGGCGGCTCGATGCCGTCCTTCGGTGAAGGGTACGTGGCAGGCGCCGCAACGGTTTCTCGTCAAGACATCGAGACCCCGTTCCACGGCAGCGGGCAGGGCCTCGCTCTCTTCCCTCACCCACATCTCCGCGATCAGCCTGCTGTGCTCCCACGAGTCCACCGCGCGTCGGGCGCCCAGACGGGGCGGGAGAGAGGTTCCGGTGCGGTTCATGGCCCGCAAGAAGGCCAGGACGGCTGCCTGATCGGCATCCGAGAGCTTCAGGGCGGGCATTCGCCCGAGGCCTTTGAACAGGATCCACTGGTAGGCATCGTCCGGTGTGTCATCGGAAACCCGGTTGGTCAGATCCGGCCCCAGGAAGCCGCCGAACCCGTGGAGTTGATGACAGGCTTGGCAGTTCCTGGCCCTCCAGACCCCGAGGCCCTCCCACTCCAGCGCGCTCAGAGGGGAATTCTCGGGTTCTCTGGGATAGTCGGTGTAGACGACGATCGAGACGGATAGATAGATCAACAAGAGCAGGCCGAGGGCAGCCTCTCGCCGGACGCTACCGACTTGAGCGCGCGCGCGCGCATCCTGTTCGCGGCTTTCCATGAGAAGGGGGTCTCCGAGACAGGGTCCGCTCCGGTCGCTTACGGGGATCGAGCCGGAGGGGCGCGCAAGAGGGTAGCGGATGAGAGCGGTTTCATTAGGGTCGGCGAAGAAGCAACTCCCGTGTTTGCATCCCATCTGCACCGCACCTCCGGCCGATCGGGGCGACCAGAATCCTCGAAACAGGCCTGCTATTCCTCCGGTTTCGGGCGCCTCGATCGACCGGATCTACGGCACATCTGGGCGCAAACCGAGGGAGTCGTTTCTTCGCCGACCCTCACTACTCCGAAGGAAGCTCCAAGCTGAAGCAGGCACCGCGCACGGAACGTAGAAGCTCCAGCCGGCCCCGCATCGCTCCGAGTGCCCGGCGGGCGAGCGCCAGGCCCAGGCCCGCCCCATGATGCTCGCGGTCGATCCTCTCGTCGCCTTGGCGGAAGTCGTCGAAGATGAGCTCGGCGAGATCGGTGGGAACGCCGGGGCCTTCGTCCTGAACCGCCAGCGCGACTCCACCGGCGGTGGACCGCTCCGCTCGCAGCCAGATCGTTCCCCGGCCCGCGAACTTGATGGCGTTCTCGAGGATGCAGCGCAGGGAGAGCTGCAGGAGCTCCGCATCGGCCTCGATGCGTGGAGGGCAGTCGGGTGCCTTGCCCACGACTAGGCGCAGCCCCGCTCGGTCGATCATCTCGCGATGCGTTTGGTCGGCCGCCTCGAGCACTTCGTCCACGCTCAGCGAGTGGACATCGGTCACGATCTCGCCGCCGGTCAGACGTGCCAGTTTGAGGATGTCCTCGATCAATCGCAGCAGATTTGTCCCGTTCGTCCGAATCCTCTGTGCATAACCGGCCTCGTCCTCCGCCTGTCCTTCCATCATCTCGGAAAGACCGATGATGGTGGTCAGCGGAGTACGAAGCTCGTGACTGAGACGCATCAGGAGTTCGGAAGATGTAGGCAACATGAGCGTTCGATCCGATCGCACGGAGGCTGCTCATACCATCGGTGCGCGGGGGTCCCGGCTTGACCGGAAGGAGCTCTCCCGCCACGGGTTCTGATAGGGTGGACGGTCACGATGTCACCCCCTCCGCGCCTCCTCGTCCTGCTTCCGGTCCTCCTTCTGGGCGCGTGCGGCCGATCGGAAGGCCCCTCGGTCGTCCTGATCACGGTCGATACGCTCCGATCGGATCACCTCGCCACCTACGGCTATTGGCGGATGACCTCGCCAAATATCGACGCGCTGGCGGATCGTGGCGTGCTCTTCGAGACTTCGTACAGCCAGACCAACAGCACAAACCCCTCTCACACCACCCTCTTCACGGGCCGCCACGTTCGAGCGCACGGGGTCGCCGACAACCTCACCGCATTCGATTGCAGGGAGATCCGCACGCTCGCCGAGCGCTTCCAGGAGGCGGGTTACAGGACCGGAGCGGTGGTGAGCGCGGCCCATCTGAACGGCGCGCACTCTGGACTGGACCGCGGTTTCGACGACTTCGTCGATGTGCAGGCTCGACACGGCGCCTCGGAGCCGGACTACGTCGAGTGGACCCGGCCCGCGGCGGAGGCGGTGAGCGCGGCAAAAAGCTGGATTCGAGTGCACGGTACCCGTCCTTATTTCCTATGGCTCCACCTCTTCGACACCCACTTGCCCTACGTCCCCGAAGAGGAGTTCGAAAGGCTCTTCGTGGAAAGGCTCGCGGGGCGCGTCGATCTGATGAAGAAGCTGCACCGAAAGCAGATCGCTCCCGAACGGATCTTCCAGCAGAATCCGGATCTGGCTCCCATGGAAAGGGTTCTTTTCCAGGCAGTGCACGACCACGAGATCCCGGCGGACGCGCTGATCTACAACGGCGTCGGGTGGACCGAAGAGGAGATCGAAACGCTCACGGCGCTCTACGATTCAGAGATCGCGCAGGTGGACCATGCGCTGGGGGAGCTGATCGACGCGCTCGATTGGGATGGCGGGCGGCCGCTGGTGGTGCTCACGGGTGACCACGGAGAGGCTTTTGGTAAGGGCGGGATCTACTTCGATCATCGCGGGATCTTCGAACCATCGGTGCGGGTGCCGCTGATCATCGCCTGGGAGAACGTGGCGGATGCGGGGCGCCGAATCTCCGAACCGGTGCAGGCGATCGATGTTGCGCCGACGATATTGGAGCTCGCCGGGCTCGGAATACCCGATGATCTGCCGGGCCAGAGTCTGGCGGGGGTGGTCGCCGGAACCGACTTGCCGATTCCACGACCGATCTTCATCGAGCACGCCAATCGATCCGCGGTGGCGATGGTGGATGGTCGCTGGAAGCTGATCCTCTCACTCTTGTCAGATAGCAAGAGCGACGACGATCTGGTCTACCGGCACGAGGCGTTGGCCCTCTACAACCTCGAGATCGACCCTTCCGAGAGCACCGATCTGTCGGAATCGGAGCCGATTCGGCTGTCGCGGATGGTAAACGCGACCCTGTCGTGGTTGGCCGCGAATGCGGAACGTGAGCGCGTGGCGACAGAGCTCACGCCCGAAGTGCGTGAGCGGCTCGCGGCCTTGGGGTACCTCGAGTAGCTGGATTCGGCGGCGCCGGAATGCCGATCGGTTGGGCGAGGGACTCTCATCTCGAGCCGATCATCATGACGCCGCGCATTCCACAACTCCGCACTCCGCTCGCCGCGATGGCCGTGGCGTGGATCGTGGCGTGCTCGGCGACCGATCAGACCTTGCTCGCCCCGGATGGGGATCCGGCGGAGGATGGCTCCCCCCTGCCGGGGGTCTTCGACGACGACACGACGGTTTCCGGTGAGCTGGTGATCCGGGAGATGTTGAGGGTCTCGCGGGGCACCACGCTGACGGTGGCCGCCGGCAGCGCACTGCTCTTCAGAGACGATGGAGACAGCATCGCGGGGATCGATGTGGCGGGTGTTCTGCTGGCCCAAGGGAGCGCGAGCTCTCCGGTGCGCTTCGGATCGGCCGATACGGTGCCGCGTGCCGGAGATTGGGAAGGGATCTACGTTCACGGCGGAAGCGCGGTGCTCGCCCACACTCGGATCGACCATGCCAGGATCGGATTGCGGGTCTCTGGCGGGGCGTTGGCGAGGATCGATTCGTGCGTGATCGATTCGCACGAGCAAAGTGCGGTGATGACCGAGTCGGGCTGGGCGAACATCACCGGCAGCACCTTGGAAGCAGAGCGGTTCGGAGTGCGCGCGGAGGGCGGCGGCGTGGTTGTCAGAGGGGGCTCGATCACTGGGAAGAGCGAGGCGGGATTTCTGGGACACGCGAGCACCGACACGGTTTTGGCGGCGACTCTGGACGGAGAGGATGCGCTGGTGATCGATGGGGGCTACCAGACTCTGGTGCGGGGGTGTGTGCTTCAGGGGGATCGGTACGGCGTCTCATTGGTCGGTCGGGTTTCGGACGCGCTGATCGATTCGAACACGGTCCTTCCCGGGATGACCGGGATCTTCGTGGTGGACTCGCGGCGGACCCAGGTGAGCCGAAACACGATCCGGAAGTCGATCGATGCGGGGATCGAGTGCCGGGACGCGGACGTGGAAGTGACCGCGAATCTGGTGGATACCTGCGATATCGGCCTGTGGGTCGCGGGCGGTGACGTGATGGCCTCGGGGAACGCGTTGGCGGGCAACCACAGCGACGGAATCCGGATCGATGCGGGGGTGCCCGAGATCGTGGGGAACAGCATCGTGGGGAACGGCGGGTATGGCGTGCGAACCGAGGTTTACGGGATCGACGCGAGCGGCAACTGGTGGGGCGACGCGAGTGGGCCGTACCAGGAGCTCTACAATCCCGGCGGGACGGGGGACCGCGTGCCGCGGGTCCTGATCGTCAATCCCTGGCTCGATGCTCCTCCCTCGCAATGACGCCGGATAGGATCTCGATATAGCGCTCGAGCTGCGCCCTCTGCTCATAGTGGCGCCAGGCGCGTTCCCGTCCCCTCTCCCCCATCGCGCGGGCTTCGGCGGGATCGTCGAGGAGCCGCTCCAGGCCCCGGCGCAATGAGGCGCGGTCGCCGAACGGTGCGAGGATGCCGGTGTCAGGGACTGAGAGCCACTCGCTCACGCCCCCCGCGTCGAAGGCGACAACGGGCAGGGCATGGGCCTGGGCCTCGATACCGACCGCGCCGAACGACTCGGGGATGAGGGAGGGGAAGGCGAGGATGGAGATACCGCGGTAGAGACTCGGGATGTCGGCGGGCGACACGTGGCCGAGGATCTCGATCCGCTCTGGGAGGCCGGCGGCGCGCACCTGTTCGCGCGCGGCCCCCAGGTTCGGTCCCTCACCGACGAGACGGGCCGAAAAGTCGCGACGGGGGGCCATTTCGATCAGGATGTCGAGCAGGAGCTCCATCCCCTTGACGGCGTCCCAACGTCCCACCGCGCCGATGACAGGGCGGGCCGGCGGCGGCTCGAGGGGGGCGAGGGTGTCGCGCGGCCATGGGATGGTCTGTCCCACAACGTGGATTCGGTCTCGGGAGATGCCGTTTCTTTCGAGCTCGATGCCGATGTAGGCGGAGTCGCAGAGCAGCGCGGGTAGGCGGCGGAATGCGCGCAGCTCGGTCCAGCGGATCAGCGTTTCGCGGGCCTGTTCGACTAGCGACCCCGCGGCGAGAGGGTCGCGGCGGTCTTCGGAGAGGCAGCCCCGAGTCAGGCAGCGATGGCCGAAAGGGTAGGGGCAGATGCGGGGACGGTTTTCGCTGGGATCGGTGTCCGGCAGCACCTTGGACCGAGTTTTCGGGCAGAAGACGCGGGCGTCGTGCACCTGCTTGATGGTCGGCACCCCGCGCGCGCAGCCACGGAGGACCGGGGCGGTGAGGAAACCGATCGTGGTGTGGAAGATGGCGACGTCGGGAGCGTGACGATCGATGATCCGCTCCAGAGCGGCCAGGGCGCGGCGGCCGGTGGCGAATCCTCGGGCGCGGGGGAGGGTCAGCTCGATGCGACCTGGATGGCGAAAGGGGGCGGGATCGTCGTCGGGCGAGGCGATGATCACCTCGTGACCCATCTCTTCGAGGGCTTCACTGGTGCGGAGCAGGTAGAATTCCGCTCCGCCGAACGGCCTGTAGAGGTTGTGGACTCGCAAGATTCGCACGGGCGCAGAATAGCGCCCAGGGTCCGCGAGGAAAGAGAAAGAGAATGAGCGAGACTCGAAAAGCCCGGATGACCCACGTGGACGGGAGCGGGAGGGTCAAAATGGTTGACGTGGGCGAGAAGGAAGTGACCCGGCGCAGGGCGGTCGCGGAGGGCCGGATCTCGACCTCGGCCGAGGCGGTCGCTCAGGTGCTGGAGAGCCGGGCGGCGAAAGGGGATGTTTTGGCGGCGGCGCGGATCGCCGGGATCTCGGCGGCCAAGCGAACCTCGGAGTGGATTCCGCTCTGTCACTCGGTGCCGATCGATTCGGTGGGTGTGGAGATCCGGCCGGTGGAGGGAGCGGATGGGGAGGATTCGAGCGAGGGGGACTGGAAGGGACCGGGGTTCGTGGTGAAGGCGGAGGCCGTGGCCACGGGGCGAACCGGGGTCGAGATGGAAGCGCTCACGGCGGTGAGCGGGACGCTCTTGACGCTCTACGACATGCTGAAGGCGGTCGATCGGGCGATGGAGATCGGGGGCGTGCGGCTCCTGTTGAAAGAAGGGGGACGGAGCGGAAGGTGGACACGATGATCGAGGTCAGCGAAGCGCGAGAGCGAGTGGAGCGGGCGATCCGGCGGATGCCCGAGGAGCATCTGCCCTTGGACGAAACGCTCGGCATGGTCTTGGCGGCCGATGCGCGCTCCGACGTGTCGGTGCCGCCCAGCGATTGCTCGGCGATGGACGGGTTCGCGGTGCGCGCGGACGATCTGGGGGGTGAAGCGACGAGGCTCCGGGTCGTGGAAGAGATCATGGCTGGTCGGTTTCCGCGGCGCGAGGTCGGGGCGGGAGAGGCCGCGAGGATCATGACGGGGGCGCCGATGCCAGGGGGGGCCGACGCGGTGGTGATGGTAGAGAAGACAACGTCGCCCTCGCGCGAGATGGTGGAGGTTCGGGACGCCCCCGAGGCGGGGCAGCACGTGCGTGTCGCCGGGGAGGATCTGAGCGAAGGTTGTGTCGTTCTGCGCGCAGGAACAGCGATTCGCGCGGCGGAGATCGGGCTTTTGGCGTCGGCTGGGTGCGAGCCGGTGCCCGTGTTCAGGCGCCCGGTGGTGGCTGCGCTCACGACGGGCGATGAGATCGTGCCGCCGGGTGAGAAGCCGGGACTGGGGCAGATCCGCGATTCGAACGGGCCGGCGCTTCGGGCGGCGATCCGCGAGGCCGGCGGCGTTCCGCTCGACCTGGGGACCGCGCGCGATGAGCGGGGGCACACCGAGGAGCTAGTGCGCAGGGGGCTCGACGAGGCCGATTGCCTGGTGACCTCGGCGGGGGTGTCGGTGGGGGACCGCGACTATGTGCTCGATGCACTCGAGGCGGCGGGGCTGGAGCGGAGCTTCTGGCGGGTGAAGCAGAAGCCGGGAAAGCCGCTGCTCTTCGGGGTGGCCGGGGAGAAGCCGGTCTTCGGGCTGCCGGGCTATCCGGTGTCGACGCTGATCAGCTTCGAGCAGTATGTGCGGCCCTCGATTCGGCGAATGCTTGGGCTGACCGGGCACGGACGGCGGATGATCGTCGCTACGGCTACGGAGGAGATTCGCGGCGCGAAGGAGCGGCTGACCTTCTTGCGTGTCGTGGTCGAGCGCGGCGAGACGCGCGGCTGGCGGGTGGCCTTGGCCGGCGCGCAGGCGTCGGGGGTGCTCTCGACGATGGCCCGCGCCGACGGGCTGATCGAGCTCGAAGCCGGGCGGGTGATCGAGGAGGGCGGACGCATCGAAGTGCGCCTGCTCCGGCCGATCAGCTGATCCGCGTCTTCTCGTCCAGGAACTCCGCGATCTTCTCGGCTGGGATCCTCTCTTGCGACATGGCGTCGCGGTGGCGGACCGTCACGCTTCCGTCGGCCATCGTTTCGGAATCGACAGTGAAACAGTAGGGCGTGCCGGCCTCGTCCTGGCGCCAGTATCGCTTTCCGATCGAGCCGCTCTGCTCGTAGAGCACGCGAAAACGGGTTCGCAGATCGTCGTAGATCGCGCGGGCCCGCTCCGGCATGCCGTCCCGCTTCACGAGCGGGAAGATGCCGGCCTTGACCGGGGCGAGCTTCGGATGCAAGCGCATGACGACCCGGGTGTTGCCACCCTTGGCCTCCTCTTCGTCGTAGGCGTCGCAGAGGAGTGAGAGCAGGGTTCGGTCACAGCCGGCCGAGGCCTCGACGACGACGGGCAGATAACGCTCTTTCGTCTCTTCGTCGAAGTAGGTCTGCGGCTTGCCGGAGTACTCCTGGTGACGCGTCAGGTCGAAGTCCCCCCGGTTGTGGATCCCTTCGAGCTCCTTCCAGCCGAAGGGGAAGAGGTACTCGATGTCGAAGGCCGCGCGGGCGTAGTGCGCCAGCTCGCCGGGACCGTGCTCGACGTAGCGCAGGCTCTCGGCGTCGAGACCGATCTCACGGTAGTAGTCCATCCGGTCGCTCTTCCAGGTCTCGAACCACTGCTCGTCGGTCGATGGGCGCACGAAATACTGCATCTCCATCTGCTCGAACTCGCGCGTGCGGAAGGTGAAGTTGCGCGGGTTGATCTCGTTGCGAAAGGCCTTGCCGATCTGGGCGATACCGAAGGGGATGCGCCGGCGAGCCGATTGGGCGACGTTGTGGAAGTTGACGTAGATGCCCTGCGCGGTTTCGGGGCGCAGAAAGACCGCCGACGAGCCGTCGTCCACCGGTCCCAATGAGGTCTTGAACATCAGGTTGAACTCGCGGGCCTCGGTGAGATCGCCGCCGCACTCGGCCGGGGTTTTCGAGGGCTTCTTCAGGCAGCGAGATTCGTCGAGCTGGTCGGCGCGAAAACGGCCCTTGCAGGTGCGACAGTCGACCATCGGATCGACGAATCCCCCGACATGGCCCGAGGCCTCCCAGACACGGGAGTGCATGAGGATCGAGGCGTCGAGCGCTTCGATATCGTCGCGCCGCCGGGTCATCCAGCTCCACCAGAACTCCTTGACGTTCCGCTTCAGCTCGGCGCCGAGCGGACCGTAGTCGTAGCAGCCGTTGATCCCACCGTAGATCTCACTCGATTGGAAAACGAAACCGCGTCGCTTGCAAAGCGAGACGATCTTCTCCATCCGGTCGTTCTGGTTCTTGGACATTTCTGCTCTTGCCTGTGGTCGTTGGGGTTGGGAACTGGCGAGGGTAGCATGGGGGGGGGTGACGCGCCGGCGGGCGTGATCGTTCAGCCCGTTCCGGAGATCAATCTGCTGGAGAATCCCGGGTTCGAAACCAAGATCAACCCGAACAACCTGAGCTCGATGTTCGGTTGCGGGACCGCTCTGCCGCCGGGGGAGCATGTGGTCCAATGGTGGGGTGTCGAGATCGAGAATTCCGACTTCAACTACTACGGTGTGATGGAACCGGGCGCGGACCCCCAGCGGCAGATCGAGTTCGCGACGGAAGCAGGAGGGAACACGGTCGCCCATTTCAAGTGGGGCGCGCCGGTCGATGAGTACTTCTTGACCTATCGGCGAAGCCCTACTTCATGTACCTACCTCCAGAACCAGTCGATCAGCATCGACCAGTGGGAGAAGGAGGACATCCACATTCGATTCCGGGCCAAGGGGACGCCCGGCGAGCAGCTGACCGTGACCGCGCTGCTCTCGAATGTACGCTTTCTCGATTTCGCACAAGACGACCTCGATGAAGTAGTGGACCCGCGCACCGATGTCGCTCTGGCGGCGGCCTGGACGGACCACGAGATCGTGATCGACAAAGCGACCCTCCCCTGGGCGATCCGATCGATGTCGATCCGTTTCGCGCTCGAGAATCCCAGCGCTCAGGCCGCGCTCGACGATGTCGAGATCGTCGACGAGCTGCTGTGGATCACACAAAGTGGAGAGGCGAACGACGTCGAGATCCACCCCGACGGGCAGCTTCGCGTAAACGGCGAGCCTTACGCGCTTTCCACCCTGGACGACAAGGCACAGCCAAGCTCTCTCCAGGGCCTGAAGGATCGGTATCAGAAGATCGGGTTCGGTGAAGAGGGGCTCGAATTCAACACCGTCATCTTCAACCCAGAGCACGCGAACAGCTACCCGACCAAGCGGCATGCCCTCCTTGCTCTCGACGCCGCCCAGTCCGCGGGAATGAAGGTCATTCTGTGGCTGCCCAACTACCCCGCGACCGATCCTGGCACCCCCCTCCCGCTCGTACCGGGCCTGACCGAGGAGTGGGTCAACGCCTTCAACGATCATCCCGCTTTCCTCGGCTGGAGCTACGGGGACGAGCTCGCCCCGAGCCAGGTGGAGCTGGCAAACGATCCGATCCACTGGGACGACAAGAGCCTGCTGCGGCTCTACGAGGAGATCGACGCGCTCGACACGGCCTTCCAGCCGATCTTCGCCTACACGTCGGGGATCATGTTCGAAGACTTCAATCACCCCGTCGGTGGAGCGCCCCAATGGGCGAACAGCGACCTCTGCAAGGATGACCGTCCCTACGGCTGCCTACGGGCCATGCTCGAAATGACGCACATCGTGATGCCGAACTATCACCCGATCCGAGCCAGCGGCAGCGAGCCCGAGGATGTGATCGGCATGCTCTCTCAGTGGTGTTGGTCGGCCGCGTACCATCACTATGTGGAGAAGATCATCTCGCCGGAAGGCGTGTCACCCACCGACGCCCGCGCGGTGCTGCCCGTCGTACAGTTCCGGCCGTACCACTGCAGTGCGGCGCGCCCGGCGTGGGGCTACCAGGTGCGGGCGATGGCAGCGCAGGCGGTGGCCTCGCACGGGATCGGGTATATCGCGCACGACAACGCGGCACTGGTGGACGGATTTCCGGACGGAGACTGTGACGACCATGTTCCGCCGGCGCAGACATGGATCTGGGACATTCTGGACGAGGAGAATCGCGCGCTGTGGCAGGCGTACTACAACGGCACCGACCACGCCACCGATATCCTCGACCAGTTCCCGGACGTCAATCGCACGGCGGAGAATATCGCCGAGAGGCGCTTCGACGGGCTCCCGGCCTTCAACACGTTGCCGCCCAAGATCGTGCTGCACGGCGCGCCCAAGACCACGCACGGGGGGCCAACCTGGACGGTTCAGGATGGGTGGATGAGCAAGGGCGGTGAGCTGGGCCAAGACATGTTGGTCCGCTCGTCGGACGTGTGCGGAGGCATCGAGTTGGGAGACTGCACCGGCTTCGGCGTCGTCGATTTCGACGACCTGAGCGGAGTGATCGACCCCTAGTTGGTGGAACAAGCCAGGTTGCACTTGACTCTGCACTCGCTCTGGCCGAGTCCCGGAGTTTGCGACGATATCCGCTTCTGCGGCTATCAGTCGGCCACCCCGCATATCGGCCGCCTGCCCTCCAACGCCGGCCAAACCGATTCGCTGGTCTGGAACTGGGGCATGTTGTGGAACGACTTCGTCAACTACAACGATCAGCATGGAGTCTTCAAGCATGTGAACGATCAGATCACCCACTTCGATCTAGGAGCGCAATTCCTCGTCGCGGGAAAGCACCTCTTCGGCGTCCACCAGGCCATCGAGAATCCCTCGGTACCCGTAGGCGCCGGCGCGTGGCCATTCAACCAGATGACCGCTTTCGACGTCACTCCGGTGGTCCGGCTCTGGGCGGCGTCGAACGATTTGAACAACGGCTTCTTTGTTCAGCCCTATCTGCCGATGCGCTCCTACGAAATCGACACCTACTTCCATTCCAGTCTGAGCCAGGACAGTCGAGAGGGCGTGAAGCCCTTCCTCGCGATCTATCAGCGCCCCTCCTACGATCCACCGTACCAGCCGCCGGGCGAGCGGGCGGTGATCTACTACGAAGCCACCAATAAGGCGGTGCGGGTGTACGAGCTGGAGCGCCTTCCGGAATCGCGCAGCACCGAGCTCTTGGTGGTCAACGGCAGCGGGGTCGATCAGTGCTTGCGCCTCTACTCGAATCGTGAATCGGCCCAGACGCCCTTGCTGAGATCCGCCGTCACCGGCAACTCCGTCGGACACGCGAACCCGGTGCCGAACGCGGAGTTCGTCGATCTCGGTGCGTGGGAGGCGCAGTGGACCGCCTGCCCCACGTCTCTGGACACCGACCCAGAGATCTGGGCGGACGAGACCTACCAGCCGATTACTCGCTGGGACATCAACGTTCCCACAGCGCATGGCGATCTGGGCAGCCCATTTCTGATCCTGATCACCGATCCGCCGCTTCCGCAATGAGTTGGCCATCGGGACTCGGGTCGGCCCTCGCCTCCCTCGCCCTCACTTGTGGGGCGAGGGCCGCCGGCCTGGACGGCAGCGGATACGAGTTGGTCTCGAGCCTGGATTTCAGTGCCATCGGCGGCCAAGACGGAGGTAGAGGACGGCTGATCGCCGACGGTGAACGGGTGGTGCGGCTGGGAGGGCTCGTGGAGCGTTTCTCCTACGACCCGGAAGGCCGCATACCGATCGATGTGGAGGTCTTCGTGCCTCACAACAGATCCTGGGCGGCCCTGCCCTTCGAGGGCAAGCTGCGCATTCTCGAGTGGGAGCGCGGCGGCGTCTGGACACCGGAGGCCGACCACCGCCTGGAGCTGAGCTCACCATTCGACTTCAACTGGATGAGCATGGCCCGATCGGGACCCTACCTGATCTGTGCGGGAAGCGAGTTCGGGGGCCCTGGCTTCGGGCCGATCTTCCAGACCCTCGAAAGCGACGGTCGCGGCGGAGTGCGAGAGGTGGCCCGTACGACCGATCGCACCGCCGGTGTCGGGGTAGCGACGTGGCTCACCGCCGACCGGCAGAATGGCCTGTACTTCGCGGACAATGGTGGCGCCTATGGAGCCAGGCTCGAAGCCGACGGCACCGTGACGATTCAAGGCGAGCTGCTCGAAGGCAACACGCACGATATTCTGGCCAGCCCGAAGCTCGATCTTCTCTACTACACGAGTGATGATGTCGGATTGCTGATCCACCGGATCATCGAACCGGGCTGGACCGAGCCGGCGGACCAACTGCTTCAGGGGCACTTCCTGTGGGACATTGCCGCGTGGCACGACACTGTTGCCAATCTGGATCGAGTGGCGACGATCTCCGAGGATAGCCTCCATGTTTTCGAGATCGACAACAACGCCACAACCACCCGACTGCTCACCGAAGCGCTAGACCGCGGAAGGCACTCGGCTCGCGTGACATTCCTGGAATCCGGCGCGTTGATCTGCGCGACGGGGACACTGGGGGCATCGATTCGGCCGGCCGATGATCTCTCCCGCCGTAGAGAGGTCGAGCTACCGCCGGCGGGGATCCTCATGGATTTCGAGCCGCAGGGTCGAACCGCTCTGAGCCTGGCGGGTGACATACCGGCCGAACCGCTGCGCAAGTTCGTGCTCTCGGAGCATATTCGCACGGAATCGGGGGCCTATCTTCCCCGTGCGAACCTGGTTCTGACGCACGGGCACAGCTTCGCGACCCATGAGAACTTCGTCTATGTGTACACATCGAAGAACGGCTTCGACTACCGAATCCACGTCGTGGAACGGCTCCCGGGGCCCCGGCTCAGCTTGGTCGATTCGGTCGCGACGGCCGGCTGGTTCACGGCCCCGCTCTTGGCTGCCGATGGGCTCTTGATCGCGGGCTCGGAGATCTTCGACCTCAGCGATCCGCGCCATCCAACGGTTTTGGCGACGATGAACCACAGAACCGACACGGTCAGGGAGCGGTCCCATCCGATCGAGCCGCGTGCGCGGCTCGTGGCATCCGCCTCCTACTACTACTTCACCGAGCCCGACTCCGTATTTCTTTGGCGACTCTCTCGGGAGGAGGGTCTGGTGCGCGAATGGGGCGACAGTCTTTCGCTGGCGCCGAGCGGCCATATCGCGCTCGACGACACCCGAGACCTGATGTACCTGAGCGAGGGGGTCCGGATCTTCGTGTTCGACATCGCCGATCCCACCGATCCGGAGCTGCTGAGCGAGTTCTCGTACTACGACAATCAGCAGCGATGCCTCCGGGGCCTCGCCGCCGCCGACGGCCTGCTCCACATTGCGGACTACCACTGTTTCGACAACTATCAGCTTTATCAGCTACGACCATGGTGGTGGAACGGCGATGAGCCGGTGCCGGTCGGCCCGGCACTGCGCACTCCGATCCGCGGTCGGCATCTGCATGGCAGAGAGGGTCACATCATCTACCC
>NYZA01000094.1 GCA_002686955.1 Gemmatimonadota bacterium
CGAGGGCCTGTTTCCGACGCCGAAGCTGCGCCGCCTGCAGATGATCGAGCCGGTGGCCTTTACGGCGTCGCTCGAAGAGCCCGCGCTCGCCGAGGATGCGACCTCGGATCAGAAGGACGAGCAGTTGCCGACCTACAACGCCTACTCGGTCGACGGCGACGTGACCGGGGAGCTGGTCTACGTCAACTATGGTGTCCCCGAGGACTACGAGGAGCTGGCGCGCCGTGGCATCGACGTCGAGGGCAAGATCGCCCTGGCGCGCTACGGCAAATCCTGGCGCGGGATCAAACCCAAGGTGGCTGCCGAGAACGGTGCGATCGGCTGCATCATCTTTTCGGATCCGCGGGACGACGGCTACTTTCTGGGCGATGTCTACCCGGTCGGCGGCTATCGCGGCGCGGCGAGCGCTCAGCGCGGGTCGGTCGCCGACATGCCGCTCTTTCCCGGCGATCCGCTGACGCCGGGTCGCGGCGCAACCGCCGATGCCAAGCGGTTGAAGATCGAAGACGCACCGACGCTGACGACGATCCCCGTGCTGCCGATTTCCTACGCCGACGCGCAGCCGTTGCTCGAAGCGCTTGAAGGACCGGTCGCCCCGCCGTCCTGGCGCGGGGCGCTTCCCCTGGCCTACCACCTCGGGCCGGGACCGGCCAAGGTTCGCCTGCAGCTCGAGTTCGATTGGAAGATGGCCACCGCTCGCGACGTAATCGCCGTCCTCCCCGGAAAGGGATCTCCCGACCAGTGGGTGATCCGAGGCAACCATCACGATGCCTGGGTCAACGGCGCAGCCGACCCGGTCGCCGGTCTGGTCGCAATGATGGAGGAGGCCCGCGCCGTGGCCGAGCTGACCAAGAACGGTTGGCGGCCGCGGCGCACGATCGTCTATGCGGCGTGGGATGCCGAAGAGCCCGGCCTGCTCGGATCGGTCGAGTGGGCCGAAGCGCATGCGGA
Source organism: Gemmatimonadota bacterium (assembly GCA_002686955.1). GTDB lineage: Bacteria. The sequence goes on from NYZA01000094.1 coordinate 952, forward strand.
CGAGCTGCGTCGCAAGGCGGTGGCCTACATCAACACAGACGCCTACGGCCGCGGCTTTCTCCAAATGGGCGGCTCGCACACGCTCGAACGATTCATGAACCAGGTGACAAGCGACGTGCCCGATCCCTACAAGGAGATGTCGGTGGCCCAGCGCCGGCGTGCCGCGATACTGGTGAACGGCAACGACAAGGCCAAGAAGGAGGCCCGCGAGCGCACCGACCTGCGGCTTGCGGCGCTCGGTTCCGGATCCGACTACACACCGTTCCTGCAGCATCTGGGCATCGCTTCGCTCAATCTGGGCTTCTTCGGGGAGGGGCAGTACGGCCAGTATCACTCGATCTACGATTCGTTCGACCACTTCACGCGCTTCATGGACCCCGACTTTCGTTACGGCGTCGCTCTGGCCAAGATCACGGGGCGCACGACACTACGTCTCGCCGACGCGGACGTGCTGCCCTTCGAGTTCGCCACGCTCGTCGAGACGATCGCCGGTTACGTCGACGAGCTGCAGAAGCTGACCGACGAGATGCGTGAGACGACTGCCGAGAAGAATCGCCTGATCGATGAGGGAAGCTACGTCGCGGCGGCGAGTCCTGAGGAGACCTATGTGCCGCCACAACGCGAGGAACCGGTACCGCACCTCAACTTCGCGCCGCTCGAGAATGCGCTCGAGTCGCTACGGAGTAGTGTGCAGGCCCATGAAGAGGCGTTGACGGCGGCGAGTGCCGAGGACGGAGCGCTGCCGCCGGAGAAGGCTGCGGCGCTCGACTCCGTGCTGATGAGCGTCGAGCGATCGCTGGGGCGCAGCGAGGGTCTTCCCGGCCGTTCTTGGTACACCCATCACGTCTACGCGCCGGGTTTCTACACCGGCTACGGCGTGAAGACGCTACCCGGGGTCCGGGAGGCGATCGAGCTACGCCGATGGTCCCACGTAGAGGGGCAGATCACGGTGGCCGCCGCGGTGCTCGCTGCACTCGAAGAACAGGTGGAACGAGCGACGGAGATCCTGGCCCGCTGACCATCTCGACCTTACTCTCCCCACGTAGGTCGGGGTATGTACGTCGGCGAAATGATTTGGACAACGGACGCCATTTTCGAGAAGACGGTTCTTGACTTCTACTATGCCGCTCTCTGGGCCAGGTACTCCCTCTTTCTCCGTTCCGTCGTTCTTCTCTTGATCTCCGATCGCTCGGTGGCGTTGGTGCGCGATTCGTGAACGAAATTGGCCGATTCCTCCAATCTCGGCGGTCCTTTCTGCCGAATCGGCCACCTTATCGACATGAACCCAAGAGTCCACCCCAAGTACAAGACAAAGTACCACGTGAGCAACTGAGCCGACTACGATCGCGCCCTTGCGCGACGAGGTGACATCACACTCTGGTTTGCCCCGGATGCCGCAGACTCTTAGAAGAAGGAATCGGGATACCACCAGCAGGCTCGCGTGGAGAACACCTTCTTCAGATAGAAGTCCATCATTGGGGATCGGCTTCGGGCGCGTCATCCGAGGTCGCAGGAAGCCGAAGCGGTCATCGCGTGCAACATCCTGAATCGGATGACGGAACTTGGCCGGCCAGAGTCCTTCGCAATGGGCGCCTGAACCAGATTCCCGAAACGGAGAATCCGGCGACGCGTCTCCGATTCATGCACCAACGCCGGGACTGGGTGCAAACGGTCGAGGCACGAAGAAGCCGATGACTGTCTTGGATCCCGGCCTCAAGCGTATGCCACTTCGCCCAACAGACTCGAGCGCGTGTAACACTTTCCAGTAAATAGCATGCATCAGATATTCATGTGCCCGATTAACGGTAGGTGAGTCAGTGACCCCCATCACGGCCAGCGTTGCCGCCGGAACCGATGCGATGTACTGCGATGTGCAGAGACTCGGAAAGCCTCCGCCGTCGGAGAGCTGCGATGGCAAGTCCGAGAGCCACTCGCCGGCATAGTGGCTGGCCAGAGGTTCCGGACCTTGCCGCAGCAGGATAAGGAGAGAAGGGATGAAGTCGCTACTAATCGCACTGGTCCTACTTATAGCGCCGATAGCACGGGGAGATGTGTTCACCGCCACGTCTGCTAATGGCTGGACGACCACTGTGGACACGAGCACCGGAGAGGTGCGGCTGTTCTTTGACATGACCGAGCACGGGGACTACGTCCAGATCGATGTCGCCACCCCGATGTCCCCGATTCAAACTTGCCTCAGTAGCTCGTGCGATCTACCCAGATCACCGGGCTTTAGCGGGGGCGTGACGTGGACGGGGCAGAGTTTTCAGGTGCAGTTTGAAGGCGGAGGGCCGTCGCCGCCTGTCAACTGGGTGAGCTGGTCTTGGTGGCCGGAGTATGAGTTTGTGGGCTTCGAGCTCGTGGAGGACAATATCACCTTCTCGCGGGTCGAGGCCGACGAGGCGAAGTTCACACTCCTGCTGCCCGTGTTCGTGAATCCCGAGGCCGACGTTGTGGCTATCACTCGCGCGCGTTACAAGGCGCTGGAACGCAAGCTCATCGTTCGCGCAGTATCCGACAACGAGCTGGCCGTGCTGACCGTGGATGGATATGGAGAGATGCGGTGGAATGAAGAAAAGCGCTTCCACCAGCGTGTCTTTAGAGATGTGGACAATCCGGGAGAGGTGACGGTCACGAGTAGTGAAGGGGACGAGGATACCGTTGTGGTAGAGGTGCGATGACGAATCCGCACACCGAGTAGGCGATTCAAGGGGCCTTTTCGACATCGCCCCGGAAGGGGCTGATGCGCTCCGGCGGGGCACACTTGTCAGATCGCTATAGTTCAGCGGTGCCGAAGAGGCCGCGTGAATCGGCTAACCGCCATGGTCACGATGCTGGCGGGGCTCGTCCGGACACGGCAGGACGCCTCACATTGCATTGATCTCCGTCTGATCGATCACCGACCTATCTTCCCCGAATGCACGATCCCTTCCGACATCTCTCCCTGTCCGAGATCGGAAGTCGCAAAGAGACCTATCGGGCACAGGATCCAATCCTTTGGCAGATCGCCGAGGCGATCGTCTTCATACGAAACCCCTATCGTTGGGGAGTCGGAAGAACAAGCCCCGTTTTCGGCACCAGCGATCGTAGACATTCTGACAAGTGGGCCCAAAGGGGCCCGTTCCGGGGCGATGGCGAAGCTCGGCAGAGCCGAGGAAAGGGCCGGCTGACTCGAACATCGTCGCGCCCCCGGCGTCGGTGCTAGTCGTCTTCGCGCGGCGGTGGCTCGTCGCCGCGGATCAGCGCCAGTGCACGCTCGATCTCGTCGAGGAGCCACGTGTCGTCGGACTCGGTGGCGGCCCTGAGTGCCTCTATTGCACCGATGGCGTCAACCGCTGCCGGGCCGTACTTCCCTAACGCTTCGACGGCCTTCTCCGAAGGGCTCCAGTCGTGGCCCTCGTCATCCTCGAGCAAGCACATGACGAGCGGGATGAAGTGGGGCGGGTCCAGCACAAGGCTACCCGCTACACCGGCGGCGTTGCCTCGGATGAACCAATGAGGGCTACGAAGCGCTTGCTCGATTGCCTCGCTGACCAACGAGTTCACGACACCGAGGGCTCCCAAGGTAGAGATCGCACAGCTACGGCTTTCGGGGTCCAGCTCGTCAGACCTCGCCACCTCGAGTAGGCGATCGAGGAGAGGCGCCGCAGCTTCACCTAGATCCTGAAGCACCGCGCACAGGGCCTGCTTCTCGAGGTCTTCGCCTTCGACAAGAGCCGCTTCGATCTCCGCGACGCGGGCCGGATCCGCGCGCACCCAGTTCGCCACCGCGTTCCCGAGCTTGTAGGGGATCTCATTGATTCCGTGCCGCGCCATCGTGCGCCGAGCGGTCTCGAAGGAAAAGCCCGCCGCCGACATCTTCTCCATCAAGCCCGAGGCCACGCGCATCATCTCCGCATCACCCGATTCGAGCAGCTCTTCGATAATCGGCCGAGCTTCTTCGAGATCGCCTTCGAGGTGCTGCACGATGGAGTAGAGGGCCATGTGGAAGCGCGACTCGGGCGCGTCCACATCGAAGATACTCGGATCATCGAGCTCAATGGCCTCGAGGAAGCGGCGACGCGCCGCCGCGTAGGCGACCAGAAGCTCCCGGCTCACCGTCGCCGTCAGCTCGGGCCGAAGCACTTCGGGAAGCTGCCCGACCGCCATGAGCTCGAAGGCGCCACCGTGCTCCCCCTCCCAACGATCGAGGGCTTCGCTCCGCTCTTCGGCACTTGCCGCATTCGCGAGTTTGCTGAGGCTCATGAGGCTCCCCTGTGTCGGGTGGGTCCGAGCTGCGGTTGCATTCGGGGGAGAGATCGTCCGGTCGCCACGCGCGCTTGAGGAGTCAACTTCAGTCGAAGTAACCCTCTTGAATTGGCGTCACCCCGGCCATCTCCCCGCGTTCCAGAAAGACGACGTTCTTCCGAATGCAGCCGGTGTCGGGGTCGACCAGGACCCCGTGAAGGTCTCGTAGTGTGGAAGAAGTCAGCCGAACTAGAACATTCACAACTTCAGGAGCTTACGCGAGGGCCAGGTCTACGGTTTCGGCCCAATTCTCCAGGTCTCACTGGCCTAACCTCAGGCTAATGAACGCTCTGCCGCTGTAATTCCTGATACTGAGCTTCGCTGGCTGGGTCAATCGACACCAGGAGGCCGTGATTGAGAGAGATTCGTGCGCTCCATCCAATCGGAGTGTCTGTCCCAGATCATCTCTTTGGGAGAGCGGAATCGTCAGGGGCTCGGCAATCGGCTGATCGAGGAACAGCCAGGTGTCGTCGACATAGAGTCCGCCGTTGTGCGTCGTGAAAGGCTGGGCGGGTCCTCAACTACTACGCAAGGAGGGCCGCCTAGACGGTCGTCTGAGTTCTTGCACACTACGCCGAGCTATAGCGATCTGACAAGTGTGCCCCGCCGGGGCGCATCAGCCCCTCTTGGGGCGTAGAAGGTCGAGCCTCACTGCTCGACGGGTGCGCTGCGTGTCCATGCGAGTCCGACGAGACCCGCGAGGACCAGGAGAGCGGTGCTGGGCTCGGGGATCACGGCGATGAAGGGCCGGCGCGCACCTTCGGGACCGCGCGCGACCCCGACAATGGTTGTTCCATCTGCGGAGATGCCGCTTGCCGTCCATAAGTGCCAGCCGCCGAGATCGACACCCAGCGCCGTCAACAAGACCTCGAGAGACTTGGCGCCGCTTTCGCGATCCCAGACGAATGCCGCCGACCCGGCCAAGTCCGTTTGGTACCCGGGATCAGCCAGGTCAGAGCTGAACCGGCCCACGACGAGGGCGCCGTCGGCAGAAACGTCGCGCGGGGAAATATTCTCCACTGTACCCGGCAGGCTCCGCCCGATCCTGCGCAGACCGCTCTTCTCGTCCCAGATCCACATCAACGAATCGCCCTGCCGATCGCCGATCACCGTCGAGCCGTCGCCCGAAATCGCGATCACTTGACCAGGCTCTGCATCCGGCGTGAGATAGCGCATCCCGTTCTTGGCATCCCAGATGAAGGGAACCGTGTACCAATAACTTGAGCTTCGACAGCAGCTCGCAGCCTCCCAGTCGTTGCCGACAATGACCGAGCCGTCCGCGGACACGTCGACGGCAGAGCTGATGAACACGTGCTCTCCCAGGTGACCGAGGCCCTGCATGCCGTCGACGGGATCCCATCGGAGCGCCTCCGTTCCGCGCGCGCCCCACGACTCTCCCACGATGACGGTTCCGTCGGCGGACATGCCGTATGCAGCGGCGTAACTGCGGTCCTCGTCTCTCAGCGTTCCCAGTCGCTCGAAGCCAGTTTCTGCGCTCCAGACGTACGCATCGTTGACCCAGTTGCCTGCAATTCGGGAGCCGTCGGCCGAGACCGCAGGCGCGGTACGGAGCGATACGACTCCGGACTCTTCGAGCAGGCGGTAGCCCTCGCCCGCGCTCCACGAAAATGCGCGTGTCTGATAGGCCCCGATCTGCGCGTACCCAGTGAACGTCGAGCCGTCGTCGGAGAGCGGGGTCAGGCCGCTGATGGACACGCCATCTGGCATGGGCCCGAGGATCTCGAGGGAAGCTGCCAGCGAAGCCGACGTCGAGGCCACTGGGCTCATCAACACGATCAGGGCAAGGAAGAGTCTGACAGGCAAGCGAATCCCCTCGGCGAAGCGGGGGTGTAGGGATGTGGTCGCCAGCCTCCTGAAATGTCGAGCTTTCGTAGCCGCAGATCGACGAGTGCGACCTGTCGCGCCGACGAGCCAGTGGGTAGGAATCGCCGCGGTCGGTCGCCGGGGGGAATCGAAGCGGTCTCTGAATTGAAGTGCTGTAGCCGATTCATCGGCTCACTCGCTTGCGCAATGACTCGCAAGTCGGCTGATCTGCGGCACATCGACAGCGAGGCAAACGGCCGATTTCGTATCGGATTCCGACCGGCCGACTCTTTGCACACTACGCGATTCATGCTCCATCCGTGCCAGCAATGAATGCAGACAACCGCGAAAGCCAGCGCCCCACGAGGTACGAAACGGCCACAGGCCCGGGCGACTTGCCGATCTCCATGTGACAGCTATGCTGTCACTCTAAGGAGGTGGGCTCATGCCGAATGACTCCCGAATGACCGTGCGACTCGATCCGGCGACCCGTCGCAAGGTGGAACTGCTCGCTGCCCGGGAAGGCATCTCCCTGAATGAGGCGCTCAATCGACTCCTGCGACGAGCAGAGGACGACGTCAAGTCCACATCCAACCGCAAGCGATACCGGTTGAAGCCCCGCAAAGTCGGATTCGGCTTTGACATCGGGCATGCGAAGCGAATCGCTGCGGAGATGTCCGAGCTCGAGACACTCGAGAAGGTAAAGGGGCGACGTTGAAGATCGCCGACGTTCAGATCCTCTTCTATGCGATCGATCGGACCGCTGACCTGCACGCGGTCGCTGTCCGCTGGCTCGAGGATGCGATCAACGCTCGTGAGCCAATGGGACTCGCATGGCCGACGATTCACCAATTCCTTCGATTGGGAACGAACCGGGCCTATCCAGGGGCGATGTCGGAGGACGAGGCACTCGACTGGGTCAGCGATTGGGTCGACGCCGGCGTGGCACTGGTTCCTGACTCAGAAACGACTTGGGCGCTATTTCACGAACTCGTCACCGCCTCGCCGAGGACGCTGCGGAACTCTATTGATGACGCTCATCTCGCAGCGATCGCAATCTCCCGCGGCGCCACACTCGTTTCTTTTGATTCAGACTTCGCGGTTTTCGCTGACCATGGGCTGCGCTGGGAGCATCTCAGGGCGCCGTGATCAGCTAGCCCACGTGTCGATCAGACCGAGGCCCGGCCTGCGCGAGGCGCGGAAAGATCAACTGAAATCGCAGATCTGACATTCGCCTAAGCACCTTATGTCGCGCATGTTTTGGTTCGGCCGAGTCTTGGCACACTACAGGGTTGCGGTCAGTTCGAAGAGGTCGGTCATGGCGGGGCGTCTCCTTTGATCTGGGGTCAACGGAACGGGTCGGTCGATTTGGATACGCACCGGTCCACGCCTTCATCGATCATCTTGCCTTTACTCGGACACGGCCGGCAGATTCCGTCCGGCAGTCATTTCCAACGCGTCCCAGTCCACATTCGAGAACATCTGCTGGAAGACAGGACCGTACCAGGGCGCGTTGACCTGCACGCGGCCATGCTCGTTGTCGACGTAGTAGTTCCTCTCGATCCCACCTTCCTTGGTCATCATGACGAGCTTGGCGGCTTCCTCGTCGAGCGCCTCGTTGTAGCGGTCGTAGGCGTCCTGAGTGACCTCGATCCGGGAAACCTCTTCCGTCAGCATTTGTCTCAGGCAGCGCCCGACGAACGCCGACCAGACCGAGAACCAGGTCGCTAGGCTCGGCCCGCTCGAAACCGGCTGTGAGTTGGGTCCGTAGAGCATATAGAAATTCGGAAACCTGGGGACCATCGTCCCAATCCAGGCGCGCGGTCCGTCGGCCCCCTCCCACGCCTCGTGAATGTCAATGCCGTCCCTGCCGATGAAACGCGCCGGATGGAGATACTTGACCACCTCGAAGCCCGTCGCGGCGACGATGACGTCGACCTCGCGGACCGTGCCGTCGGCGGTTTCGATGCCGGTTTCCGTCAGCCGGGCGATAGGATGGGTTACGAGTTCGACATCGTCTCGGGTGAGCGCCCGGTACCAGCCGTTGTCGACGACCGGACGGCGGGAGAACGGCGCGTAGTCGGGGATGAGCCGGTCGATCAGGTCCTGCCGGCCGCCTGTTTCGTTCTCGATGTACTCGGTCAGAACCTTGCGCAGTGCGTCGCTCCCTTGATTGACCAGGCCGCCCCCCGCCTGCCAGTCCTTGTCCATCGTTACGAGCGCGTGCGTGTCGAATAGCGGAGCGCCCGCCATGTAGCGGGACCAGTTCCAGTAGCCTGGAAAGTTGTCCATCAGCCAATGGACCTCTGGCTCCACGGGCAGGCCGTATTTGTCGCGTGGCATGATCCACTGCGGGGTGCGCTGGAAGACGTAGGTCTGCTCGGCATCCTCCGCGATCGCGCCGACCATCTGGATGCCGGTCGAGCCGTTGCCGATGATGGCGACGCGTTTGCCTTCGAGCGACAGGTCCTCGGGCCAACGCGCCGGATGGATGATTCTGCCCTTGAACGCATCGTCGCCCTCGAACTCGATGAGCTTCGGGTTGGCGAACAGACCGGTTGCGGAGACGACGACTTTGGCCTCCAGGGCCTGCTGCCCGTCCGGTGTGTCGACGTCGAGCCTCCAGAGGTCCCGCTCCTCGTCGAAGGTGGCACATTTCAAGTCGTGGCCGAACCGGGTGTTAGCGCGAACTCCAAACTTGCTGGCGACATGGTCGAGGTGGGAGCGGACTTCCTCGCCACGCGCGAAATACTCGGACCAGCGATACGACTTCTCGAAGCTGAGTTCGTAGGTGCTCGAGATCGTATCGACCCGAATGTCTGGATAGCGATTCACGTTCCAGGTGCCACCGAATTCGGCCTGCCTTTCCAGCACGAAATAGGGCACGCCCAGCAACTCACATTGCACGGCCATGATGATTCCGGAAAAGCCGCCGCCGATGATGGCGACGTTGAAGCCGTCGGGGAGTCGCGGCTTCTCACCGACCCATTCGACCAGGAACGGAAAGTTCCTGAACGCCGCCTGCTCGCGCCGCGCTTCGAACTCGAGGTCGCCCATCTCTTCCCCGGTCGCCAGGTTCATGAGGCGGCGCAACTCGGCTTCGGGCGGCTCCGGCAGCGAGCGCGGGCCCGCGTTCTCTTCCAGCCACGAGATGGCCTTCTCGATGAGCCATTCGCGCTGACCGTCGTCGAGCTGTAGCGGAAGTACGGCCAGATCCGGGTCGCCGGTGTTGTGATACAGCGCCATTCGTACCGCGTTCGGGTCAGCCGCCTCGATCGCGCGCCGGATATAGACTCGATCTGTTTTCGTTCCGCGCAAGTGAACCTCCTTCTCTTGTCTTCTCTGTCTGAGTCGGTCGGGGTTCGCGTCCTTTCGAAGCGTACCGTCGAGGGACGGCGAACGCCGGCGCCGGCCGCGTCAACACCCCCTAGTCCAGGCAGAGACTTTCCGCGTATATTTGGAGATCGCTCGAGAAGAACACGCGATTCCGCGGGGTTCTGGGCGTTGGAGTTTTTCGAATCCGAACCGGAGACAGCGGGTTTTGGGCTCGATGCACGCTGCGGCGCGCGATTGTCTCTGTAGCCGAGTTGGGCGGCTTGGATTGCGGAGAATCGGCCGCGACGGAGCTGTTATTTCCAGCGCCTGTCAGGCTCGGTTGGCGCCGGAGACCCTTGGGGACCGGCCTGTCCAGGCTCGAATGGCCGGACTTCCACGCCGAGCGCCGCGTACTCCATCCCTATTGTCCCAGGAACGAATCACAGTGGAGCCGACCGAGGTCGATCGCGACGAGTACCGAACTACATCGCGCTCGCCGGAACTACCAGGGCCTTCGCGATGGGTTCGAACACGCTGCGAACCGCCTCGGCACTCGGAGCAGCGCCGAGCGCGACTACCTGATCCACTCCGACGTCGCGATAGGCGGCGAGATCGTCGGAGCCGAGCTCGGTGCCCGGCATGACGGTCACCTCGAGCTCGCTGCGGGAACGCCCATTCTCGGCGAGCAGCACATCGAGCTCGGCGAGGAGCGTGGCCATCTGCTCGGGTGTCTTCATCGCGGCGTTCCAGCCCTGGCCGAGCTCGGCGATCCGTCGAAGCGCGGGCCGGCTCTCGCCGCCGAAGATCAGCGGTGGATGGGGCTTCTGGACGGGCTTCGGAGCGAAGCGACAGGCGGGCAGGGAATAGAACTCGTCCTCGTAGGCCGAGGGGTCCTCCAACCAGAGTGTCTTCATGACGGACACGTACGAATTCGTGCGAGCCCCCCGGTGCTCCCAGGGCGTCCCGAGCGCGCGCATCTCCTCTTCGAGCCAGCCGACGCCTATTCCGACGTCGAGGCGCCCGCCCGATAGCACATCGAGCGAGGCGATCTCCTTTGCGGCATAGATCGGATTGCGCTGAGGGAGGATCATCACCCCTGTCCCGATTCGGATCCGCTTCGTGTGGGCGGCGAAGAAGGAGAGGACGGGGAAGGGGTCGAGGACGTTGGCGCTCGCACCGCCCGGCATCCTGCCGTCTTCGGAATACGGGTAATTCGGTGCGTACTGATCGAAGAGGACGGCGTGCTCCGGCACCCATAGCGACGAGAAGCCGCACTCCTCCGCGACGCCGGCCACTTCGATCGCGAGCTCCGGAGATGCTAGTTCCGCGGCGAGTGGGGTGAATAGTCCGATTTTCATCGAGTCTCTCAAAATGCAGGCGGGTGGTGGCGAGGCCTGCTGCGTCTCATGACATTCTGGACCGGGCCCGTTGCAATCGCAACGGCCCCGATTCGGCCTCCCCGATGCATACGTCGCGTTCCGCAGCTCGATTCTCCTTCATTCGCTCCTCACGGGCAGTCTTGCGTGCGGCTGAAAGCTTTCGAGTGACTTTGTCGCCCGTCCCAAGGAAGATCTCGTCCGGGGTCTGTCCCTCAAATGCGGAGTGCGGCATCACTTCATTGTGGGCCGTGACGTAGAACTCGATGAGGCGTCGGAGGGTAGTCAGGCTGCCCAAGGAATGAAGGTAGAGCCACGCGTGTTTCAAGGATCGCCAGAATGCCTCGATCATTAAATTCGAAGAGGTCACCTCGACTTGAGCGAGAAGCCGCATCAATTCCGCCCCATCGAGTAAGTCTTCGACGGATCCATTGACGTTCTCACTTCCCAAGTCCGCGACAACGGCCGTGTGCTCGGAACCGTTCTTCAGCCGAACGGCGGCCTCGCGCAATATCCGACAGGTCCCGCCACTGCCGAGCCATTCTCCAAGCGTCCACGACAGGATCCACCGCGAATAGTTGTCGGTCACCGCATGCAGATACGCCCTCGTTCCATCGAGCAACCGGATGATGGTTACATCCAGGTGGAGGAGTTCACCGAGAGCCTTTGCTCGGATTCCGATCTTGGGCTTGGCCGGATAGACACGGGTTCGTGGGCACCTCTACCCTGCATTCTTGGGCAAGAAGAATTGGATGTTCTGCTGGACCGAGGTCGGGGCCGAGCAGGTGGGCTGGGCACAGACGCTGATCGCCACGTGCCGCATCCAGGGCATCG
>NYZA01000095.1 GCA_002686955.1 Gemmatimonadota bacterium
GAAGGACCCGAAGGCCACTTTCAACAGGAGGACGCTGAAGGGCCGAGGTCGCGGAGACTGGCCCGGTTGATGATGACCCTCGTCGCCTATGGATTCTTCGCGGCAGAAGACCATTCGGAAGCGATCGCGGTCGTCTACGGCATACCACCTGAAGACTTGGAGACCGAAGGGATGCGCCGAGCGGGACGGGTGGTGGCGTTCCTCGCTCCCGCGCTGGCATCGCCGTGAGCGACCACACCGTCGTCCTCGAGCATCCCGAACTCGGCGGGTACCAGGCGACCGTCGAGGCGCACTACTACGGCCCGGTCTGCGGTGCCCACCGCCTCATGGTCGTCGACGAAGAGGGCGACGTTGTTCTGGACTACCTGAACCGCATGGACCCGCCCGAGCTGCGTCTGGCCAAGATCCAGAACCTTCTCTGCGAGTACGGATTCACCGTGCCGAACGAGTCCGAGTAATGACCCCTGTCCTGACACATCATGTTTCGAGCTGTCCCCGGATCTGTGCCCACTCTGGGACCGCCAGGGACATTCTCGGACACATCGGCGGAAATGGGCGGATCGCTAAGTGCCTGTAACGACTGCGATCAGAGGGGTGGGGACACCTTGCTCACACATTGAACCGATAGTTGACCACATCGCCGTCGACCATCACGTAGCTCTTTCCCTCCAGACGCATCTTTCCGGCGGACCGCAACGCTGTCTCGCTTCCGAGCTCTTCCAGGTCCTCGAGCCGATAGATCTCGGCGCGGATGAAGCCCCGCTCGATATCGCTGTGGACCTTTCCGGCGGCCTTGCGCGCGATCGTGCCGCGGCGAATCGGCCAGGCACGGCATTCGTCGGGTCCGGCGGTCAGGAAGCTGATCAGATCGAGCAGACGGTAGGCGGTCTGAATGAAAGCGTTGCGCGCCGGTTCGCCGAGACCCAACCCCTCCAGGAATTCCCCCTGCTCTTCAGCGGGAAGTGTCGCGATCTCGGCCTCGATGGCGCCACAGATGGCCATCGTGAGGGATGAATTCCCCTGATCTCGATGATCGCTGTACCGCGAGAACTCTGGATCGGCGTACGCGTCTTCCGAGAGGTTGTAAAGAGTGATCAGCGGCTTTGACGAGAGAAGCTGCACATCTCTGAGCGTCCCCCATCCTTCCTCCCCGATCTCGAGCGAGCGCAAGGGCCGGCCCGATTCGAGCTGCTCGATGCACCGCAAGGTGATGTCCGCATCGAGTCCTTTCCTGTTCTCTTTTCGAAATCGATCACGGCGGGCCTCGAGCAGCATCAGATCGAGAAGCATGATCTCGTCCAAGAACAGACCTTCGTCTCGATCCGGATCGCTCACTTTGCCCAAGATCGGGTTGTCGAACCCCCTCACAACGTGGGTCAATACGTCGGCGTTCCGCATCGCCTGAACCGTCTCCGGCGGGAATGCGCCCGAATCGATCCGCCCGGGCTTCCCGCCGACGTCCACGAATACGATCTCCGCATACACCTTCTTTTTCGGCGTGAAAACCTCGGCCAATCGGTCGACCCGAGGGTCCGGTACCGCGATTCGACCATAGGTGATGCCCCGCTCCGACCAGGTGTTGCCGGCCAGCGCGCCAAATACGGTCGATTTGCCCGATCCGGGATAGCCGCAGATTCCAACTTGCATAATCGATTCTCCGAAGACATCACGATACATGGCGCCGGGGCGATTGCAAGTTTCAGCTTGTGCGCCGCCCGAACCGATGGTACCGATGGAGGATGGGTGGGTCCAACTCGAGGAAGCGCAGGCATGAATCGATCCCTTCCCATCTTCTTGAGCCTCATCAGCGCGCCCCTGCTCCTGAGCGGGGCGGCCGGCTCGCTCGAGATCTGCTCACTGCCGATCGGGCTGCGCGATCTCGACAGCGGGGCGGTGAGCGAGCACAGCTTGATCACGAGCACTCGATTCATGCGTCATCTCTGGGTCACCGACGATGGCTGGAGCACCGAATCGAGCGGGACTGCTCGCGATCGCGCAGCACGGCCGACACGCGCCTATCGGGATCTGGCTTCACACAGCGATGTGGAGCAGCATGGATCCTACCTGGGAAGAAACGACCCAGATCGATCCGAACTACCGCCTGGTTTCGGACGGGTTGCTCGATTCCGAAATGACGCTGCACGTCGTCGTGGGCGGGACCTTCGAAGCCGATTTCGCCGAAAGGGTGAAGTACTACAAGTTGACCTATGACCGCTTGCTGGGTGAGTGGGAGATCGCCGCGCCGACCACTGTTTACGAATCGGGTGCCGGTCGGGCGACGATCGCACGTGAACTGGGTGAGATTGATCCCAAGCTCTGGAGCGCGTTCACGACCGACAACGACATCGATGATGTGCGGATCAAGGTGCGGTACAGCAGCGACGGAGGTTCGACCTGGAACAGTAGTGGGCAGGCATTTGGATCGAGCAATACGGAGCATCGAAAGAGCGCCAAGATCCTCGCGTTCGCGGACAAGATCGGGCTGGCGTATCAAGACGACGATGGCGTGGCGGAGAGGAGCAAGTGGTTCGCTTTCCGCGACAATAGCGACGATCCTCTCGCCCCTTGGGCCGTCGCACCGATCGCGACGATGGAGGCACCCTACAGTGTCATCAACTCGATGCACCTGCACTGGTCGATCGCCGCGGCGAGCGACGGTAAGCTACACTTCGTCTATCAGGACGAAGGGGATGGATTCGGTTCCCGCTACGCGACGGGGGAAATTGTCGGCGACTCACTCGAGTGGACGATTGCCGAGAACGGTGAGGCCCAAGGGGAGTTCCCGGTCAACTCGGCGACCTACCCGCAGGTTTCGATCGATGCCGACGATCGTCCATATGTTTTTCTGGATCAAGCCTATACCGTGTGGGCGACTCTGCTCGTAGGCGGCTCATGGGTGGAACCTCGGGCGGTTTCGGCGAAAGAGGATACGATCTGCGGCAACAAGCGCGTCAATACGCCGAGCCGTTTCTGCGATATGTTGCCATTTGCGTATCAGGTCTATGACTGTGATGCGGGATTGACTAGCCTGGACTACGGCGTTGCCGTCGGGTGTTGCGACGGTTGTTGCCGGTGATTCGCAACAGGTCTCTAGACCAGCCTCGCATCGGGATCGGCCCACGAGATCGGCCAGGAGCTGCGCTTTGCGATCACCTCGGGTTCGAGTATCTGCGGGGGGCGCCAGAATATGATCTTCCGATCGTCGTCGCCCCGAGAGCGGAAGCCGAGGGCCGTATAAGCTCTCAGATGTTCCTCGTATTCGGGGTTTCGCGCCCGGACCGAGCGCGCACCTGAGGCCCGTGCGATCCGAAGCGCCATCCGGAGCGCCGCCGAGATATGGTCCGACCGGTCCCTGGCCGTGAGCAGATCGCTGATCTCCCAGGCGTCATGGCCCCGAGGATCGGGGATGTTCTCCGCAACGAAGAGCGCGATCGGGTTGTCCGGTCCGTGCTCGACGATGAAGCGACGGTATTGTGTGAATGGGCACTCCGCGAAGCGCCAGTTCAGATAGCGCGTATTGCGGTCCAAGATGAAGGTGTGCGTCTTCGACGCGGCCGAGATCCACGGGTCGAGCGAGGCGGGGAATCGTTCGACCTCGCGCACCCTGGTGTCGCCGCGGCGGTGAAGAAACACGCCGTCGACCGCGCGTGCCGCGAGATTGGCCAGCGACGCCAGAGGGCGCACCGGCAAATACGGATCGGCGCGCAGGGGACGAACCAGGGGGCCCGGCTCGCTCCAGTAGAAATACGCCGGGCGCGTCGCATGGCTCACGGGCATATCGGTCGGGGTCGAGACCCTCGATACCTCGGGGAAGCGACGGAACTCCATCTTCCCCAGAGTGCGGTGGTAAAGCGGTACCGCCCATGAGGCCCATCCCCAGAGGGTGATCGGATGGTGATCACGCACGTAGGCGTGGAGTCGCGCCGCGCCGCCGGGGGCGTCGGGATCGGCGGTCAACGAACCGACCAGATAGGCCCGCCAGGGTTCGCCGCGCACCAGAAAGCCCTGAGGCACGTTGATCTGGTAGGCGCGCAGCTTCGTTCCACGGAAGTACGCCGGAATCGTCCGCTCTCCCGGCGCCCTGTGCGGATTGCGCTGCATCCACGACCAACGGCGCTCCAGGGAACTGCCGATTCCCTCGCCCCAAACTCTGGAATGGAGCTCGAGGAGTTGGGGGACCTCTTCGTCGCGGAGCATCCTGTAGCCCCGCGCGGCCCCCGCCGCGGGCATCGGGATGACTCCCGGCATCTCGGAATCGAAGGGACGCTCGTCCGGATCCCAGAGGTCGGTCCAATGCTGGAGCTTACGCGCGCTCATCGCTTGTTGTCGCGGTTGTGGCATGTATCAGCGGTACATCGGCCGGTCGACCCTTCCCCTTCAGCCTAGCAAAGCCATGGGCCGACGGGGCAGCCCATGGCGGCGGTGTTGGAGCCGGGGGGAGGCGCCGGCACGCCGTCCGCCTCGCGGCGCCATGTGCCCTTGAGGTTCGCGCAAGAATAACCTCCCATTCTTGCATCCCATCTGCACCACGCCTCCGGCCGATCGGCGATCTCCGGAATCCTCGAAATAGGCCTGCTATTCCTCCGGCTTCGAAGATCGCCGATCGACCAGATCCGCGGCACATCTGGGCGCCAAAACGGGAAGTCATTCTTGCGCGAACCCTTAGCCCTGCCTACTCGATCAACAGGTGGAATTGGTCCGTGGCGATCGCTACGCCGTCCCGCTCCACGCTGATCTTCACCGTGTACTCCCCCTCCGCGCTCGGAGGAACCGACAACGAAGCGACCGAGCCTACCGTGCTCGCTGTTCCCAGGATCACATCGGCACCGTGGTAGAGCGCTCTCGACATGCCGATCGATCCCGTGACCTCCAACATGATCGCATCGAAGGTCCCCTCCTCGTCACAGCCGTTCGACACATCGAAACGAAACGCAAACTGGGAGCCTGGGGGCGCCGAGTCGGCGTGATCGCTGGCCGCGATATCGAGCTCGCATCCACTTCCCATGAAATGCATCGGCTCGAAGGTCGCCAACTCACCATTGCCCACGAGCGTGCTGAAGAGCAGCTCCTCCGTGTAGTGAGACGAGATGCCGGACCAGGTGAGTAAGTCCCCCTCTTCCACGGGGGACCACTCGTCGAGCACGTGCCATAGAGTGGGGCCGTTGTGGTAGCCCATCGACACCGTGTACGTGTCCCACGGACCGATCGGCAGATCCGCGGGATCGCCTACGAAGTCAGCCAAGGGCGAGTCCGACTCCTGGGCATCGGCGGCGATGACCCACCCCCAGCTCTGCCCGGGCTCCCAGCTTGAGTCATGGTTGTCGAGCTTGAGGACGAATTCGTAGTCGTAGAGTCCATCCCCCAGCTCCGTCACCGTGAAGTCCATCCTCAGCGGGGTCGCAGCCATCGCCTGCCTGGCCCGAGAGCGGATCACTTGGTCCTCGGCTCGGGTCACCTGGGCGGCCCACCCCCGCGGGCAAACCATGAGCATCGAAATCAACGCGACAGTGGCTCGCGCGATAGAGGGGTGGTACATGGGATCTCCTCGGTTGGATGTACACTCCTCATTGATCGGGTGCTTGCGACATCGGGAATCAACCCGAGAAGCTCCACAGCGCAGAAAGAGCACAGACGATCAACGTAAAGCCGACGCAGGACCGGTCCATGAACCCCCTTTCCAACTTCCACCCTCTCATCCAACGGTGGTTCCGGCGAGACATCGGAGAGCCCACCGATGCGCAGACGAAAGTCTGGCCCCGCATCGCCGCCGGCGAGCATGTGCTCCTCACCGCCCCCACCGGTAGCGGCAAGACACTCTCCGCCTTTTTGTGGGCGATCGATCGCCTTGTAAGTGGCGGCTGGAGCACCGGGCGAACGCGTGTGCTCTACGTCTCTCCACTCAAGGCGCTCAACAACGACATCCGCAGGAATCTGCTCGGCCCTCTCGATTCGCTACGCACCATATTCGCCGACTCGGCGACTCCCTTCCCCTCGATCGAGGTCCTCACGCGAAGCGGTGACACTCCGCCCGAGGATCGCCGCCGTATGTTGCGACATCCACCTGAGATCCTCATCACCACACCGGAGAGTCTGAATCTCATCCTCAGCTCGCAGGCGGGTGGTGTGCTACTGACGGGAATCGAGACGGTCATTCTCGACGAAATCCATGCCCTGCTCGGTTCGAAGAGGGGAACACATCTCATTACCGGCGTCGAACGCATCGTGCGCCTCTCGGGCGAGTTCCAGCGCGTGGCTCTCTCCGCCACTGTTCGTCCCCTCGATAGAGTCGCCGAATTCGTGGGGGGATACGAGCGGGATGGGGGAGGATACCGTCGCAGGCCGGTCTCCGTAGTGCGCTCCGCCGACTCCAAGGCATATCCGGTCGAGATTCGTTCTCTCGATTCCACGGAATCCGATAATAATCAAGAGACACTTTGGGAAGCGCTGGCTCGCGATCTCAAGGCCGTGATCTCGAACAACCGTTCGACGCTGCTCTTCGTCAGGAGTCGAAACATCTGCGAAAAAGTGACGCGGTTGATCAACGGCGACGAACCCGAGCCGATCGTGTACGCGCACCACGGGGCTCTTTCGAGAGAAATCCGTACCGAGGTCGAGCGGCGCCTGAAACGTGGAGAGCTCCGCGGCATCGTCGCGACCAGCTCGTTGGAGCTCGGGATCGATATCGGTGCGCTCGATGAGGTAGTGCTGATCCAATCGCCCGAGAGCTTGTCTTCGGCGATCCAGCGGGTTGGTCGGGCGGGCCACGGCGTCGGTGAGATCAGTCGCGCGATTCTCTATCCATCGAGCGCCCATGAGATGATCGAGGTCGCCGTGCTCGCGGAGGGGATCCTGGAACACGATATCGAGGAATCCTCTCCGATCAAGGGGCCCCTGGATGTCCTGGCTCAGATCATCGTTTCGATGGTCACCGTCGAGAAGTGGGATATCGACGCCCTTCATGCGCATCTCCGCACGAGTGAGCCATACCACCATCTGCGAAGGGATGAGCTCGACATCGTCCTGAAGATGTTGGCGGGACGTTACGCCGACAGCCGAATTCGGGACCTCAGAGCGAGAATAGCGATCGACAAGCTCGAAAACACCGCCGTTGCTCGCAAGGGAGCCAAACTTGCGCTCTATATGTCCGGGGGGACGATTCCCGATCGCGGCTATTTTCGGCTGCGACACCGCGAAACCAACGCGTTGATCGGCGAGCTAGACGAAGAGTACGTTTGGGAAGCATCGATCGGGCAATCCATGACCTTGGGCACACAGAGTTGGCGTATCGAGCAGATCACACAAAGCGACGTTTACGTGCTCCCCGGAAGAGCCGGCGCCCGCGATGTTCCCTTCTGGAAGGCGGAGGGGCGCAACCGCGACTTCCATCTCTCGACGAGGATCGGTGAGTTCCTGGAGAACGCCAACCGGATCGAGGACAAGATCTGTCTCAAAGCCTATCTCTTGGCGCGGGCTCCCATCGATGAAATCGGCGCCGAGCGGCTCGCGGACCATCTCTCACGACAAAGAAGTCACACGCGATGCGATCTTCCCCACCGCCATCACATTGTTTTCGAACATGTGGACGCCGCTCCGGGCACGACGGCGGGGGGCAATCAGCTCATCATCCATACATTCTGGGGGGGGCGGGTCAATAGGCCCTTTGCGCTGGCTCTCGAGGCTGCGTGGGAGAGCCGTTTCGGTGCGCCGATCGAGACTTTCGCGGCGAACGACTGCATCTGTCTCGTACTTCCGCACGAGGTATCGGCCGAAGAGATCCTCTCGCTCGTTCCCTCCACTTCGCTCGAAGGGCTTCTCCGCAAGCGCCTCGAAGCCTCCGGCTTTTTTGGGTCCCGCTTTCGAGAGTGCGCCGGCCGGGCTCTTCTGCTAACGCGAAATCGCATGAACGAGCGGATGCCTCTCTGGGTCCGCAGGCTCCGCTCGCAACAACTCCTCGATGCGGTCATGCGCTACGAAGACTTCCCGATACTGCTCGAGGCCTGGCGAACTTGCCTCCAAGATGAGCTCGATCCCGAGGCCTGCGCCGGTGTTCTCGGGGAACTGGAGTCGGCGGAGATCGCCTGGTCTGAAACGCGATCGTCCACGCCGAGCCCATTCGGCCGATCGGTCGCTTGGCGCCAGGTGAGCGAGTACATGTATCGAGACGACACCCCCAAGGAGGGGAAGAGATCGAGAATCAGCACCGATCTCCTTCGAGATGTGGTTTTCGATTCCGGCCTTCGCCCCGCGATCTCCCCCGAGCTCGTAGAGCGTTTCAACCTGCGGCGCCGGAGGCTCGAGCCCGGCTACCTTCCGTCAGATTCCACGGAGCTGATCGAATGGGTGAAGGAGAGAGGAGCGATTCCGCTGCCTGAATGGAACCGCCTTCTGGGAGAGATCGAAAGCTGCGCGCCGTCGAAGGAGATCGTCGATCCGATCAGTGACAGACTCGTGCGCGTGACGCCGAGTGGAGCGGCGCACCCCCTGATCCTCGCTCTCGAAGATGCACCACGGATCGCGGGCACCTTGTGGAACGCCGCGACGGTGGAGGACTACGAGCGAACGGGGCCGGCTCCGCTTCCCCCTCCCCAATCGGAGCTCGATCGCGAGCAGACCTTCACCTCGATCGTGGGGGAGTGGTTGCGTTTTTTCGGTCCAGTGACGCCATCCGAGATCATCGATGCTTTGGGTGTATCGGAGCGCCGGCTGGTCGCCGCGCTGGAAGACCTGATCGATACGCGCGAGCTCGTCGCCGGAGCGCTGGTCGAAGGAAGAGAGGAGGAGCTTGTCTGCGACGCCCGGAATCTCGAGTCGCTCCTGCGAATGGCTCGGGCGGAATCCTCGCCGCGCATCGATCCTCTCCCGCTCGACGCCCTTCCCGGCTTTCTGGCGGCATATCAGGGGCTCACGGAACCGGGCGAAGGGGTCGAGACATTGTTCGACCTCATCGAACAGCTCGCCGGTTTCCCCGCCCCGGCCCCTCAATGGGAGGGCGAGATACTGCCCGCTCGCATGCCCGTCTATCGCGGCGCGCATCTGGACCAGCTCATGCAGGAGGGTGATCTGCTCTGGGTCGGGTCGGGCGAGAAACGGATCGCCTTCTGGTTCGAATCGGAGCTCGAGCTGATGGAGCCCTCCGAAACGACAGAGGACGGCGCTTCGAATCTGATGCCGAGCGATTCAGCACGCTACAGATTCGATCAACTCCTGCGAGAATCGGGATGCACCGCCGCCGATCTCAGCGAGAGACTCTGGAGCTGGGCCTGGCAAGGTGAAGTCACCAACGACACGGTTGCCGCATTGCGACGCGGCATCGAGACCCGCTTCCGCGCGCCGCGCACGCCCTCCGCTCCGTCCGGGCGGCGACGGCGACGAGGAGTGGCGCGGCCATCCTTCGGGCAGTGGAAAAGCGCGGCTCCTTTCGCCGGCAACTGGCATCGCCTTCCCGCCATCGCTTCCGACATCGATCCGATCGAGGCACAGGAACGAAATCGCGATCGGGCTCGGCTCCTTTTCGATCGCTACGGAGTGCTCTTCCGCGAGCTTCTGGAGCGAGAATCGGCTCTCTTTCGTTGGTCGAAGCTCTTTCGAACGTTGCGTCTGATGGAGCTCTCGGGAGAGATCGTCTCCGGATGTTTCTTCCACGGCATTCCGGGCCTGCAATTCGCTTCACACAAAGCGCTGCGTACCGTGCGCCGAAGACCGCGCGAAGACAAGGTGTTCTGGCTCAGCGCCATCGATCCGGCATCACTTTGCGGCATCGGCCTGGACGGTCTTCGCGGCGGACTACCGAAGCGGATGCCCGGCACGCATATCGTCTATCGCGGTTCGGCGGTGATGATGATCTCAAAAGGGAAAGGACGGGAGATCGACTTCCAACTCGCTCCCGACGACGAGGCCTTCCCTGAAGTTCTCGGCCCTCTCCACCATCTGCTCGGCCGAGAGCAGCTGCCCAGCCGGAGCATCTCAGTCGAGAAGATCAACGGAGAGCCGGCGCGAGAAAGCAAGTATCTCGAACCGCTCGCAACACTCTTCGACGTCGAGCTCGATCACAAGAACGTGATTCTGCGAAAGAGCATTGGCCGTACTCTCCGTCAGTCGACCTTGGAAAGCTCGTAGAGCGTGTAGTGATACGGCCCGGGCTTACGGATTCCGAGGCAACGAACCGTCGTCTCGAACACCTTTTCGAATCGATGACCGGCTAGAATCCTGCCTTCGAAGCGGTCCCTCTCGAGATCTCGGTCGATGAAGTAGTCGACTCGGGCGTATGAGGGCAGTCCGAAGTACAGTCCCCGATCGACGATCTCTTCATAACTATGTTGCGACCTGAGCTCGCCGGTGATCGGCTCGACCAATCCACCCAAATCGAGCACGCGCCGCTTTCCGTAGAAAGCCAGATAGCCGATATCGGCCGCCGCCACCACGGCCTCTGCCGCGGCATGCGCGTCTAGATAGAGAGCAACGCCCTTCATCCGGCCCTTCAGATCCTCCGCGAAGGCGCGAGATGGAGGGAGGACGACAAGGGTGTAAAAGAAGGCGCTCAGGACGATCGCGATCGCGGCCAGGCAGCCCATCAGGGCGCGTCGGGAGCCTGCGGCCACGAATCGATCGCTCAGCTCCTCGATCGCCAGCCAGCCGAGAACCGCGACCATCGGCGATATCAGCAACATGTAGCGCGAGAGGACCTGAACCCCCAGCACGATGAACATCGCCGGCAGAGCGACAACCCACAGAAGCATGAAGCGATTCCGCCGGTCGAGAATTCGTGATCTTCCCCGCAACACGAGCAACGACACAGCCAACGCCAGTGCGGGCACCCCCTCGCTGCTCGCAACGATCTTAGCGATCGGACCGATCCGTTCCGCGATCGCCGCCGGCCCGAGCGCGAGCCCGACGCTCTTGGCCGCCGCCGTGTTCGGCAAAAAGGTCCCGATATGGAGCTTGGCGAACGCAAACCACGGAACGAGAAGTGCCGCCGCCGCCGCGAGCGCGACCATCGCCGAGCGACGCCCCCGTACGCCTCCTCCCGTCGCCGCGATCAACACGATCAACGGCAGCGCGAGGTAGACCTCTTGTCGTACGAGTCCGGCGAGCGCGATCAACGCACCCATCAGCGCCGCGTCGCGGCAATCGTCGACCGCACGCACCGACGCAAACCCAACCAAGGCCACCGCCAGCACCGCCACCGACGATTCCATTGAGAGCGCCGTCCAGCGCGCGAACCAAACGTGTGTCGCGAATACGCAGGTAGCCAAAAAAGCGGTATACCGCCGCGCCCCGGCCTCGATCGCAAAGAAGAAGACGACCGCCAGCGCCGCGAAGCCGGCAAGCCACGAGAGCACGCGGCTGATCCAAATGAGCGACTCCCCCCCTTCGGAGAAACAGCCGATCGCCGCCAGCATCAGCACCCACAATGGGCTCGAGGTTCCGAACGAAACCTCGCCTGGATTGAAACTGTATTCACCGAGTGCAATCAGATTGCGCGCGTATTGAATGTGGATGAAACCGTCGTCGGTGAACCCCCCGCGAAGCGGCAGCAGGTACACCAAGAAGAGCAGCGCTGGTGCGAGCAGCACCAATCGGGAACGACGTTCCAACATCCGCCCAGGATACCGGTCCCTCGCCGGATCGGTATCAGCGATCTACACCCCCTCCACCCCCATCCGCCATTCGAAGAGCACCACGCTCACCGCCGCCGCGACGTTCAGGCTGTCGATCTCTCCGAAGTGCGGAATCTCCACCAGCAGATCCGCGCCGACGCGCAAGGCCGCCGGCAACCCTTCCGCCTCGGCGCCCGCGACGAAGAGCGGCCGTGGCGGATAGGGCGCCCGGTGGTAGGAGTGGCTGGCCGGCGTCTGCTGAATCCCGACGATCTGATACCCCCCCAAACGCGCCGCCCGAATCAGAGCCGCCGGATCGGCCACCACGGCGATCGGAAGCACGTCCTCGGTTCCGCGCGACGCCGCCCGCTGGAGCTCTCCCCGGCCGACCAGAAAAACCTCCCTCAGACCCGCGGCGTCTGCACTGCGCACGGCCGCGCCCAGATTGACATCGAGACGGGTCTGGCAAAGCGCGAGCGCGGCGTGAAGCCGGGAGGCTGGGGGGGAGGTGCTCGATTCTCCCCCGCCCTTGATCCCGTAAGGAGGGGTGGCGGAGAGCGCGCCGGATCGTTCGTGCCGGCGTCGGCGCATGCTTAGCTTGGCCGCCCTATAGTCACCGGCTCGCGAGCGTTTCGCGAGCCACGCCACCCCCCGGTCAACGTCGTTCGCGAGCGCTTCGAGCCGGGAATCCTCGGGGGCCAGAGCCCGCGCCACCGCCGAGCGCACCCTTGCATCAGGATCGCGCAGAAGCTCCTCGACGAGCTCATCGGAGACCGCCCCCGCCCGTGCCAACCCCCACGCGGCCGATGCCCGATACTCCGTGGAGAGCAGCGCCCGCAGGACGCCCGGATCGCTCGCATGGTCCAGCGCGAGCGACTCACCCTCGATCGCCCGTGTCCCGACCTCGGCCGCCGCCGGGTCGATCGTGGCCAGCGCCCGGAGCAGCGCCTCGGGCGGGGAGCGATGCCGGTCGATCGCCGCCCGAACCACCTCCGGGTCGATTGCGCCCTGCTCCCCGCGCCGGCAGACGATCTCCGCGGCCCGAGCGGCCACCGAGGGGTCGGAATCGCCGATCGCGCGCTCCAGAGCCGCTACGGGGGTGGACGCCGTCAGCACCGCGCGTCGAACGCGGGCCGATCCGTCAGCCAAGATCCGATCCGCGAGCTCGGCATCTTCGTCCGATTGGGCCGCGAGCAGGCGGGTGGCGATCGCGCGGGCCCTCTCCGCCGGCCGGCCCGATCGATCGAGCGCCAGGCCGAGCAGCGCCGGACGCGTCAGCGAAACCGGCATCTCCCACAGAATCCGCTCGGCGCGGCGGCGGGTCAGCCGCGTTCCCGCTCCGAGCAGTTCGGCGATCGACTCAACGATTCCCGCATCGGCGTGGGCGCGCAAGTACGCGCGAGCGCGATCCCGCTCCGCCGGGTCGTTCGAGTAGAGCGCGTCGTCGAGAGCCTCGGGCAGGGCGTTGTAGCGTGAGATCACGACACGACTCGTCGAGAGAGAAGCGCGGGTTAGTTACTCAAAGCATGTCGCTGGAAGAACTCCCATGCCTCGTCCACATACACAATATCTTGGTTCTTCCATCCGTTCAGCAGGCGCCACAACCAGCTGAATTGTGTCGGCCCCGGCCACGCGTGCCCGCCCCCATCGGCATCGTCGTACGCGATTTCGGTGCCTTCGAGCCCACCGGAGAAGAGGTAGCGGGTAACGGTGCATCGATCACCTGGAACAGCATCGGCAAAGGGCTCGATCGAGGGAGTGGGATCGACCTGCAAGAAGCCGGCCCAGAGTCGAACGGTGTCGTGCGCCGATAGTACCGTCCCCCGATTGAAAGCGAGTTCGCCCCCCTCGTACGGCACGATCGGATCGTCGGTTCCCGCGGCGAGCATGATCGAGATCGGGTTCTCCGGCTCCCCACAGTCGTTCACCGCCGCGGCGTAACCGGCGGCGCACGCCACCGCGGCGATCCGCTGCGATCCCGACGGCGGCCGCAGCCTGTCGGTGGTCGAGATCGGCGGCCAGGACGCCAAGTTCATCCAGATCGTCGATGGTCAGATCGTCGAGAGTGACATGAACAAGGCCTGCAGCGCCGGGACGGGTTCGTTTCTCGAGGAACAGGCGGTGTTCCACGGCGTGCACGATATCGAACAGTTCAC
>NYZA01000096.1 GCA_002686955.1 Gemmatimonadota bacterium
GGGATGAATCGCCGCCGCGATCTCGTTTCGATGCTCAGCGACAGTCTCGAATGTGAGCATCATATGAGGCGAGTCGATCCCCTTTGAATTGTGTATGTAGCGCCCCGAATTCTCCGCGGCGATCGCCGGTGCGAAGGGCATCCAGAAATCACGGTTCTTGATCGCCCGGTTGAGCTCCCCCACCGCCTCGAGTCGCGATGGATCGGCCAGAATCGAACGATTGCCCAGCGCGCGCGGCCCAAACTCGAGCCTGCCCCGCGCCCTGCCCACGATCTCGCCCTCAGCCAAAAGCACCGCCACCTCGCTATCGATTCGGTCCCCATGCCAGGTGACCTCGAAGCGGTTCCGGTCCACGTCCCGGATCGAACGATCGATCCCTTCCGAGACATCCGGACCCCAAAAGATCGATGGAGAGCGCGCGAATGGCCTCTCCCCCGCGCCGCCGGCCAACGCCGCTCCGCCAACCTGCCGCAAGTGCGCCAGCAGCGCGGCCCCGATCGCGACCGACTCGTCCCCAGGAGCAGGAAACACATACAGATTATCGATCAAATGTGATCTTACGAGCCCCGCGTTCGCCTTGACATTGAGAAACACGCCGCCGGCCGCGCAGATCTTCCTCACGCCGGTGGCCCGCACGGCCTGTTCGGCCCATTCCCGCAGTCGCAGCTCCGCCAAGCCTTGAATCGCGAATGCCAGGTCGTCGAAGCGGTGCGTGCCGTAGCGCTTCGCGACATGGTCGATGAAGGAATCTCCGATCAGGCCGAGACGATTGCGAAACTCGAGGCGATCCACCTCGAGAAAGCGCTCGAAATCGCGGGCCAACTCCTCCGCGCGCTCAGGATCGGCGTAGGGCGCGAGCCCCATCACCTTCCCCTCGTGTTCCCAGGGTTTGAATCCCAGGCAGCGCGTTACCCGACTGTACATCGAGCCCAGCGAGTGCACGCTCGAGGTCGAGGCGACGCGGTGGATCGCTCCTTTCCGACCGACCGAGACCGTCGCAGCGAGGCCGTCCCCCAGACCGTCGCAGGTCAACAGAGTGGCGTCGTCGTCGAAGGGGCGAAGGTGAAAGGTGGCGGCGGAGTGGCAGTCGTGGTGGTCGAAGTGGAGCACCTGGCGAGGACGAATCCCCATGTCGCGTAGGGTCGGCAGATGCTCGTGTCGCGTCTCCCGGCGGCGCAGGATCCCGAGCGATCCCCGATATGCCCCTCGAAGCGCGCGCGAGCCGAGGAGGCTGAGCGGCGCCAGCGCGGAAGCCTTCCCGACCGCGCGAATGAGAGGCCGGTACTCGCGCTGCTGAGCCAGGCGAGGCTGGAAGCGTTCGCAGAGGGTCCCCACAGCCAGTACATCGATCTCGTCCCCGCCGACTCCCGAGGCCCGAAGCACATGCTCGATCGCCCGGATCGGGAAGCCGGCATCCCCCTTGATCCGCGAGAGTCGCTCCTCGACACCCGCCCCCCGGATCTCCCCCCCCGCCAGTACGCATGCGGCTCCGGTGTGGCTCAGGTTGATTCCGAGGACGGTGGGGGACATGGGGATCGGGGATTCGGCGGGTGGTCTGATGCTCTCAATGGACCACAATAGACTACCCCCATTGCCTGGGGATCACACGCGGCGCTGGTCGGCTGCTTCGCCCCACCGCCCTGCCGGGCTCGAGTTGCTTCCGCGGCTCGATCAACATCCGGACGCGTGGGTACATAGAGCGGCTGTTCAGGAAGACCGCATCCCGGCAATGGCGTTCTTCGCGAACGATCCGCGGCAGGTCTACCGGCGCCAGCGCCACGGCGCCCCGCCTACGACATCTCCGGTGCCTCCATCCCGTCGAATCCGCCCCATCACCAAGCCAAGCGCCCGCTCCGCCGGCTCGAATCCCGGCGAACGCGCCAGGCAGCTCTCCAACAGCCGGCGCCCCTCCTCCAACCGCCCCTCGCGAATCGCCAGGCCGGCCAGGGCGAAAAGCGGCTCGGGCCGCGAGGCGTCGATCTCGGCCGCACGGCTGTACTCGCGCCGAGCCTCGGCGCTCCGGCCCTGAGCGGCGAGAACATTGCCGAGATCCATTCGGGCCTCGATGCGATCGGGGTCCTCCACCAACACCGCGCTCAGCAGCTGCCCCGCCTCGTCCAGTCGTCCCTGGCGCCCCAACACACTGCCCAGACCTACCCTCGCCTCGAGGCGGGTCGGGTTGACCGCAATCGCCCCCATGTACTCCTCCTCCGCCTCTTGCAGCCTCCCCTCACCCGCCAGCACCGCCGCCCGGTCGGAGCGGACGCCGGCTTCGTCCGGCCGGTACTCCACCGCCACTTCGCACACTTCGAGCGCGGCGTCTAGTGTCGCCAGAGCCTCTCTCGTTCTCCCGATCGCCACCAGAGCGAGCGCCATATTTCTGTATGCACGTACGTAGTTCGGGCGCAGCTCGATCGCCCGCTCGAAATAGGGAATCGCCTCCTCGTGCCGCTTTTCTCTCAAGTGCAACGCCCCCAGGTTGCCGATCGCCAAGGGATCGCGGGGATGGCGATCGAGCTCCGTCAGAAAAGCGGCTCTCGCCCCGGCCAGGTCGCCCCACTCCATCGAGATGATCCCCAGGTTCATCCACGCCCGCGGATAGCCGGGATCGAGCTCGAGCACATCGTCGAAGGCGCCCTCTGCCTCTTTCAACCGGCCCAGACGCTGAAGCGACGCGGCGCGGGCAAAGAGAGCCTGCGCAGGCGAGGTCTTGCCAAGTCGATAAGGGTCGGGCCAAAGGAGAAAGGTCGCCGCCACCGCGATCGCCAGAGAGAAGGCCGAACGCCGTCCCCATCTTCGAATGCCGTCGGCGAGGAAGATGCCGGCAGCCGGCGCGAGCACCGCCAAGACCGGAACGCGATAACGGGTCGCGACAAAATATGTGATCACCGTCACCGAATAGACCGCGACGAAGCCCGAGAGCAGCCAAGCCCGCCCCCCGAGCCAAACGAGCCCGGCCAGTCCGCCGGCGATCAGGATGAGATCGAAGCCCGAATCGAAGAGGGGCCGAAGGGGCCGGAGGATCGGTCCTCCGACACGTTCATCGAGCGCCCGGTCGATATCTTGGTTGTTCGAGACACGGGGACGTCCCCAGAAGAGCCTTGCCTTTTTGAGCCATAGCGCGGCGGCTACGCCGGGGCTCTCGCGCCAAAACCGCAGCCCTTCGACCATGTAGAACCGGGAAACCTCGGAGGGCCGCAACTCCCTCCCGACCCGGCGCTCGGCGTGGCGAACGCATTCGTAGTACTCCCAGTTGCCGCCGATGATCTCGAAGCCGGCGGGGCTGCCGAACATGCCGTCCGATTGGGGATTGTTGCCGGTATAGAAGGCAATCCCTCCCTGCGAAGAGATCAGCACCGCATCGTCCCCGACGAGTTGGTTGCGCAGGGCCACCAGCGCGATCGGGAGAGCTAGGGCGACCGCGAATGCGGAGGCGCGAGCAACGCGACCTCCGCCCCCCCGGATCAGCAGGACGAGCCCCAGCAGGGCGGCGAAGATCAGGACCGTCGGCCTGGCGATCGCGCTCAGACCGAAGAGCAGCCCCGCGGCGGCGGTCCGAAGCGGCGACGGAGATCCCCCCGAAGCGTAGCCACGGGCCAGAACGAGCAGCGCGGCCAGATCGAGGAAGACGATCCACGACGTAATCAGGATCTCCCCCTCGAAGTAGACGAAGACCCCGCCGCAGGCCAGCAGGGCCGCCGCCACTCCCGCGGCCGCCCGGCTCCCGCCCAGAGACCGGGCGATCGCGCCCCCGATCGCGGCCGAGGTCAGTCCGAGTCCCATCTGAAGCACCCGCGCCCAAACGAGAGGATCGAGCCCGAGCCGAATGAGAAGAGCGAGCAGATAGGGGTAGAGTGGCGCTTTGAAGAAAGGAGCGTCGCCCCCCCACGGGTCGACCAGGGCAAGGTGGTGTGCCTGCGCGAGGAAGGCCTCGGGGTCGTTTTGGGGAGCGAAGAAGCTCGGCGACTGGACGAGCTCCGTCCAATAGGCGAACCGAACGAGGAGGCCGAGCGGGAGCACCAGCCACAAGGCCCCCCACGATGGTCGAATGGGGATCAGCCCTCTGGCACGGACGGCGGCGCGTCGATCTCGGCCGCCGGGAGAACCACGCCGTCGAAGGGACAGAAACGCCAGCCTGCCTTCGCGGTCTCACCGCAGCGCCGGCAGCGGATCGGTCCATCGACGACCGTGCCGTAGCGCGCGAGAATCTCGCGGGCGTGCACGACCGCCACATCGTAGCGCCTGTTCTTCCCCTCCTCGAGCACGACCTGGGCAAGACGACTCACCGTCTCGCGATCATGGGCGTTCTCGGAGCTCTCTTCTATCACGGTCGCGATCCGATCCATCAGTGCGCCGTAGAAAGCCTTGCGATCCAGCCGACCCGAAGCCGGCGATGGCGTCGGATCGCTCCCGGAAAGTCCCAGCAACGCCTTGAGGTAGGCGGCGTAGGCGTCGTCGAAGAGCATCTGCTCCAGCACGGAGCAATCGCTCGGCTCCAGGTAGAAGCCGTGCTCGAGATGGCCGGCGAGGTTCGCCTCGGGTCGCGGAACCTGCGCCGGCGGCTCGAAGGCGAAGGCGAGCACCTTGCGATCGTCCTCGGCGACCAGACGCCGCAGATCGGTGAGCAGTGTTTCCACCGCTTCGTCTCTGGCCCGGTAGTAGCGGGCCATCTGTGTCGCGAAATCGTCGGCGGAGCGGGCAACGAAGGAGTAGTCCCCCTCGACGGTCCGCTGCATGCCCGCATGCCACGCGTTGCCCAGAAGGAGCCAGCTCGCCTCTCGCGCCGCCAAAATGACAATTCTGTGACACCGGGCCTGCAGCGCCTCCTTGGTGCCAGGAAAATCGGAAGTCGTGACCTGGAACCAGCGAAGGGCCTCGTCGATGCGCCTCTCCGACAACGCCTCCACCGCGATCGCGAAAGGCTCGGCGGGTCTACCGGCCGGCTGTTGAGCCGTGCTCGGTGCGGCAGTCGCAACGACCAGCGCCATCAGCAGTACCGAGACAACGGGCATTGGCGCTCTCACGACGCGTCATTCCCCCCTGAAAGCGCGGTCTAGCTCGTGCCGCCGCGCCTTGGGATCGACGAGCTCCTCCGCCGGTGCGTTCTGCAGATAGAGCCGGAGCTGCTCCTTCGCGAGCGTCATCTCGCCCATGGCGAGGTAGACGTCGGCGAGCGCGGTATTCGCTTCGGTAAAGAGGGGATCGGCCTCGAGCGCGACGAGAAACGCATCGCGCGCCTCCCGCAGCCGACCGAGCTCGCCCAGAACCAGACCACGCCGGTACCACCCCTGGGGGTCCATCGGGTCTTCCGCGGTGGCGTCGTCGTAAGCCCTCTCCGCCGCGGCGATCCGCCCCGTTCGGGTCAGCTCATCGCCCCATGCGAGCTCCAGCTCGGCCCCCTCGCTGGTCAGCTCGAGCGCTCTGCGACGGGATTCCAGCGCTTCATCGAGCTCATCGAGGCGCTCCAACGCTTCCGCCCGCCCCTCGAGGGCGAGAACATGATCGGGGCTAATCAGGATCGCATTGTTGAAGAAACCCTCGGAGTCGGCCGCCAAGCCCGAGAGAAGATGCGCCTGGCCGCAGAGAGCGAGCGCGTCCGGGTTCTCGGGGGCCATCTTGATCGTGGTTTGCAGAACCCCGATCGCTTCCGCCGGCAGACC
This sequence comes from Gemmatimonadota bacterium, assembly GCA_002686955.1. Taxonomy (GTDB): domain Bacteria. The sequence goes on from NYZA01000096.1 coordinate 5,661, forward strand.
GTGATCGATCAAAGTGCGCCCAAGGTCGAGGCGCAGATCGATCCGCTCCGAATCGCCCTCGATCCCCCGCTTGAACGACGCGATGGCGCGCCCATGATCGCCCTGCTCGCGGTAGATCCGGCCCAGCAACGCATTGGCGTCGACGTAGTCGGGCCGCCGCTCCACTATGGCGTCGAGCTCGGCCAGCGCATCCTCCGTCTTGCCCTGCTCGTACAGCTCATGGGCGAGCTTCGTGCGACGCTCCAGGCTGCTACAGGCAGAGATCAGAAATGCCAGCCCCAGCGCCGCATAGCGGACGATGCGATTGCCCATCGGGGTCTCCGAAAAGTTGTGGTTGCGGTGTTTGGTCTCTCGTTCCCAGTGTATCACGGTCCACCGGGAGCCGATTTCGGAGTCACCGGGTTGATCGCAACGGCCGTCTCAATCTCCAGCGAATCGATCAGCGCCTCATAGAGGGCCGCCTCGGCCTGTCCCCTCAGCTTCGCCTCGATCCGCGCCTGAACCTTGTCCAGCGGAGTGTGCCTTCCCGGCGTATGCACCTGCAGATAGAACACCTCCCACCCTCGATCGCTCCGCATCGGCTCGGTCGCCCGGTCGATCTCGATCTTCGCGAGCGCGGCAGCGAGCTCAGCCGAGTAGTAGCTCATCTCGTGCAGACCGGAATCGCCGCCCCCCTTCGCCTGGGAGTCCTTCCAGAGCTCATTGCGCACCTCGCTGAACTCCCCCGTGTTCAGCCGCTTCATCACCTTCTCGGCCTCTCCCTCGTCGTCCAGAATGAAAACGAAACCGCGCGCCCGGGCCTCGACATAGAACTCGGTGTCAAGATTCTCGTCGTAGTAGGCCTGAACCGCATCACCGCCGATCTCGACCGGATCCTTCACTCGGCGCTGCAGCGTATGCCGCGCCAGATAGCGGTCGACGTTCCGCTCCAGATCCTCTCGAATCCCCCGCTCCAGATGCAGCCCGGTCGATCTCGCCAGATCGGCCATCAGCTTCTCGTCGACCATCTGCCTCAGAATCTTTGCCCTGCGCTCCGGCTTCCTCGCGATCTCCCCCTCCGCGAGCGCATCCATCCCCTCGATGATCCGGTCGAGCGCCTCCATCGTGATGATGTGCTCTCCGACGGAGGCCGCCACCCGGGGGCGGTTCAGCTCGAAGCAGCGCTCGACACCTTCGCCGGCGGAAGGGGTGTAGGGCGATTTCGGATGGCCGACCAGGATCGCCTGGTACTCGGCCGCGGCCCCGCCGGTATCACCGCTCGCCTCGAGCGCGCGCGCCAGCTTGTAGTGAATCTCGTCTCGCCGAGCCGCCCCCTCCGGCAGCTCCTCCAGAGCCCGCACATAGGCCGCGGCCGCGCTCTCCAGATCGTCGAGGCGCGATTCGTGGAGGTTCGCCAACTTCAACAGCAACTCGACGCGGGTCACGGCATCATCACTCGCCCGAATGGCGGCATCGAGCTCGACCGCCGCGTGGTCCTCGAGCCCCCTGCGCAGCAGCGCGTCGGACGATTCAGTCGCATGAGAAAAGGAAGCGCTCGCGGCGACACCGGCCACGAGCAGCACATTTCGACTCTTCATTTCGGACGCTTTCCTTGTCGCCGGCCCTCAGGACATGAGCTGCATCAGCCCGCCGGCCGCGAGCGGGATGCGGAAGTTGTCATCGATCGGAATCGGAACCAGCTCCGCGATCGTCGCCGCGGCGGCCCCGGCCAACCCCACCTCGATCGAGATATCGGGAATGACCCAAACCGCCAGCATACAGGCCAGGAAGCACGCAACGCTCCCTTCTACCGACTTGCCGAGATAGCGCAGGCGGCCGAACGACTTGCCGACAAGCGCAGCCGCCGTATCTCCGAGCACCAGAAAGGCCATTGCGGCCGTCGCGACCGGCTTCGAGAGGCAGAGGATCGTCGCCGCGGCCGCCAGCATCACGAAGGTCGCCCCGTTCAGCTCCCGGGTCTCGTGCCGCCGCAAAAAGCGGGCAAAAGCCGCCATGAAGATCCGGTTCCCGCGCCGCGAGCGCAGCTTGATCAGATCGGCCCAGAAAAAGAGCAGCGTAAATACCACCAGCAGCCACTTCGACACCAGATCGGACGGAATCCAATAGTAGAGAACCGGTATCGAGATCGCCGCGAGGTGGATCGATTTGCGTTTGAGCTCCTGCGCGAACCCCATGGGCGGGACCGTACGGGGAGCAAGGCTGCTCGGTCAAGAAGTGTGCGCCGGCTCCTCCCGGATCGATTTCGTCGAGAGGGTCGGGGAAGAGGTGGGGAGACCGAGTATTGATCATCGGATCGCCGCCATTCGAAGCCAGGCCCGCCCCCTGGCTCCGCTCCCCCGAACGCGACGCCCTTCCTGCCCGAGAAGCGGCCAGGCGAAACGCGCCCCACTACGCCAAAGGGACGAAGAGGCCGTCGCACCGATGCTTCAGCGATCGGAATCCGAGCACTTCGGTCGGTTCGTCTTGCGCGTCACCTCTCAACGCCATTCTCGATGAAATCCGAACGTTCCGAAAGGGCTCACTCCCCGGCTTCTGCCGATAGCGCGTAGAGACGCTGTCCATAGCCTTTGTTCGTGCTCCACACCAGCCGCAGACCATCGCGTTGGTCTGGATTCATGGCTTCGGCAATTCGTTTCTCCACGACAAGTAGGCTCTTGGGCGAAAGGGCGAGCGTCGGCTCTCTGGCGCCGGGCAGGAGCGAAGAGATGGAGACTTGCTCCGTGGGAATGCCGGCGATCTCGAGCTCTACGTGCGGCGCATAGCCCGCGAAACTTACCCCTTCCGGGTCCAGGGCCAGGATCTGCTCGTAGGCATCCCTCATCTCACTGTGATCCCAGCGTTGGAGATTCAGCAGACGAGCTCCGCCTTGCACGGAGACAACAACCAGCAACGCCCCGGCCACGAGCTCACGTCGACCTTCCCGCAGATGATTCAGCAGGGTCACGAACCCCGCACCGGCCGCAACATAGATGAGTGGCAGCAGCGGTGAGAGATAGCGTGGAAAACCGCGGTTGGCCGATCCGATCGCCATGTAGTAGAGGAGAACAAAAAGAAGCACCGCTATTGGGAGATTCCGGCGACGCCAGAGGGCGAGCAACCCGATCGGGGCAAGCAAAGCAGCAATCGCGTTTTCCTGTTCAAACCAGCGAAGAACATAGGCCCACCACTGCGGTCCCAGGCTACCGTTCGCGTTCGCCTTGAGCTCCGATCCAAAGTCGTAGAGGAAGGACTTCCACTCGATCAGGCAGTATGGACTGGTGAGAGCAAACACTCCAAAAGACGACCAGGAGAGCGCTTGCGACGCGAGATGGCGGGAAGGCCGGGCGGAGAGATGGGCGCCGCTGCAGAAGCGCGGCGCCGATGCTCAATACGAGAGCCGATACCAGGAACTTGCTTGCCATCGATTCGACGAAGTGCAAATCGGCGTCATTCCAGGTCGCGTTGATGCCACCGCTCCCCTGGAAAACCGTCTGCAGCGCGCCAGGGCCCGCCAACCCCCCCGCCAGTGTCAGCACCGCGCCGACGGTCAAGAGCACAACACTCCAATGTGACTGAAGGGAGCGTCCCGCCAGCCTCATTGTCGAGGGGTGCCCGCGAACCGATCCCGCCTCACGGCCGCGTAGCCATTCCACGCAGATGTAGACCGCGATCAACATCACTGCGGTGTACTTCGTCGAGAGTGCCAGACCAACCAACACCAGACTGATCCACCAGGCGCGCCGCTCACCAGTCCGGCGGTAGCGCTCCAGGCTGATGAGGGCAAACGTCGTCAGAGCAGCCAACAGCACATCGGTTCCCAAATAGCCGGCACTGGTCGCCAGAATGGGGCTCGTCGCGGTAAGGGTTCCTGCAAGCCACGCGGCGAGCTTCGAGCGCGCGAAGCGGTGGGCCATCCAGGCGGCGGAGACTGCCGTGAGCAAGACGAATACGGAGTTCAGGATCCGCCCGAGCAGCAGGCTCTGTCCGATGGCCCACGGCTTGAGGAGGAGCCAGGTGAGGTAGTAGTAGAAGGTCGGATAATGAAAGAAGTGGGGATTGAGCCCCTCTTTCTCGAAGCCGTAGAGCAGAGCCAAGCCCTGGCGCTCATCGACATTCGCCGCCACGGGAAGATTGAGCAGCCAACCTTGATGGTGAACGTAGATCGCCACGCCAAAAAGCCCGAAGGTGAGGATCCCCAGTGCCAGACCAGTCGCGCGGCGTGAGCGCCAGACCATACTCCGCCTCCGGTGAAATGCCAGTCGAGAGCGTCGAATGCGGGGGCCTCGCCCCCATTCTCGACGAATCGACTACTTGGTGGCCGACTTGAGTTGGACCGAGCTCGAGGGCGGATCCGCGCGACTTCCCCCGCTGGGGAAGGGAGCACCCTTCCCCTCTTCAACCCCGGTGTCCGAAAAACCCGGGAAGGTCATTCGCGCGGCCCCTGAGAGCGTTCGACACCGCGCGGGGCGCTGGTGACGCTTCCGGCACTGCGGCAGGGGCGTTCGAGGTGCGTCGCGCGGCGCTATTCGGGCTCGGGATCCGCGCTACGGCGGCAGCCATCCTGCTGCTTCCCGCCGTGCCCACGGCGCTGATGGCGGCCATGACGGCGGCGCTTGCCTCCATGGCCGCGGGCGTTTTTCCGGCGTCGGCCCCGCGAAGAGCAGCGCAACGCGCGGGCGGGCCGCTTGCGCGCGGAAGGGGGGGGACGCGGGCGGCAGGTGCGCGTGGCGGCCGATTGCGTTGGCACGCGTGAAGGGTGCGTGAGGTGGGGCGCGCCGCGCCGCGGCGTTTCGAGAGCAACCAGGGCGGGAAGTTCGGTGGAGCGGAGCGGCTGGGCTTGCCTGGAAAGGAAGAGCGGCGATCTGCGGATCAGTATTCGGTCCTCCCCCCTCTCTTCCTGAAATTGGTTCGGATCGACCGCGTTTGACTCGATACGAGCGCACCGATAAGGTTTAGGGGTTCGGTGATCGGAGACGACGGTCGATTCTGTTCGCGCGGGCCGGTCACTCCATCACAAACCGACTTGGAGAAATCATGATCGGCAACCTGGGCGCATGGGAAGTCATCCTGGTCTTCCTGGTAGTTCTGCTCCTCTTCGGGGCGAAGCGCCTTCCCGAGATCGGCGCCGCCCTCGGCAAAGGGATCCGCGAATTCAAGGGGGCCACCCGCGATATTCAGCGGGAGATCGAGTCCTCGACCGACGCGCCGGCCGACAAACCGATCGACAAGCCGACCGACAAGAACTCCACCTAGGGGTTCGCGCAAGACTAACTTGTCATTTGGCATCCCATCTGCACCACGTCTCCGGCCGATCGCCGACCTCCGAGATCCTCGAAATAGCTCTGCTATTCCTCCGGTTTCGAAGATCGGCGATCGACCAGATCCGCGGCACATCTGGGCGCCAAGATGACAAA
>NYZA01000097.1 GCA_002686955.1 Gemmatimonadota bacterium
CTCTCATCAGTCGGTCGTGCCGCGTTCGTCGCTGTCCTTGTAAGTCTCGGCACGGCCCGAGCGAGTGCATCGGAGAGCCTGGCGGATCTCGTGGCGTACACCCTTGAACAGAACGTCGACATCGAAGCGCTGAGGGCACAAGTCGACGCCCTGGAGCACGAGGAGGTCCGCGCGGGAGCCTGGAAAGACCCTCTGATGACGATCGGCTATCAAAACGTTCCCGCGACATCTCTCTCGCTTGGCGACGATCCGATGAGCATGCTCGCCGCGCGCATCGGCCAGGAGATCCCCTTCTTCGGCAAGACGCGTAGAAGGAAACGCGTCGCACGATTCGCGACCGAAGCAGCGCGATGGAAGACCGAGGAAAAGGCACTGCAAATCGGAGCATTGGTCAAGCGTCTCTACTACGAGCTCGGATTGACCCGGCAGTTGCGCGCGATCACCGCTGAGCATGTCGGACTCATCGAGCGACTCCTCGATGCTGTTCGGATCAAATACGAGGTCGGTCAAGCGGACCAGCACGACGTGCTTCGACTCGAAGTGCTTCGCGATCGACTCAAAGACGACCTCAACGACTACATCGCGGAAGACCGGCAACTCACTGCCCTAATGAATCAGACTTTGCACCGAGAAGCGATGACCTCCATCGCCACGCCGGAGGAATTCGAAATCCCTGACCTCTCGCACTCCGTCGACTCATTGCGCCGGATCGCAATTGAATCCCGTCCCGCCCTCAGCCAACTCGATGCAGTAGTTGGCCAGCACGAAGCAGCCGCTGATCTGGCCCGATACGAAACGATTCCCGACCCGACGGTGTTCGTACAGTACGGTGCACGCAGCCGGCTCGACAATCGGTTGGCTGGCGATGATCTAATCACCGTGGGCCTGAGTTGGCGGCTCCCGGTCTTCTATCGCGCTAGGAATCGAGCGTCCGCCGAATCCGCCGCTGCAAAAGCCCTATCCGCGAAGGCTCGCAAGGCCGCCCTGCTGGACGAGATCGGGAGCGGCTTGGAACATGCTTTGGCGGGCTGGGAGCGCGCCGCGCAGAAGATCGAGACCTATCGGGACCACCTTGTTCCTAACGCCCACCGGGTACTGGACGCGACATTTACGAGCTATCAAGTGGACCGCGCCGACTTTCTTTCCCTCTTCGAGGCCGAGCTGGATCTGTTGAATTTCGAGAAGGCCCTTCGCATTACCGCCGTCGATCTGCTCGTCGCGCAAGCCAGGGTCGAGTCGATTATCGGGAAGGACTCCCCATGAGGATTGCCGCGACCATATGCATGACGACAGGCCTCGCCTTTTCGCCGCTCGGCCAGGTGACCGTCCACGCTCAAACACAAGACCACGGCGCGCACGAAGCCACGGAGCGGACTGTCTACAGCTGCCCAATGCATCCGCAGATCGCGCAGAATGAGCCGGGAGAGTGCCCAATCTGCGGCATGACGCTGGCACACCGGTCCGTTGCCGAAAAGACCCCAAGCTATTCGGTTGGAGCGCCCAAGCCGAAATATGACGAGGCGCGCGATATCAAACACTGGGCAGCACCAATGGATCCCACGTACATCTCCGATCAACCCGGAAGATCGCCGATGGGGATGGACCTCGTGCCGGTGTACGAAGATGGCACCGGAACTTCGTTCGTGACGATCGACCCGACAGTAGTCCAGAACATGGGAATCCGTATCAAGCGAGTGGAACAGGGAACAGTCTTTCGCCACGTTCGCACGATCGGCACAGTAGAGGTCGCGGAAAACTTGCTCTCGGTTGTCAATCTGCGCTACTCAGGCTGGATCGAGCGCCTATACGTCGACGAGACCGGTGCACTGGTCGGGAAAGGGCAGAAGCTCTTCGACATATACTCACCGGAGCTCGTGAGCGCACAGGAGGAGTATCTGTTGTCGCTACGTAGCGCAGGACTCAACTCGCCTTTGGCGAAAAGCGCGCGGAGGCGCCTCGAATACTGGCTGGTCTCCGGCGACACCATCGAGCGGATCGAGAGGGAGAAAGAAACGTCGCCCACGGTGACGGTTGTCGCGCCCCAGTCCGGATACGTTCTTCACAAAGACGTCGTCCAGGGTGCCCGCGTCACAGCCGGAGTGGATCTCTATCGAATCGGAAGCCTCGACAAGGTGTGGGTCAACGCTGAGGTTTACGAGTTCGACGCCCCATGGATCGAATTGAGACAGCGCGCAACTATGGAGCTGTCTTATGTTGGAGGCGATCCGATCGAGGGCAGCGTCTCATTCGTCCATCCCACTCTTAATCCGCAATCCCGTACGCTCACGGTGCGCTTGGAGTTCGACAACCCTCGGCTTCTCTTGAAGCCGGGGATGTTCGCCACCGTCGAGATCGAAACACGCCCTCGCGAAGATGTGGTAGTCGTGCCCGCCGAAGCGATCATCCATTCGGGCAAGCGACAGCTCGTCTTTGTCGCTCTGGCACTCGGCCGTTATGAGATGCGGGAGGTGAGGACCGGTGTGGTTGGCGATCGCCAGAGAACGGAGATTCTATCCGGATTGCAAGCCGGCGAGCGTGTTGTGACCTCCGGTCAGTTCTTGCTCGACTCCGAGAGCCAGCTCAACGAAGCCGTGCAGAAGCTCCTCGCCTCGCGCCTCCACGCGGCCGACCAGGGAGCCTCGGCACCCGATGATAACGAGGACAGCCCCGGCCAAGGTTCGTACTGGACCTGCGGCATGCATCCTCAGGTCGTCGAAGATGGTCCGGGCGCTTGTCCTCTCTGCGGAATGGACCTGATCGAGAGGTCGAGGCAGCCATGATCGAGTGGGTCATCGCCGCAAGCGTACGCAATCGCTTCTTCGTCATCATCGTCACGTGCATTGTCATCGCGCTCGGCATCTGGGCCATGCTTGATACAGCAGTGGACGCTATTCCAGATCTCAGTGACGTCCAGGTCATTATCTACACCGACTACGCCGGCCAATCTCCACAGGTCGTGGAAGACCAGGTCACCTATCCCTTGACAACGGCGATGCTCGCGGTGCCCTACGCGAAGGACGTGCGAGGCTACTCGTTCTTCGGATTCTCCATGGTGTACGTCATCTTCGAAGACGGCACCGATCTATATTGGGCGAGATCACGCGTACTGGAGTACTTGAACTTCGCCAGTAGTCGACTTCCGTCCGCGGTCAGTCCTCAGCTCGGCCCGGACGCCACGGGCGTCGGTTGGGTTTTCGAATACACGCTCACCGATTTCGGCCCGCGCGCCTCTATTCTTCGGCGGAAACTGGACACGGACGGATCCGGCATTGTTGAGGACCACGAGCTTCCCCCCCCCCTCGATTCCAGCAACGTCGGTGGTGAGAACAGAGCTGTCTACTCGCCCGATCGTCTCGCGTCGCTTTTTGAGACCAGCGATCCACCCGGATCGGCTCCACCGGACCGATTCGTTGAAGAATCTACACATTATCTTGTTGAGACATTCGATCGTGATCGCGACGGTAAAATCTCACGTTCGGAGCTGGCATTGGCCGCGAACTTCGAGGGCATCGATCTCTCGGAGCTACGATCCGTGCAAGATTGGTATCTTCGCTATGAGCTGATGAGTGTGCCAGGCGTCTCCGAGGTAGCATCTGTTGGCGGGTTTGTTCGACAGTACCAGGTCGAAGTAGATCCTGAAAAACTCCGCGCTTATGGAGTTCCGCTAGCCAAGGTAAAGCGGGCCATTCAACGCAGCAACATGGATGTCGGAGGTCGGCTTCTCGAGATGGGTGAGACCGAGTTCATGGTTAGAGGGAAAGGGTATTTGGGCTCGTTGGAAGACCTCCGGAGTGTTCCGATCGGCGGCGATATGATCTCGCATACGCCGATTCTGCTAGCCCAAGTAGCCAATGTGCACATGGGTCCGGAGCTTCGCCGCGGCATCGTCGAAATGAATGGCGAAGGTGAGGTCGTTACAGGGATCGTCATCATCCGATTCGGCGAGAACGCCCTCGACGTTATCGAGCGGGTGAAGACCCGATTGGAGGAGCTCAAGCTCGGACTGCCGATGGGACTCGAAGTTCACGTCTCTTACGACCGATCCAGTCTGATCCGTCGAGCGATCGATACGCTCAAGACCAAGCTCATCGAAGAGCTTCTCGTAGTGGCTCTGATTTGCGTTCTATTCTTGTTCCATTTTCGCTCGGCACTCGTAGCGGTATTCACGCTTCCAGTAGGGATCTTGATGGCGTTCATCATCATGCGACTCATTGGAATCAACGCGAACATAATGAGTCTCGGTGGAATCGCGATCGCCATCGGAGTAATGGTCGATGCATCCGTGGTGCTGGTCGAGAACATGCACAAGCATAAGGAAAGGGATCATGGTCTAGCTCAGGCCGAACTGGTCATCACGGCATCACGAGAGGTGGGCCCGGCCCTCTTCTTCTCCTTGCTCATCATCACGGTTAGCTTCCTACCTGTCTTCAGTCTGGAACAGCAAGAAGGGCGGCTCTTCTCCCCCCTTGCCTACACAAAGACCTTCGCGATGGGATCGGCGGCAGTCCTGGCGGTGACGATTATCCCAGTATTGATGTACTACTTCGTTCGCGGCCCCGTGCGCCCCGAATCGAAAAACCCGATCAGCCGCTTCTTCATCTTTCTCTACCGCCCCCTCATCGATGCGGTTCTGCGCTGCCCGAAGACCACGATCGCTTTGGCAGCGCTGCTGACGCTAGTCACGTGGCTTCCCTTTCGATCTCTCGGTAGCGAGTTCATGCCTCCCTTGAACGAGGGAGATCTCCTGTATATGCCTACCACTCCGCCGGGGATTTCAATAACCAAGGCGCGCGAGCTGCTGCAACAGACCGACAAAATTATCGCTTCACACCCGCAAGTCAAGCACGTGCTAGGCAAAGTAGGACGCGCTGAAACCGCTACTGATCCCGCTCCTCTCTCGATGATCGAAACAACGATCCTTCTCACGTCACCCGAGACGTGGCCAGATGGAGTATCTATCGAAGACATCATCACGGAACTCAACGCAATGATCCAGTTCCCGGGGCTCACGAACGCCTGGACGATGCCTATCAAGACACGCATCGACATGTTGGCGACAGGCATCAAGACCCCCGTCGGCATCAAGCTCCTCGGGGACGACCTGGGTGAGCTCAGCGCGGTGGGCGAGCAGATCGAAGCGGTGGTTAGAGAGCTCCCCAACACTCAAAGCGTCTACTCCGAACGGGTGGTCGGAGGAAACTACATCGACATCGACATCCGCCGACAAGACGCTGCTCGCTTCGGCCTCACGATCGCCGATGTGCAAGAGATCATCATGAGCGCCATCGGGGGGATGAACGTGACCTGGACCGTGGAGGGACTCGAGCGCTATCCGGTCAACCTTCGATACCCACGAGAGCTTCGCAATGACATCGACAAGCTGCGGCGCGTCGCGGTGCCGACGCCTATGGGTCATACCGTACCGTTGGGATCGATCGCGGATCTCAGCATTGCCAAAGGCCCGCCGGCGATCAAGAGCGAGAACGCCCGGCTCACTGCCTGGATCTACGTGGATCTAAAGACCTCGGATGTAGGTGGATACGTCGAGGGCGCGCGCAAAGCTGTCGCCTCACAGGTCGCCCTACCCGAGGGCGTATCGATCGTCTGGTCCGGCCAGTACGAATACATGGAACGTGCGAACGAGCGTCTGTCGGTCCTCATTCCTCTGACCCTGGCGATCATCTTCCTGTTGCTCTACGTACACTTTCGCAACATCACTGAATCGCTCATCGTCTTGCTATCACTTCCCTTCGCCTTGGTCGGCGGCATTTGGCTGATGTGGATCTTCGATTTCAATCTGTCGGTCGCGGTCGCTGTCGGCTTCATCGCGCTGGCGGGCCTGGCGGCCGAGACCGGAGTGGTGATGCTGGTGTACCTGGACGAGACATATGAACGGTGGCGCCGAGAGGGGCGCTTGAGATCGCTCGCCGACATCCGGTTGATCATTGTCGAGGGAGCGGTCGATCGCGTACGACCCAAGTTGATGACAGTCTCGACGACTACCATAGGCCTGCTCCCCATCATGTTTGGAACCGAGACCGGAACCAGGATCATGAAGCGGATCGCTGCTCCGATGGTTGGCGGTCTGATCTCATCTACCGTTTTGACTCTAATCATCATCCCGGCCGTCTATCTCTTATGGATGCGCTTCGTACACCGCAACGATCTTCCACGCACGTAGGAATCTTGAACCTCGGAGAAACAACAGATGTGCAGTCACGCGATCATAGCGAGTTCCCTCTCTCTTCTCTTCGCGATTTCTCAGGCGTACGCATCTGAGTCGGCGAACGCCTTCGATAAGGCCATGGCACCGCTACTGACTCACTACCTGAGTGCGCACGAAGCACTATCCGACGACTCCCAAGCCGGGGTGAAAAACGCGGCGAAGGCGATCAAGAAACTAGCTACACAGCTTCCAGCGGTCTCGACCGTCGTGCAACATTCGGAACACCACCGTGGCTTGCCCGCGCGGATAGCGGGAGCGGCCGATGCCCTCGGCAAAGCCGCGACGCTCAAGGAAGCCCGCGCGGCTTTCAAGGATCTCTCGAGGCCCTTGGCCATGTGGGGCACGATGGCAAGACCTTCGAGCACCGACGTGGCCTTCTGCTCTATGGCCAAAGGCAGTTGGTTACAGAAGGAAGGCCCGATCCGCAACCCGTACTACGGCAAGAGCATGTTGCGCTGCGGCGTGGTTGTCGGGGGCGTGAACCATAGACCTGAGGCCGCGGCACGGTAGGGGCCTGTATTGGGGGCGCTTGCAGCTGGCAAACTCCGAAGGCGCGCCCAGAGTCGACCGCCGAAGGGCTCGCCTAGCAAAGGAGCCCCAGCGAATCACGGTGCGCGCCCAGAGGCGATTCACCCGCGAGCGCCGAAGGCCTTCGCCCAGCAATAGAGCCCAATCGGAATACGGTGCGCGCCCAGAGGCGATTCAGCTGCGAGCGCCGAAGGCGCTCGCCAGCTGCAATCGCCTCGGTTATTGCGGCTCCGCCCGCAATAACCTATTTGAGAAGTACCATGCGCCGCGTCACGATCTCTTCCGGCGTCTCCAATCGGTAGATATACACACCGCTCGCCAGGGCCAGCCCCCCCTCGCTCTTGCCGTCCCAACGAACTGAATGCCGTCCCGCCGGCAGCACTCCCTGGTGGAGAGTGCGTACGAGGGCCCCGCGAAGATCGTACACACCAAGCGACGCATTCATCTCCTCGGAAAGTTCGAACGCGATTAGCGTGCTCGGATTGAAGGGATTCGGGACGTTGTCGGCGAGGGTCACCCGCGACGGCGGAGGCGGAGTATCGCCGCCTTCGATTCCCGTGGTGATCGATTCCCAAGCCACGACCGACCCGATGATATCGGCCACCAGAACAGCGTCTTGGCCTAGACTCAGATCGAAGCCGAAGGTGGTGGCCTTGTGGGTCTTCGACCCGGGCAGTCCATCGTAGGTCACGACCGCCGTCTCGTCGGTGGGTGTGTAGAACATCGCGGCCTCGGCGCCGGTCAGCGGCGTGAACGAAGACGGAGAGTCTTGCACCATCAATAGGGGGCGATCGAAGAACGGTCCAAGGATTTCATGACCATCGACGCCGGATGCGACGGGGGCGTTGGTGTCGGTGCTCATGCTGGACAGATGCAACACGTCGGTGAAGAAATCGCTTCCGGCGAGGTCCTCGTCGAAGTTCTGCCCGATCAAGATGAAATTGACGCCACCCGCGATGATCGGTGTCAGTGAGGCCTGATCGGAAGCGGTCAGCGTCTCGCTGTTCTCCTCTCCTGTCGCCCAAATAATCGTTGCGTTCCCCGTGGCGAAGGGGTCTTGAACCGTTCCGGAAGCGGTCTCGACCGACCATTCATCCACTACCACATGTCCCGCGTCGACCAGGGCCTGGCGGAGCACATCTTCAGATTCCTCGCCGCCGTCATCGTCGACAAGGAGGACCGCGGGCCAGTCGACCACAAGCGTGAAGCTCGTATGCGACACATATTCATGACCCAGTGGGAAGGTGGTGATCTCCAGATCGAACTGTACGACATCAGCCTCGTCGAGTGACCCGACCTGCAGCGTGAACGGGTCGGCCGCGTTGTCGCCCTCATCTCCACCGGCCAGGGTTCCGAACGACCCGGTGTCGTCCAAGATGGTCACGTTGGTGTTTTCGGTCGTTATCACGGCGGTGATGTTCGGCGCGTTCCCCCAAACGCTCGCCAAAGTGAGAATCAAGTCGAAGGTCTCTCCGGATTCCCCTCTACCATCCCCGTCTCCGCCTACACTGTCGTCGCTCAGGCTAGATACCATGTCGAGTACCGGTATCGAGCGGCTCACATCGAACACCGCGCTCATCGTGTCGCCGGAATCGGATATCTCGAGGACCGCGCATTCCGAGTCGGCGTCTCCACCGGTGTAGGTCCGTGAGTTTGGCCAAGTGCTGTAGTGGAAATTGCGAACGTTGTAGTAGCCGGGGAAAGGATCTCCCCAATCGCCGCTCACGCCGTCGCGGAGCTCGAGATCGAAGCTGCCCGGAACACTGTCCGACTCCATATAGGCCCACTCATTCCAATAACAATCCGCCTCTTCGACCGTGGTGAGGTAGTGAGGACCCGAGTTGATCGGGTTCTTGCCTTCGTTTTTGTTGGTCGTCCGCGCCTCGTCGACATGCCAGATGAGCAGACCGTCGCCCGGGATATGTTCGTCGAAAAGGACCTTCTGGCGGTTCTCGACCAGGAAGAACTCGTGTGCGGGAGCAGTGGCCGTAGTCAGCTTGTAGATCACGTCGTGATCTTCGACGCGAGGTACATCGAAGGGGTTGTTCAGAATGTCGGTTTGTTCGATCACGATCGGATCGACCCATCCAAGCCACACTTTCGACCATGGGTCGAAGTGAACGGGGCGGGTTCCGCTGCCGGTCCAGCTCCCGGAGGCCATGACGGTCCAATCGCCGTTCCCGGAAGAGCTGTAGTCGGTATCGTACAGATCGGGAAGTCCCAAGACATGCCCGAACTCGTGCACGAAGACACCGATGGCGTTCGCCTCCGGTTCTGTCGTGTAGTCGCGGATGGTGACGCCGTCGGCCGTCGATACGTTCACGATTGACCGGTGAGACCAGATGTGGTCCGGATTGCCCGTGCTCTCGGCTCCCGGACCGGCGTGCACCAGGAAGAACGACTCGACCTTGCCGTCGGAGTCGGTGTCGTAGATCGAGAAATCGATGTCGTCATCGGATATCGCGACCATATCGGCGATCAGGCCCGCCACCGACTTCGGTCCGCCGCCCATGCCGTAGTCGTCGTTTGTGTTCGGAATGCCGTCGGCGTTGCAGTAGTAGCCCGCCATGTTGTTGGGGGCCATGTACCAGACCACGGTGATACCACCGTCGAAGGTGAAGTTGCCGTAAGAGCACTCTGTGAAGTAGTCGTAAGCGCTCCCGGTTGGATGGGTCCCTCGCGAAAAGAGAAGGTCCTCGTAATGAGAAGGCGGATGCGCAGCTTGGTTGGCGGGTTCGTCGGGGAACTCGACCAGGAAGACGAGAGAGTGGGACGAATCGCCGATCGCGGCGGTCAGACCTTGCCTGAAAGGCGAAGGGGCCCACTCGTTCGCTTCGAGATGTTGGGCGCTCATTTCGAGGAAATGCTCGAATCGGCCCTCGGCGCGCATCTTCTCGATCGCTTCGGGCCGGGCCTGGGGCATCGCGGTGGCTGGATTGGAGGCGGTGAGGGTGGCCAGCGCCGCGCAGGCGAACGCGAGACGGGTGGCGGCTTGCACTCGAGACATGGGTAGTACTCCGGGTAGCTCAGGGGAGAAAGACAAGCACGTGACTATAGCGCGCTTTCGAGGCAGCTGCCTGGCGAGCTAAAATCCCCCGCCCTCACCTGCTCTTCAGGCGCCTACGCTCGGCGACCGGGACGCCATCTAAACGCGTCGGCCTGCCGTCGACCAGAACCACGACCGCCGAGCAAGCCGCCGCCTCCTGGTCACGGGGAAAGAAGC
Source organism: Gemmatimonadota bacterium (assembly GCA_002686955.1). GTDB lineage: Bacteria. The sequence continues at coordinate 9,978 of NYZA01000097.1, forward strand.
GCAAGATGCGGTCTTCGAAGCGGTGCTCCCGGTGGGTCGAGGCCGCTCCGGCAAAGACCACGGCCCGGCCACCGGGGAGCTCCACCGCGGCAGCGTCGAGCTTCTCGAGGAGCGCGGAGTCGGCGCTGTCCCCAGCGGCCTGGAACTCGCGCAGAAGCCACCGATGGAAACCAGCGCAGAGATCGGCCCCGAGCTTGGCTGGATCCGCCGCCGGCAGCCTGGCATCGCCGCCGGCGCCACGACGCGCCCGTCGAGCGGCCTTCGGATGCTCGGATAACCATTCGGCGCGCGCGCTCTGGGCCACCTTCTCCAGGCTCTCCGGCGCACCCAGCGGCCTCCAATCCGGGACCGCCTCTCGCAGAGCGATCTGAGCGGCTGCGCTCCACGGCGTGTAAGCGTTCGCACCATCTTCGAAGAAGGCGTCGAGGGCGGCGACCAGCTCTTCGACGGTCGGCCATTCCGCCGGCTCCTCTTCGAGGATTTCGATGCCCTGCACAACACCCAACAGATAGGTCTGCTTCGCCTCGGGCCCCAACCTGCGCCACGCCGCCCGCGGCTCTCCCCCCCGCTCGTCGATCCGCTTCTCCGCTCGGGCGATCGCCACCGCCGCGAGAACGAGCGAGAGCACCGCCAAGTATCGCCTCATTGCTTTGAAGCCCCCGGAGCGTCGACCCAGTCGGCCAGAAAGAGATTGGTTTCCCCGCGGAGCTCGTTGTTGCGATTCGAACCCCAAATCAGCGAGCGGCCGTCGGGACTGAACATCGGGAAACCGTCGAAGCCCGCCGCGAAGGTGATTCGCTCCGGCTCTCCACCCTCGAGCGCCACCATGTAGAGGTCGAACTCCCGTCCGCCTTCGGAGCCCCGATTCGAGCTGTAGATCACCTCGTCGCCGCTGGGGTGGAAGTAAGGGCCGAAACTGGCGGCGCCGTCGTCGGTCAGGGTGGTGGGATTGCCGCCATCGGCGTCCATCACGTAGATCTCGAGATGACTCGGGCGAACAAGATCCGATGAAAGCAGTCGGCGGTAGTCATGGAGCGCGGCGCCGGTTGGCCGAGAGGCCCGAAACACGATCTTCGTGCAGTCGGTGTTGAAGAACGCACCGCCGTCGTAGCCCGGCTCGAAGGTGAGTCGCCGCAACTCGCTTCCATCTTCCGCCATGCTATAGAGCTCGATATCTCCGTCGCGGGTCGATGTGAAGACGATCCTCCCTCCCTGGTGACACCAAGTGGCTTCCGCATCGTAGCCGGGCGCCGCCGCCAGCGGAGCCGGGTCGTCGCTTCCGTCGGTGTTCCGCGAATAAAGATCGTAGGAGGGATAGAGGGGCCAGACATAGCCCTGGGAATGGTCCGGAACCGGCGGGCACTCGCTCCCCCCCGACCGCGTCGAGGCGTAGATCACGCGCTTCCCCTCGGGCCAGTCGAAGTAGCCGCAGGTCGTGCGTCCCAACCCCTCGGAAATCGCGCGCCGCCGGCCGGTCGCGATATCGTAGATGTAGATTCGGTCGCAGCCGCCCGCCTCCTTTTCGGCGCGAGTGGTGGTCTGGTAGATGAGAGATTCGCCATCCGGCGAGAAATAGGCCTCGGCGTTCTCTCCCCCGAAAGTGAGCTGCCGGATGTTCCTGAGGTGGACCTCTTTTGCGTGGTAGACGGGCGCGGAGGTGTGGGGAGCGTACTGGTGGCGGCGAGCATGCGCTCGGGACCCAGATCCTCCGCTCAACGAAGCTCCGTCCTCGGGATGACCGGCGGTTCGGCCCTCATGGCTCGATCCGCCCCGGTCTTGCGTGTGCCCTCGCTCGGAACGGCTCCCGAGTGTCAGAGGGAGTGCGCGGCGTTCGCCTTCTCGGACAACGACGATCGGAACGTTGTCGCCCGGAGATCGTCTGCGTAGCTCGTAGGCGTAGTCGCCAATGTCGCCGATCTCGATCCCTTCGATCTCGACGATCCGGTCGCCGCCTCGCAGGCCGGCCTTCTCGGCGGGAGAGCCTTCGCGCACGCCCGAGATCTTGACACCCCTTTCGGCGCCCGTGAACGCGGAGTAGTCCGGGATGGTGCCGATCGACGCGCCGCCGCTCCGCCAATCGCCGGCGATGCGCTTCGGCATGAAAATCGCGGCGATGCGAGGCCGGGTGGGCGCGGTCGCCGCTCGCACGGTCAGGGCGGCCGCCAGCTCTGCCACGAGTGCGCCTCCGGCCGCGTTGATGAGATCCGGATCGTCAGCGGGGCTGTGATACTCCGAGTGCGCTCCGCTGAAGAGCTGCACGCCGGGAATGCCGCGCTTCAAGAAGGAGGCCTGATCGCTAGGACCATAGGCGTCGCCGCCCCGTACCAAGTGCAGACGGGACGATCCTTTCACCTCGTCCAGCCAGCGCCCCCAAGCCGGGGAGGAGCCGGCATCCAACACGACCAGCCGGTCCTCGCTCAGCCGACCGACCATGTCCAGGTTGATGACCGCCACCGTCTTCTCGATCGGGTGGGGAGGATGCTTCACATAGTGGGCCGATCCACGCAGTCCGATCTCTTCGGCGCTGAAGGAGACCAGGGCGACGCCGCGCCGCGAGTCCGCCGATGCCAGGAGGTGCTCGAGCTCGCCGGCGGCGAGGAGAAGCGCCGCGACCCCGGAGGCGTTGTCATCCGCTCCGTTGTGGATCGCTCTGGCACCCGGCGTCATCGATCTTGCCCCCCCCCAGCCGAGGTGGTCATGGTGCGCGCTCAACACGACCCATTCCGACGCGAGTGCTCCGGTGCCCGGAAGAGCGAAGACGATGTTGCGACACTGGGTCATCGATCGTCCGAGACGCAGGTCGCCGCGCACTCGGAGCCCCGGCAATGCTCGCGTCGCGGGCTTCATCTCGGAATCGATCCCTGCTTGCTCGGCCGCCAAATCGAAGCCCTGAGGGCGGAGCCAACGATCGGCCGCTTCGCGGCTGAGGGCGATGATCGGAAGCGCGGCGGCGGGGCCCGTGGGAGTCAGTCTCGGCAGGCGATCGGCCGATTTGGCGAGGGGGCCGTCGACGAGGATGAGGGCGACGGCACCGCGATCGGCGAGGGCGTCGGCCTTGAAGGCGATCGCCGACTCCGGAATCGGGCGTGTGCCGTCCAGGGGTGAAGCGGCATCGTTCTCGCGCGGCTCGTAGCGGAAGGCAAGCACGACGCGGCCTTCGAGATCGGCGTTTTCGAGGTCGTCGTAGCCTCGCTCCGGGGCGTGGAGAGCGTAGCCGCCAAAGAGGAGCGGGCCGTCGAAGCGCCCCGAGCCGGCGATCGGGAAGGGTGCCCAATCGTGTCCGAGCTCGAGCGATCTCTCACCGTCCGGGGAAACGAGCCGGAGAGCCGCGCTCCTTTCGTCGAGCTCGATTGCCGTGGCCACCGCGAATTTCTGGAAGGGAGAACCGCCATCGCCGATCGCTTCGAAGCCGGCTTGCGCCAACCGGTCGGCGATGTAGCGTTCGGCGAGCCGGATTCCGCGAGTGCCGAGGCCGCGGCCCTCGAGAGCGTCGGTTGCGAGGGTATCGACGTGAATCTGGAAGGTGGCGGCGGCGTCGCTTGAATAGGGTGAAGAGATCGCGGGAGGGACGGTGAAGGATGTCCCCGCGATGAAGAGGAAGAGGAGGTGTGCCGCGTTGGCCCGGCTCATGAGATTTCCCGATAGAATGATGCGAACTGGTGTGGGAAGAGCGCAGTGTAGCGCTACGGCTCAACCCGATTCCGGAACGGCATGAAAAAAGGCTCGCCCGCCCCCTCTCTGCACGATCGAATCCCACTCAACATCGTGACCGGCTCTCTCGGCAGTGGAAAGACGACGCTCCTGACCCATCTGCTGCGGGAGGGGATCGAGGGGAAGCGTCCCGCCGTGCTGATCAACGAGCTGGGTGATGTCTCCATCGACGGTGCGATCCTCTCGGGACTGGGGAGCGAGATCACGGAGCTTCCATCGGGCTGCCTGTGCTGCATGTACTCCGATGATCTGCGCGCGGTGGTCCGAGACGCCCTGGCGGCGGGTCCGGATCTGCTCATCATCGAAACATCGGGGGCGGCTTACCCGGATCCTCTCCTGTACTCGCTCCTCGAGCTCGGCTTGACCATCGACGCCGTGATCACACTGGCCGACGCGCTGAACCTCGAGCGTTTCCTGGATCAATCGGAGACCTGCATCGCGCAGCTGAGCGCGGCGGACGTCGTGCTGATCAACAAGGCGGATCTCGCCGAAGAGCGGCGGCTCGACGAAGTGGAGGAGCGGATTCGCCGAGTCGCGAACCCTTCGCTCTTTCTGCGCACGGTGCAGGCGAGGGTGGACCCCTCGCTGCTCTTCGGCACCTCCTACCCGAGGACCCTACGGGAGCTGCGCGACTATCGGGCGCGAATCGAGGCCGGGATCGGCGTGGCGCATATCGAGGAGGAAGGGATCGAAACCCTGGTGCTCTCCTCCCCCCACGAGGTGGATCGGCAGGCGATCCGCGGCTTCATCCGCGCCCTGCCGAGCCAGGTGTTTCGCGTCAAGGGGATCGTGCGGGTCGCGGATACCGGAGGGGCGGAGCTCCTGAGTGTAGTCTGCGGTCGCGGGCGCCTCTTTTCCGGGCTTCGGCCGGAGGTGGTGGCGGCGGCGGGCGAGGAGGCCGGCGAGATCGTCGTGATCGGCAAGGGGATCGGTGCGATGCGCGAGGTGATCGCGGCGGGGCTCGAGGCTTGCCGGGGGCGAACGGAGCTGCGCTAGGAGCCTGTTGCGCCCCTCAAAGCCGAGCAAGGCCCGGACACTCGTTCGCCCGACTCTGTCCGCGGCCTTGCCACCCAGCGGGTCCCGCGGCTCCGTGCCGGCTCCGGTGATGTAACCTCCCCACCCATGCGAATACTGTCTTCCCTTCCTCTCGGGGTCCTCCTCGCCTCGATCCTGCTCTGCGGCTGCGCAGGCCGCCCGCGACCGTACGAGCGCTTTCTCGAGCCTGAAACCGCTCCCGATCCGGACGCCCTCCGCGGTCGGGTCGTGGTGCTGGATGCCGGACACGGGGGGCGATACCCCGGCGCCATCGCGAGCGACGGAACGAAAGAGGCCGACGTCAACCTGCGCGTCGCGTTGGAGCTGCGGCGGCTCTTGCGAGAGGCGGGCGCCACGGTCATCTTGACCCGCGAAGGGGACCACGACCTGCTGGCCGGTACTGAGGAAGCCACCCTGAGGAACGATCTGATGGCCCGCGTCGGGCTCTCGAATCGCGCCGAACCGGATCTCTTCCTCTCGCTCCATCACAACTCCCGGCCGGGGAAGATCGGGCGCTTCAATCGGGTCGAGACCTACCACCGAATGGCGGACGATGGGCCCTCGCGCGACGCGGCCGCCCGCATTCACCAGCATCTGGCCGCCAATCTGGGATTGGGGGACGAGCCGGCCCTTCTGGCGGGAAACTACCTCGTGCTCAGGAAGAGCAGGGCGCCGGCCGTGTTGGGAGAAGCCTCCTACCTCACCAGCCGCGGCATGGGGAGAATCCTATCGAGCCCCCGGGCTCAGGCGCTGGAGGCCCGCGCCTACTTCGCGGGGATCCTCGACTACCTGAGCCGCGGAGTTCCGGAGCTGCGGCCACGCGATTACGCCCGCGGAGGAGGGCAGGATGGCACCGTGGTTCTCGCCCCGGGCGACCCACTACCCGCCATCGAGCTCGTGGACATATTCGGCCCTGGACTCGATCCCCAGAGCGTTTCGGTCGAATGGGACGGCCTTCCCCTGGCGCACTCGGTCGATGGGGACGTGATCCATCCCCTTGCGCCAACCCCGCTCTCGGCTGGCGAACACCGATTGGCTCTGCGCGCGCGCAACCTCGGGGGGAACGCGGCTCCGCTGCTGAATCTGGACGTCCAGGTCATCGCCGAGCCGGCGCGGCTCGTGCTCGGGCTCCCCTTCCCGATCGTTCGCGGTGGCCCGCCGGTGCCGCTGGAGATCGCCGCTCAGACCGCATCGGGGCACTCGGTCGCTGATGGCACGGTGCTTTTGCTCGAGATCGAGGGTGGCAAGATCACAGCCGGCCCCGCGCCCTTCGGCGGGGGCGTTTATCGAGCCTGGATCGAGCCCCTGCGCGGAGCGGAGCTCGTGTCGGTCACCGCGTCGTCCGGGCCTGGCAGAGGGAAGCTCGAGGCCGCGGTATTCGAGCCCTCGGAGGACGAGGCTCCACCGCTGATGGTGCGAGCAAGGGACGGCGATCGTCCGCTGCCCGGAGTCTGGGTGCGTGCCGGCTCGCGGGCGGTGCGAACCGACCTCTTCGGCAGGGCTCTACTCGATGCGCCGCGAGAGGGCACCGGGCTTTCGATCGAGAGAGCCGGCTACCGTCCGATGCGGCTTTCGTGTCCGGTTGATCGGAACGAGCTCGACCTGCCGATGACGGCGCTCGTGCCGAATCTGACCGGGGCCGAAATCGTGCTCGATCCCGCGGCGGGCGGCGACGACCCCGGAAGCATCGGCCGCGCCGGGGCCCGCGAAGCGGACGTCAATCTCGCCGTCGCGCGATACCTCGCGGACTACCTGAAGCGCGCCGGGGCAGCGGTGCGTCTAACGCGCGATGAATGGTCGGCCGCATCAGGAGTCGATCGAGTGCGCACCGAAAGCCCGGGAGGAGCGCGTCTCTTCTTGACGATCCGGCACGGTGGCCCCGGAGTGATCGTTCGTCACTACCCCGGCAGCCGCAACGGCAAGAGAGCGGCCGGGCTGATCGCCGAGGAAGCATCGGCTTTTTCCGGCTCCCCGGCGGCTCTCCAGGATGGTGCGGATTTCACTCTGCTGATGACCGCGGCCCCCGCACTGGTCGTCAACCTGCCCGGTTTCGCGGCCGCCCGGGAAGGCGAATCGGGCCTGCTCGAGCCCTGGTTCCAACGGCAGGAGGCGTGGGCGCTCTTCCGGGGGATTGTGCGATATGTGGAGAGCGAGGAATGTGAAGGGATTGCTTCCGCTCCAGCCGAGAGCGGGGACCGAGTCTTTCGCGACGGCGAAGGCGCGCCCTTGGCGAACGCCCTCGTCACCCTCGACGACAGTCTTCCGCTCCAGACGTCTCCGCGAGGGGTCCACTTCCGCCCCGAGATTCCAGGGCGTGCGGGGGTTTGGGATCCTGAGCCCGATCCCGTCGAGCTCCCGCGATAGAGGAAGGGGCGCCCCCGGCACCGCGGGGACGCCCATCCGTTGTCCTTTCTCGGACTCCTACTCAGTCGGTAGGGGGCGGGAGCAGGTAGACCCCCCCGTCGGAGTCGTCACCCAGCGGATTCCCGTCCCACGAAACGGTGGCGGCGGCCCGATTGCCCTGGCGGCTGATCTCGACGAAGATCGCCGAAGCCTCGGTATGCCCTTGCGTCGGCGACGTGTCGAGACCGGTGTCGGTCCAGCTCATCATCCAGGGGTCGCCGGCGGTGGTCGTGGCCCAGATTTTCGTCGAGCCCGGCATCGCGCTCTCCGACTCGAACACGCCCGTCAGGAGGGTGTACGGGTCGTTCGGGTGTACGCCGACCGGGCTGGCGTTGATCGCATCGATGTTCTCGGCGTCGTTGACGACCGGAAGCCCATTGTTCCGCTCGATCCAGGTCGTCGAGCCCGGCGCCAATGCCCACACGCCCTTCGAGCGGTTGAAGCTGGTGTCGTCGTCGAGGAAAATCTCGCCCGAATAGGCCAGTGTCGCCAGGAAGAGCACCTGGCTCGGCCCGATATTCGTCACCGTCAGAATGCCTCCGGCCGCGGCGTATCTCAGAAGCGAGCCGAATCCACCATCGTCCTGGACGATCTCCGGCAGGCCGTCGGAGAGGCCGCTCCAGCTCCCGGTGCCGCTCGAGCTGTTCTTGAAGACCAGCACGCGCGCCTTGGCCTTCTTCCCGAAAAGCACCTTGCCGTTTGCATCCACTTTCAGAATGCCGGCGTAGATCGTGCTCGGCTCGCTCGCGGGGATCACCAGCGAGGAGGCGACACCGGTATTCGAAGACAGATCGACGAAGCTGTCGGAAGTCGGTGGAAGTCCGCTGTTGTTCTTGGTCCAGCTCGCCCCGCCATCATGGCTGTAGAAAAAACCGGGGTGATCGGGCGAGGGAGAGAGGATGTCGAGACCGGCCAGCTGCCCAACCGAGGCGTATACCTTGTCGGCATCGGTCGGGTCGACGACGATTGCCGCGGCGCCCCAATCGCCATTCGGGAAACTGTCGCCGCCGTTGCTGATGCCGCTGTTCACCGCCGCCCAGGTGGCACCGCCGTCGGTCGTCTTGAACACACCTTCCACTAGCGTGCCCGCGTACACGACGTCGGTATTCGAGGGGGCGATGGCGAAATCGAGGACGTGGTAGTCGGTGAGGAAGGTGCCTGAATTCACCTGCGTCCAGTTCGAACCGCCATCTTCGGTCTTCCAAAGGCCGTTAGCGGCGGGCATCGGCGCCGTCTCGAAGGGATCGGGAACCTCGGTCGTCGCCGCCCAGATGACGTTGGCGTTGGTGGGATCGAAATGCACGCGGCCCCAGGGCGTGCTCCCGCCGGTCTCCGCGTTCGTAAGCGAAGGCCCCCAGGGATAAGCGGCCATGGCGGCGGTAGATAGGCCACCGATGGCGAGGATCAAAGAGAATTTGCGCATGAGCCTTTGACTCCAAGGATATGGCTGCACGAGTGTTCGCGAGCCCAAAGTCTAACCCGGTTTTCGCGGACGGAGTGGAGTCCGCCCGCGAATTGGAGGTAGCGGCGATTCGAGGACGAATCGAGAGTCTAGGGAGCGGGAACCATGTAGATCCCGTCGTCGTCGTCGAGCAGATTCAGAAGCGAATCCGGATCGGTCCAGGCGATCGCCGCGACCGCTCGGCTGCCGTTCGGCGCGATCTCGATGAAGAGGGAATTGCAGTAGTCCTGTCCCAGGGTTGGGGATTGGTTCAGCCCCGAATCGCCCCAGCTCTGCAGCCAGGGATCGCCCGCGTCCGTGGTCGCCCAGATCTTGCTCGCGTTTGGCAGCGCGACGTCCGATTCCACCACTCCGGTCAGACCGATGTACGGGTCGTTGGGGTGGATCGCCACTGGACTGGTATTGATCGCGTTCTGGTTCAGATTGTCGTTGACCACCGGCAGATCGTTGTTCCGGGCGAGCCATGTGCTCGATCCCGGCGCGAGAGCGAAGATGCCCCGGGACTTCGACTTCAGCGTCTCGGCGAGGAGGGAGACCTCGATCCCGAAGCCGAGCGAGGAGAGGTACACAACGTGGTTGCCGCCCGCCGGGCCCACGGTGATCAGCGCGGCGCCGACCGCGATCCGGGCGAGCGAAGTGCCGAGGGTCGAGGCCTGCTCGATCTGGGGCAGCCCCGAGGAGAGATCGGACCAAGTGCCGGTACCGGCGGCCGTGTTCCGGAAGACCTGGGTCTGCGCTCTCGCCTTCGTTCCGAAGAGCAGCTTGATATTCGCCTCCGCCGTGAGCAGACCCGCGTAGACCGTATTGGGAGAGTCTTCGGGGACGGCGAGACTCAGGGGGGCGGAGGTATTGGAAACGAGATCGCCGATCCCGTCCTGGCGGGGCGGAAGACCGTTGTTGTTCGCCGTCCAGGTCTGGCCGGCGTCGTGGGAGTAGAAAAAGCCAGGGTGATCGGGCGATAGATTGAAGATGTCGAGGCCCGAGAGTTGGCCGACCGAGCAGTAAACTTTCATTGGATCGGTCGGATCCACGACGATCGCGCCGACACCCCACGCTGCGTTGGGGAAGGTCTCGGTGTCGTGCGTGATCCCATTGTTGGCCGCGGTCCAGGAGCTGCCCCCGTTGGTGCTCCGGAAAACACCGTAGATGTTCGTTCCGACGTACATCACATCCGGATTCGCCTTGCAGATCGTGAAATCGAGGATGTTGTGCTCTGGATCGAGCGCGCCCGAGGCCATCTGCGACCAGGTGGAGCCCCCGTTCGTCGAACGCCAAATGCCGTTCGCCGGCTCCGGTGGATCGCTCGAGAAGACGTCGGGAAGATCGCCGGTCGACGCCCATACAGTATTGGAGTTGGTCGGATCGAAATGGACGCGGGACCAGTTGGCGGGGTGGCCCGTGTCTCCGGAGGTGAGAGCGGGTCCCCAGCTGTACTGAGCCGAAGCCAGGGGGGCGACGAGCAGGGCCGCCATTCCTGCGAGCAGGTGCGCGCGAGATCTCATGAGCCAGTAACTCCGTGTGGGATGTGGATGTCGACCGGAGGGGATCCGGTCATCTCTTGGCCTCTCGGTCACGCCAGACTAACCCTTCCTTTCGGGCTTCGCGCGGGCTTCTGAGCACCATCCTCCCGGCGGGTCAACGACCCCAAGCTTGCCCCGATCCGGGGTTTTTCCCCCGTACTTCCCCGCATGGGAAGCGGTTGCCGGCCGCCTATCACGGTGTCAGACAGCACTTTGCCTCTTTCGCGGCCCATGGCCTGGATCTTGCCTTGAGTCGGTCTTCGTGGCCACGACCACAACCTCCACTATTCCCGTTCCAGCATTCAGGAGACCTCATGCATTTCCGCCTTGCTCTCAGTGCCACCCTGCTGACCGGTACCGTCGTCGCGCCGGCGTCGGCCGCCCGAGTAGAGCTCGCCGACGACGAGCTCCGCATCAACATCGGAGCGACATCGCTCGAACAGACTCGGCAGATCCGCCGCGTTCTGGAGGGTGAGTTCGGCGCCCGAATCGTACATCGCCTAGATCGCCTCAACGCAACCACGGTGATCATCCATCGAGACGATCTGGATCGCCTTCGCGACCATGTCGACATCGATCGCTTGGCCGCCTATGTCGAGCGCGACGGGCTCGCCTCGATCCCCGACGACCTGGTCGTGCACCAAGCCGTCGAAGGATCGGACCGACCCGGGGCTCTCGCGACGCCGAACGATCCCGGCTACGGTAGCCAGTGGGCGATGCCGTGCATCGATATCGAGCGCGGCTGGGGACGCTTCGGATTCGCTGAGCGCAATGTCACGGTCGCGATCATCGACACGGGCACCGATCTGGACCACCCGGATCTCGCCTCGCACATCAACACCGCGGACGACTACGACTTCGTGAACAACGACTCGAGCGCCGACGATGACAACGGCCATGGAACACATACTGCCGGCATCGCGGCGGCGGTGACCAACAACGGTGTCGGCGTCGCCGGCGTGCTCAACGCGCAGATCCTGCCGATCAAGGTGCTCGACTACTGGGGCACCGGCTGGTGGTCCGACGTCGCCGCCGGGATCGACCACGCGGTCCAGAAGGGCGCAGATGTAATCAGCATGTCGATCGGTGGGGGCTACGACTCGACGGTAAAGACCGCTTGCCAGAACGCCTACAACGCCGGCCTCTTGGTGTTTGGCTCTTCGGGCAACCACGGCGGCACCACCAAGAACTACCCGGCCGCCTTCACCTCGGTCATCGGCGTTGGCTCGCTCCGTTCCTGCACGCAGATCTCGGGATTCTCGGGTCGGGGCTTCGGTGACGACACCCAGGAAGGGAACGTCGAGATCGTCGGTGGCGGGGAGAGTATCTACTCCACCTACCGGGGGGGCGGCTACGCGTGGCTCTCGGGTACGTCGATGTCTTGCCCGCAGGCGGCCGGTGTCGGACTCGGCTACATGGCCTTCGCTCCCGGGAAGTCGAACGTCCAGATGCGCCACCATATTCAGGACAATGCGGACAACCTGGGCAGCAACAGCACCTTCGGCTACGGCCGGGTGGACGCCTACCCCTTCGCCGACTGACCCCATCCCTCTCCGACTTGGAGCCTGTTGCGCATAGACTTTCGAGCCCGGTATTCGAGCTCGTTTCGAGATCAAGGAGCCGAGCTCGCGGGAAGGCTGGTTGCCTTTCAAGGACTTGGCGACGCAGAGATCGGAACGAAGACGGATGCCGGGCGAAGCGAAGGCTATGTGCAACAGGCTCCTAAGGGACGGGCGCCCGAGCACCTCGAGGGCGCCCGTTCTACTTCATTCCGCCGGCGACCACTGGTACGCCCGCGTCCGCCGCTGCGCCACCGCCCTCCCCACCGTGGACCCCGCGCGCTGGTTCGTTGGCGATCCGCACGATCACACCGTCTACACCGACAACCCCTCCGGCCCACCGGTACCGCGTAGGGGGGCGCCTCCGGTCCGATCACCGCCTCCACGACCACGGGCCGTCCCCGCGCCCCTGGACCCACCCCCGGATCCCTGCCCTGAATGTACTTCCGTAAGCGCGTGGATCAGATCAACGACTTCCCCACCCGGCGGCGAGGCAGGCTCACTTCGTCGTAATCATCGAGACCGCTGATAGGAATCCACGCTCTGGCCTGGCTGGCTTGCAGCGCCGGCTCTAGGGTGGAAACCGCTTGATCGGAGCGATTGGACGGTCGCTCCACGACCCGCAGTGGCTTCTACTCCAGCGATATTGACAGTACACGAAGCCGAGATAGAATGATGCGCCTTGGCCCGCCTTTCCCATGAGAGCCCGTCGCGAGGCGGCTTGAATCTGTTCTCGAGGTACCCATGCAGACCCTTAGACATGTACTCGCAGACCAGGCCGGCTTCATCGAGCTCGGCGCGCTCGTGGTCGACCTCATCCTTGCAGCTTTTTGCGCGGTCATTCTGAGTAAAACCTATACCAGGTGGGGGGACTCTTTTTCGAACAGAAGGAGATTTGCCGACAACTTTTTGATGGTAACGGTCGCGACCACGTTCATAATCGCTGTTGTAAAGTCCTCCTTGGCGCTGTCTTTGGGGCTGGTCGGCGCACTCTCCATCATCCGCTTCAGAACCGCCATCAAAGAGCCCGAGGAGCTCGCTTACCTCTTCATGGCGATCGGCCTGGGCGTTGGCTTCGGCGCCGACCAACCCATTATTTCACTCTTGGTTGCGGCGTTCATCGTCTCACTCATCTGGCTGCGAAGGACTTTTCGCAGCGACGAGCGCAACGTTAATTTCCACTTGACCGTTGGTAGCCGTAGCGACAGAACTTTCAGCCTAGAACAGATCGTCGACATACTGAGGCCAAATTGCTCCCAGCTCGAGCTGGCTCGCTTCGACGACAACGCCGAGCAGTTCGAAGCGTCATTTTTGCTCGAGTTCAAGTCCTTCCCCAGCCTGAACAAGGCAAGAGCCTCTTTGCAACAGTTATCCGATTCAATCGAGATCACTTTTTTGAGCAATAGAGGGATCGGATAGCATGCGCCTGCTGCAAGAAGAGCCACCAGGACGCTGGGCGGCGCCGCGACGTGCCACATTGGGCAGACGCACCTCCTTCCTCTTTGTCTCGGTCTTCTTCGTTCTGATGTTCTTCTTGGGCGCGTTGCTCTTATCAAAAACCGAACCGGGAATCCGTCATCGGATTAAGGCGCATGGACTACGCGGCGCCATCAAGCTCGACACCGCGCACCTTTCTCAGGTCCTCAAGGGTCAAACGCCACATGTTGATATTCCGCATATGGAGATCAGCATGAAGAAGGATGCGTATCGAAAGATCGTGACAAAGCGAGAGGAATCTCTCGGGAAGCCGATTTTTCTCACCAGTGCAGACGACTACGTGCGCGCCTTCGTAAGAGTTGGGGAGGATCTATCAGAAGTGAAAATGCGACTGAAGGGGGATTGGATCTTCCAACTCCAAGACAGCCAAAAATGGTCCTTCCGTATAGAGGTAAAGGGCGACGACAGTATTCTAGCGATGAAACGCTTTTCTATTCATCATCCCAGGAGCCGAAACTACATAGGGGAGTGGCTCCTGCACCGTGCCTTGAAGAGATCCGACGTCATCGCGCTGAGGTACGAGTTTGTGGATGTGACTCTAAACAACCGAGATTTGGGAATCTACGCTATCGAAGAGCACTTCGAAAAGCGCTTGGTAGAGAACAATCGGCGCCGTGAGGGTCCCATTGTGAGGTTCAATGAGGACCTCTGGTGGAAGGATGCGCTGCAGTTCCACAATGCGCCGCCGGAAAGCAAAGGGACAGGCAGCAGAGATTTCATGGCCGCCAGCGTGGATGCGTTCAAGACCACCGAGACACTCAACGATCCCGTCTTGGGTGAGCAGTTCATAACGGCCGCCAATCTGCTCGAGGCAACGCGCCTTGGACAGTTGACAGCGAGTGAGGCTTTTGATGTGGACCGAATGGCAACCTATGTTGCAATGCTGGATCTTTTTGGCGGCTGGCACGCGATCACGTTTTTGAATGTACGTTTCTACTATAATCCCGTGACATCGCTGCTTGAGCCCATCGCTTTCGATGCCAACGCCGGCAAGAGAATCTCCTGGCTGATAGGCGAGGGCAGGCAGATCAACGATCGAGAGGACGCCGGTTACAAAACGTTCAGAACCGTCTTGTTCAGCGATCCCGTCTTCTACAAGGCCTATGTTCGTGAGTTGCTACGCATATCCGACCCGACCTGGCTAGACATATTCTTTGCTGAGATTGGAGATGAGCTGGACCAGAACCTCGCTATTCTGCGATCAGAGTTTACAGGATTCCCGTTTTCGCAAGCCATCTACTATCAAAACGCGGAATACATACGAAGCATGTTGATCCCGTCGGCTCCAGCTGTGCATGCCTATGTCGAAGACCAGGAAGCAACCGCGCCGGGCAGACTGCTGGTGCGGGCTGGCAACATTCAAAAGCTCCCGGTTGAGGTTTTGGGTTTGGGCTCGAAGAATAAAGACCATCTTTACGATCTCTCCGATCGAGAAGTCGTGCTTCAACCACGGTTGAGCAACGTTCATTACATTCCCATCGATATTGCCTTGACAGAGGATGCCGCCGTCACCGCTCTCGAGCCGCAGGATCTCTACATGGAGTATCGGATTCTTGGGACTGGCTCCGAAGGACTACGGCAAATCGATCTATACCCGTGGCCATTCCTTGCGGAAGATTTTGCGGCGGACTATCTGGCGAAACGAACCCCCAACGTTGCGGACTTCGACTTCCTGGTCACGGACGAAAAGGAGCGCGAGATCCGAATCCAACCGGGTGAATGGACGCTCTATGAGAGCCTGGTGATCCCTAGTGGGTACCTGGTCCGTTGCGGAGAGGGCACGCAGATCAAGCTCACAAACGGGTCGAGCGTGATTAGCTACTCGCCGCTGCAGGTCATCGGAAGCGATGACGCGCCGGTGGTTTTCAGCGGGGAGGATGACGGGGGCGGCGTTATCTGTTTGAACGCCGAAGGCCTGACGACATTGGATCACGTGTTCTTCGAGGGGCTCGCAGCCCCTATTCGCGCCGCCGGCCAGCTCACAGGCGCGGTCACTTTTTACGAATCGAATGTGAACATCAGTCGCAGCCGTTTCGTTGGTGCCAGGTGTGAGGATGCGCTGAACATCGTGAGGTCGAATTTTCAGCTTCAGCAGTGCCTGATCGCCGACGCATTGTCAGACGGCTTGGACGTCGATTTCGGAAGCGGCTCGATCCGCAACTGCTCCTTCATCGGTACGGGCAATGATGCGATCGATCTTGCAAATAGCAAGGCGATTGTCGAGGACTGCAACGTTGTGCGCGCCGGTGATAAGGGTCTGACGGTTGGCGAGGACAGCGAAGCGACGGTTCACAATCTCCGCGTTGCAGATAGCTTCATCGCTATTGGCAGCAAAGACGCCTCGAAAGTAACCATAGACAGTCTGTCGGTAACACGCTGCGACTACGGACTTACCGCGTATCAGAAAAAGCCGGAGTTCGGCCCTGCAGAGCTGTCGGTCGAGGCGCTCTTGATTGAAGATGCGATGGTGGATGAGTTGCTCATAGAAGAGGGGTCTACGATTACCGTGGCCGGTGAGCTGCATACGGGTGCCGTGACCGATGTCGTTGGCATTCTTTATCCGGAATAGGGAGTGATTTGAATGCGCTCGCATCGAGGCTTTTCTGCGCTTTGCCGCCCTGGAGCGCTCTAGATGCAAGACATTGTGGACCAAGGATTTCGCTACGAGCGCAAGTTCCTCGTTGAAGGACTCGACCGGCATCAAGTAGTCTGTTCGATCAAGATGCATCCTGGGATGTTCTCCGAGATCTACCACCCACGATTCGTGAATAGCCTCTATTTGGATTCGGTGGGATTCGACAGCTATTCCGCAAACGTCACTGGCGTAGCGAAAAGAGAAAAGGCCCGCATCAGGTGGTATGGGGAGCGGACGGAGAGGATTTCGAAACCTGTGCTGGAGTTCAAGATCAAGCGGGGCTTCCTGGGGCGCAAAGACCGCTTTCCACTCGAACCTATTGTGCTCGGCGACGGCTTCTCGCCCAGCTACTTCAGGCGCTTCATCAGAGCACAAAAGCTACCGCCCGAGGTGAAGGCGTTTCTGGCGCAACTCAGTGTGGTGTTGTTGAACCGCTACCACCGCTCCTACTACCTGTCCGCGGACAAGAGATTCAGAATCACCATCGATACCCACTTCGAGTACTTCAGAATCTCCGGCTTGCACAACAAATTTTTAGCGCGACAAGCAGACCATAATAGTGTTGTTGTCGAGCTGAAATACGGTCCACAAGACGACTCTCGGGCCGAGAAGATCACCAGCGCGTTTCCATTCAGGGTGACGAAGAACTCGAAATATGTGGAAGGTGTGGAGCGCTTATGGGTTTGAGATCCGCGCCAAGACGGCAAGATACTCTTGCGCCGGCCCTCAGAATCGCCCGTCGAAACTGCTACATGGGATTATCGTCACGGAATCGGTCGACCTTCGCGGCACGATCCGGATGCTCGCGGTAGAAACGTTCCCAATACTCAACTCCGTAGTCCGTGAGTGGGCTTTCCACGCCCGTGACCAAGTTAGTGTTCTTCATCGTGACGACTCCATCTTTCACTGTGAAAGTCACGAACGAGTCACGATCGGTATTGCCCATTCCCGTAGCGATGTAGGTGAAGTGTTCATCCTTCATGTAGAACGTCTGCAAGTAGTTTCGACTCCCACCTATGTCACCCGCCAGCAAGAACACCCGCTTCTTTCTTGCAAGTGGCAGCAACAGGGGCCGTATTTCGTCGAGAAAGAAGCTCGATTCTCCGCGTGGTCCTTTCGGGTGCCGGTAGCGAAATACAGGCTCCATGATGGGGTTGTTGTAACTCCATATCACCATGTGGTTTAGAATAAACACATTTATGATGACAGGATCCGACAATGCCCGTTGAATCTGACTCCGCAGGTAACGCAACTGCTCTGCTGAGACGGCAGATCCGAGTCCAATATGGAGAAAGACGAAGAGCTCGCTGCCGACCGTGAAATCGAAGTAAAGAGGGCCGAGCTTGCTTGCATACTTGGCAACGCCGCCTCGTCGGCCAATGAGGACGAGACCGCCTATCCCCAGAGCACTTGCCTTGATGTCGTGATTCCCCACCGCATTGAAGAAGGGCACCGGAATATAGGCGTTCACCCAGGTAGACATCTCCTTCAAGCTTCGATCGTTGATGTAAGCGTAGAGATCTCCCAGGGAGAGCACGAAGCGGGGATCATCAGTAAACAGACGTTGCACATTGTTGCGCAACAGCTGATTGGGGGAGATCCTCTCCCTGGGTCCGGAGCGGATGTGCCCGAGCGCGACGAAGCTGTAATCGCTCCAATCATCCGCGGGATTCAACGCCAAGCGATTGAAGCAGGAGGTGCCGGGTTGATGCTCGCACTCCGGCAGATCCGGGCCGATCGAGAGAGGCGTGTCGAAGATCATGGCTGCCGCCAAGAGGCTAACGATCACTATGCCCGCCATCGTGACGCCTGCGCTCTTCTTCATGCCCAAATCTTGTCTCCAGGTGGAGAAATGGCGCTACTTTCGGATTCTCGGCAAGGTCGTCAATTGGCGGTTGCTGCCGGCGTGGCGGAGTTCTTCTGCGCGGCTATCAGCGGATACTCGGTGAGAGAGCGAGAGCGCAGTATACATGCAGAATCGCCAGTCTTTCCATTTCGTTCCGTGCCCTATCTATCGTTGAATCCGAACTCACGGTTCTCCAGCTTGATGTCGGGCAGATCCTTGACCCGAAGGACCAGGAAGTAGCTCCAGACACCGGAGGACTCGCGCCAACTGAAGTTGCCGGTCCAGCAGTGGAGGTCCCGCGCAATCGACAGGAACTGACTCTCCTGCTCGCCGGTCGTCGCGTTGAACGACGTACGATAGTCGAGCCGCCACTTCGGCGTCGGGTTGAAGCCGATCCCTCCGTTCAGGCGCAAGGTCGAAGGTGAATCTCTGGGCAGGGTCCAGGTGCCGTGGGCCGAGACCGACCAGGGGGAGCTCTCGGGCGACGCGTAGGGGTCGCCGGCGTACAGCTTCTCCCGTTCGGTCAGTTCGACGACCGCGTCCTCCTCGAGCGGCCCGGGCTCTTTATCGGGCGCCTCGATCGGCTCCGCACTTTGCCGGGCATCGAGCGTGATTGTCATCGTTCCCCGCTCCCTTTCGTATGGATCGTACGGCATCGATGCTCGGATTCCGAGGCTCTTCGAGGGGGTCAATCGGACGGAAAGCGCCAGATTCGAAAAGCGCTGCGTGCCGGGCAGATCGCCCCGGACATCTCTTGTTCGATCGTAGCTTCCGGAGAGCTGCAATGAGAGCAGATCGATCCGCTCCTCCGCACCCTCCTCATCGGCCCACTTGACCTGCAGACTGTTAGAGAGCGAGTAGGAGAGGGATCGTCGAGCGCTCGGCGTCGCGGAGCTCCCGAGCCCGCTGTATCTGTCCCGCCGTGACCCATGCACTAACTGGAAGTACTGCTCGAAGTCAGGCGTATAAAACGCTGATATTCGCGGTGATACGGTGTGTAGTACCGCGCGTAGACGGCCGATGGAAGGTCGATAGAGCCCCTGGACGGCGGTGGACATGCTGGCGTTGGCCTGCCAGGTGTGCCGGGCGGTCCAACCCACCTCGGTCTCACCTTTGGAGTGATCGGTGCGCCGATCGAACCAGCTCTCCTGAA
>NYZA01000098.1 GCA_002686955.1 Gemmatimonadota bacterium
CCCCGCCGCCTGAGGCCCCGGATAAGAAGGGGTTTGAGGCCTATCTGCTCGGGGGACGAGGCTGGGTGACAGCCGCGGCCCTGGCCTCCTGGGGAGTCACCTCGGAGGGTGAGCTTCCGAATCTCCTGCCGATCGATCAGCGCAGCGGCGACACCGGCACGGGCACGCTCGCGATCGGCGTCCAGCTCGGTCTCGCCGCCCTGCTGGCGATCGGTCTGGTCTCAGGCGATCTCGTGGGGGAGCGCCGGCAGCTGGCCGCGCTCGAGGCGCAGCTCACCGAGCTTCACCCAGAGGTCCAGCGAATCAAGGGACTGGAAAGAGACCTCGACGAGCAGGGAAAGCTCTCGCGCAGCTTCGCGAGCGCGGGTGAGCAGACGATCGACCCGCTGGAGGTCGTCCGTGAGATCACGAGACTGCTCGATCACGGAACGTGGATCAGTGTTTTGACGCTCGATGGCCCAAAGCTCACGATCACCGGCCGGGCCGAGAAGAACGACGATGTGCAGCAGCTCAAGATCCTGCTCGGGGGCAATGAGATGTTCACCGAGGTGTCGGAGTGCTCCCAGACTCGGGTGAGCGACGGCGTGTGGAAGTTCAAGATCTGCGCCAATATCGTCCCGGATGCCCTGGAGGCCGGACGATGACGCCCAGAGAGAAGAGACTGGTCGCCGTCGCCGCCGTGGTCGCGCTCGGCTGGGGTGGCACCACGTTCGGGATCCGGCCTCTGATCGCGGCGAGAGAGCGCACTCGGAACGAGATCGAGACCGCGCGCTTCGAATTGGCTCAGGCCCGGAGAACCTTGATGCGCTCGGACCGTGTCGAGCGACAGCTCGCCGTGGCCACCGCCGAGGGCCGTAGAATGCGCTCGCGTCTCCTGCCAGGAGAAGGGGTGAGCATCGCCGGCGCCGAGCTGGGGAAGCTGGTGAACTCCGCGGCCAAGCAGGCGGACGTGGAGCTCAAAAGCAACAAGGCCAAGGATCCCGTGGTCGTAGGGGATCTGACCAGCATTCCAACGGAGATCCACCTGGAGCTCACCGTCGAGTCGCTCGTCGATCTTCTCTATCGTCTCGAGACTCACCAGCGAGCTCTGCAGGTGTCTTCGATCTCGATCCGACAGAGGAATCGCCGAACTCCCGACGAGAAGCTCGATGTTCGCATGACGGTTCACGGTTTCACGGCCTCTCCTGATCCGGAAGAAGGGTCATGACGCTCAAACGATCGATTCCCCTGAATCTGGCCCTGCTCACGCTCAATGGGTGGCTCGTCTGGGCCGCTGTCGAGACATGGTCGTTCTCCCCTGCGGCGTCGGCGATTCCCTCGATCGAGGCGGAATCGGGAAAGACCGGACGAGAGATCGATCGTTCCAGAGGCCGAAACCGGATCGCTCGGCGAGAATTCCAGGTCATTGCGGCCAAAAACCCCTTTCATCCAGACCGCAAAATGATCGCAGAGGCGCCGGAACCGGAAGAGGCGCGCGAAGCCCGCGAGGCATCGGACTACACCCTTCTCGGAACCATGGTCCTGGAGAACAACGAACGTCTCGCCTATCTGACGAAGAAGGGCGAGGACGCGCGCCGCTACTACCTCTCCGAGAAGATCGACGGCTATCTGATCGCTTCGATCGAGCCGACTGAGGTTCGCTTGCGGAAGGCCGGAGAGGAGCTGATCGTCAAGTGCTTCACCGGCGAGCGTGAAACGAAGGGGCGATCGAGATCGGTGAAGCAAGACCGAAGCACGAACACCAAGAGCCGGCGTGACTATCTAAGGGAACGCCGCCTTCGCAAGGCACGCGAGCGCGCCCGTGGACGGGAAGATGACGACGAGTAGGAGCCAGATGACCATTCTCGAGGAATCGAAAGCCATGAAACCGGAACGCGGATCGCTCTGGCTAATCGCGCTTGCGATCGTATGCGCCATCGTCACCCTCCCGGTCTCGGCCCTCGCGCAGGAAGAGGAATCGGAGGACAAAAGCGGACCCCGGATCCCGAGTCGGGAGCGGATTCTCGAAGAGATGAAGGAGTCGGCGGGTGACCTCTTCGATTTTCGCCCCGCGCAAGAGCTCGCGGAGGAGGAAGATGAGGATTTCGAAGCCGAGCCGCCGGAATCGGTCTCCCGCCCACCCGTCAAGGACCAGCCGGTGCGCCGTCGCCTCGGCACCCCGGTGGTACCGCAGTCCGCCTCCCGGCTGATCGATCAGGACAGTGCCGAAGCTCTGAAGCTGAATTTCGACGCGATGGATCTGCTCGAGTTTCTGCAGCTCATGTCCGAGGTTCGCGACGATCTCAATTTCATCGTGCATCCCGAGGTCGATGCCGCATCGGTCACCATCAAATCGTCACGGCAGATCTTGAAGGCGGATGTTCCCGACGTGATCCAGACCGTTCTCGAGATCAACGGCCTCGCCGCAATCCCCTCCGGTCGCTACTACAAGATCGTGCCGCTCAAGGACTCGTCACAGTACAACGTCGAAACCAGACACGGCAAATCACTCGACGACATCCCCGCCGACGATCGTCTGATCACGCAGATCATTCCGCTCGACCACATCCCGGCATCGGAGCTCTCCACCGCACTGAACGATTTCGCGCACGGGCAGGGGCATACGATCGTTGCCCACGAGGGAACCAACACCCTGATCATTTCGTCCTCGGCCTCAGCCATTCGGCGCATGCTCCTGATCGTCGAACATCTCGATGTCCCAAGCAACGCGACCGAAGACAATCTTTTCGTCTACTACCTCGAGAACTCCGACGCGGAGACCATCGCATCGGTGCTGAACGACCTTTACGTCGACGAAACGGAGCGATCGCGCACGTCGCGGACCACCAGCGCCGCGCAGAGACGCGCCGCGGAACGCAGCCGAGCCGCCCGATCTCGCCGCACGACCCGCGGCACCACGGCGCCGACCTCGGTCCCTCAGACTGAAGAAGAGCGTTTCACCGGCGCAACGGTGGTTCCTTACAAAGACATCAATGCGCTGATCATCAAATCGACACCTCGCACGTACGAGAACATCAAGCGCACAATCGCTATGCTCGACATTCCGCCTAAGCAGGTGTTCATCGAGATGCTGGTGGCGGAGATCTCTCTCGACGACCAGACGCAATTCGGTGTCGAGTGGTCGACATCGAACACCGTCACTACGAGCTACGGCGGCAACGACCACACATTTCAGCAGAACTTCTCCAGAGGCGCGGCGCAACGTGACTCTGCCTCTTCGGTATTCGACGGCTTCCGATACATGATCTCGGAGACCAACCGACTTCAGGCAATCGTCGAAGCACGGGCAAGCGAGTCGCGACTAAACGTGTTGGCCAGTCCGAACATCGTTGCTTCCGACAACAAGACGGCCGAGATCTCGGTGACGGACGAGGTCCCGATCCAGCAGAGCACGATTTCCGAAACCGGTGTCGAGCGCTTCACCTTTCAGTATCGTGACGCCGGCATCAAGCTCTCGATTACTCCGAATATCAATGAACAGGGCGTGGTGTCGCTCGAATTGGAGCAAGAAGTCTCCGAGATCTCAGGCTCGACGGCGAACGGGCAACCGACATTCGTAAGCCGCACCGTGACGACAACCGTCGCTGTGCGCGACGGACAAACCCTGGCGCTCGGTGGATTGATTCAGGAATCGGAAACACAGGCGAACACCGGCATCCCGGTACTTTCGAAGATTCCGATCCTCGGCTACCTCTTCCGATCGACAGGCACTAGAAAGACCAAGACCGAGCTGATAATCCTGATCACACCCCATGTGATCACGACGATTGCCGATGGCGATGAGGTGACACGCGCATTCACCGGGCGTCTCGACAATCTGAAGGAAGCGGTCGAAGGCTCGCTCGAAGAGATCACCGAGCGTACGGAGGCACGCGGGGAGCTCGAGTACAAGGCGGGCGACCAGGGGGCGGTCATCGACGATGAGTCAGTCTTCAGCCCGGAACCTGAATCGACGGAGGACGCACCGGCCGACACGATCGAAGGTGCCGACCCGGAGGAGTAAGGGTCCGCGGAAGAGTAACCTGTCATCTTGGCGCCCAGATGTACCGCAGATCTGGTCGATCGGCAAGCCCCGTAACCGGAGGAATAGTCGGGCTGTTTTGAGGATTGCGGGGCTCGCCGATCGGCCGGAGATGCGGTGCAGACGGGATGCCAAATGACAAGTTATTCTTGCGCGGACCCTAATCAGAGTCTCAGGGTCACGGCGCCCCAAGTGAAGCCGGCGCCGAAAGCCACCAAACAAACCAGATCGCCCTGGCTCACCTGGCCATTGCGGCGCGCCTCGTCGAGAGCGATCGGAATCGACGCCGCGGTGGTGTTCCCAAAGCGTTGGATGTTATTGATCACCTTCTCCGGTGCAATCCCGAGAGATGAGACGACATATTCGTTGATCCTGAGGTTCGCCTGATGGGGAACCAGCAGATCGATGTCATCGATCGTGTGGCCGGTTGATGCCAACACCTCACGCACCACCTCGGGCATGCGAACGACCGCCTCTTTGAAAACGTGGCGTCCCTCCATATAGGGCCACGCGTTCTCGACCGACTCCAAGTACTCGGCGTCGGCAAGGGGAATTCTGGAGATATCGAAAAGGCGATAGCAGAGTCGATCCGCGTGCCGCCCATCCGCGTGCAAGGCATGGGCCAGCACCCCTCGCTCGGAACCTTCCGGCGCGGGGGAGACAATCGCGGCACCCGCGCCGTCGCCGAAGATCACTGTCACGTCACGCCCCGCATCATCGAAGTGCAGGGCGTGGGAGTGGACCTCGGATCCGACGAGAAGAATGTTCTGGTACGGACCGGTCTTGATCAGCGAGTCGGCCAGAGTCATTCCGTAGACCCAGCCGGTGCATTGCTGCCGAATATCGAGACAAGGAACGCCGGCCAGCTCCAGCTTCGGCTGGAGATAGCACGCCGTCCCGGGAAAGTGGTGATCGGGCGACAGTGTTCCCAGTATGATGAAGTCGATCTGCTCGATCTCGATTCCGGCATCGGCGGCCGCGCGCACGGCGGCCTCCTTGGCCAGATCGGAGGTGCCGATCCCCTCTTCCGCGTACCGGCGCTCTTCGATGCCGGTCCGCTGGCGGATCCATTCGTCGGAGGTGTCGAATCGCTTCGCAAGATCGTCGTTCGTGACGATGCGGTCCGGCACGTAGGTGCCCATTCCCTTGATGTAGGATTTCATGGAGCTCACTGGTGGAAAAGAGGTGAGTGGGGTTCGCCGGAGATTAGCGTACGCTCGGCGAAAGCTCTCCACGACTACAGGAGGCCAGAATCCGCCATCTACGACCTAAATCGGCCGGCTGACCGGCCCCAGCGGGCGCGCAAACGTGGAGAATCATCCACTTGGCGCGACGCGTAGTGGGGCCGACGCCCGCGTACGCAAGGGCGCGCCGGCATCCGCCATATTGGACGTCCGGCTCGCATGACCGGATCGAAGCACCCGAAAATCGGCATCGGGACAGTTCCGAAGGCTATCCCACCGCGCAGGTTCGCCAGGATCGAACGCTTCCGATCCTTGCGAAACCGCCGCTCCGCCGCGCGACGCTCCCAACGAGACATCCCCTTAATCTCCGTGCGGCGCAGAATACGCCCAAGACCCTTGTCGCCTTCCAAGATCCGCAGGTCATCGACGGAGTCACCACCGGATCCACATGGCGCTCGATCGACTCTCGAAGCCCAATGACGGCGGCCAGATCGAGGTAGACTGGCAACCCGGCCAGCCCCGTAAGGGTCGTCTTGCTGGTCTCCGGAACAGATTCGAAGGGAAGGACGCCTTGTGCTACCATTTCTGCACCTCGTTGGTGATCGTTCGTGGTTCTTTACACGATCATATCTCCTTGTCGCTCAAGGGCCAACGAGGTTTTTTGTTGAATTTGGTGGTGGATCCGGGACTCCGCCGACAAATCGCCCCCCTCCCTTTGGATTCTTGAATGCGCCCAAGACCGATCATTGCCCTCGTCGCACTCGCGGTCGTCTTTCTGGGAGCGGTTTCGCTCCGCGGATCCGGTAGCGGCGCCGACGGGCGAACGCCGACCGCCGAGGTGGAGCACGGCCCCTTCGTGGTCGGCATCTCGGAATCGGGAGAGATCGAGGCGACGAGCTCGATGACGATCTCCTCGCCGCGGGTCGGCGATTGGGGGTCCCGTCCGCAGATCACCTGGCTCGCCGAAGAGGGAACGCAGGTCGCCAAGGGTGATGTGATCGCCCGCTTCGATCCTTCCGGGCTCGAGAAGCACATGTTCCAGACCGAGGCCGAGCTGCAGATCAAAGAGGCGAGTCTCACGCGCTCGAAGGCGTCGCAGGCGGCCACGACGGCGGAGCTCGAGGCGTCGGTCCTGAACAGCGAGGCGTCGTTCGAGCTGGCGAAGCTCGCACTCGATCAGCTCCAGTTCGAGCCCGAGGTGAAGAGGCGCGAGGGGGAGCTGCGATTCGCGCAGGCCGAGAACGATCTTGCGCAGGCCCGGGCGAAGGTCTCCTCTCAGCGGATCATCGACACGGAAGAGCTGCGGCGGGTCGAGCTCGAGAAGGAGCAGGCGAGCGCCGAGCTCGAGAAGGCGCGCCAGGACCGTGCGGCGCTCGACGTGCGGGCGCCGGCGGACGGCCTGATCGTCTACGAGCGCAACTGGAACACGGGCAACAAGTTCCAGGTTGGCGACACGCCCTGGCCGGGCCAAGCGATCATCGGCCTGCCCGATCTCTCGGAGGTACGGGTCAAGACGCAGGTCAACGAGGTCGACATCTCCAAGCTCGAGGTCGGCCAGGCGGTGAGGATCCGCCTCGATGCCTTCGAAGGGCCCGTCTTTCCCGGAACCGTCTCGGATGTGGCCACACTCGGCCGGCGGAAGGAGGACGGCTCCGAGGTCAAGGTGTTCGACGTGAACGTGCTGATCGATACTACGGCGGCGATCCTGAAGCCGGGGATGACCGCGTCGTGCGAGATCATCGTTCGCGAGATCGAAGACACGCTGACGATTCCGATCGACGCCGTGTTTCGCGAGGGGGAGCGGATGACCGTCTACCGGGCCGACGGATCGAAGTGGAGGGCGGTGCCGGTCGAGCTCGGTGCACGGAATGAAGATCGGGTGGTGGTCGCCTCGGGGGTCGGCGCAAGCGATGTCGTGGCGCTGATCGATCCCAACGCGGCCGAAGACCTGAAGAGCGCCAAGCTGGACGAGCTCTCCAAAGAGGGGGCCGATTCGACTCCGCGCCAGAGCACGCGCCGGCGCCGCGGGCGCCGGGGCCGCTGACCGAACGATGCCCTGGACCGAGATTCTGCACGTCAGTCTGGAGGGGTTGCGCGCCCACAAGATGCGCACGCTCTTGACAGCCCTGGGGATCATCTTCGGGGTCGGCGCCGTGATCGCGATGCTCTCGATCGGCGAGGGTGCGCGAAACGAGGCGATGCGCAAGTACGCCTCGCTCGGCGTGGAGAACATCCTCGTTCGCGGGGCGGAGCGTAGCGCTAAGGAGCTGGACACCGATCGGGCGCGGTTTTCGCGCGGCCTCGCGGGCCGCGATGTGGCGACATTGCGGGGACTGGTGCCCGCTGGAGTCGCCGTGAATCCACAGACCGAGCGCACCCGGGAAGCCCGGAGGGGAGACCGTTCCCTCCGTACGACGCTGGTGGCGGTGGAAGAGGGATACTTCGATCTCTTCGAGCTCGCGACCGAGGCGGGCACGGCGCTACGCCCACCCCATATGCTCGAAGGAGCTCGGGTTTGCGTGCTGGGCCGCGGAATCAAGCGCAAGCTCTTCGATTTCGAGCCCGCGGTGGGCGAGCGGGTCAAGCTCGGATCGGAGTGGTTCAACGTGATCGGAGTACTCGCCGATCGCTCGGCCGGGGCCGCATCGGCGAACAAACTGGTCTCGCGAGATGTCGATCTCGACATCTACATCCCCTTGCCGACCGCCCGCATCCGCTTCCCTCGCGCATTCCCTCAGGCCGAGCTGGACCAGATCACGATCACGGTTCCCGACAGGGAGCTGCTTCAGCCGGTGGCGCGGCTCGTCCGGCGTGTTCTCGCGCGCAGGCACCACGGAGTGGAAGATTACGCGCTCGTCCTCCCGGAGCAGCTTCTGCAAGAGGAGCAGAAGGACCAGCGGCTCTTCAATGCCGTGTTGGCGGCGATCGCGGGGATCTCGCTTCTCGTCGGCGGAATCGGCATCATGAACATCATGCTGGCGACAGTTCAGGAGCGGATCCGCGAGATCGGACTCCGGCGCGCGGTCGGCGCGACGGCCCGCGACGTGGTGGCCCAATTCGTCGCCGAGGCGGCGCTTCTCTCGGTGGCGGGCGGGTTGATCGGAACGGTTCTGGGTGTGACGATGGCGCACAGCATCGACATCTTCGCCGACTTCTCGGCGGTCGTCTCTCCCTTTAGTGTCGTTCTGGCATTCGGTGTCTCGCTCGCGGTCGGGCTCGTCTTCGGCATCTACCCCGCCCGTC
>NYZA01000099.1 GCA_002686955.1 Gemmatimonadota bacterium
CCCGATGGGCGGGGTTGACCACCCGTGTGGTATCAGGAAGGTCTTCAATGGCATGGGTGATAAGACTATCAAGGCCATAGTGTTGAAGCATGTATCGGAAGAAGTTTTCCTGGCTCCACCGGCCGAACATTGCCGACGCCAGGGTGCTCCGATCACTGATGTAGTCGGTGGCGATGATGGGTGTCTGATGACCACTCTCTGTTCGCTTGCGGATCTCTCTTACCCATACATCTCCCTGCGGGAGATATACGCCGCGCTCCGCCAGAGACATCTCCACGCTCTCCCAGTTGTTGAGCGTGACGGACTCGACGCCGAATTCCTCGATCGGCCAATCAGGTCCCGCCGATTTGCGGTAGGTCACGCAGGCAATGCGTCGCCTTTTCATGGTGGCGAACAGAACCGGACTGTAGCCTTCTCGATCGAACACCAACGTGAAGCGATGCAGGAGAGGATTGCCTTGGAGTGCCTCGTTGTCGACCAGCTCGGGGGAATCTCTTTCGATCCGTGGCACGATGTCGTCGACGAGCACCTTGACCAACCCGGGGTCGACCGGTTTGGACACGACAAAGAATGGTTGTGCGTCCAAGGCATTGACCCAGTAGTCCGTGGTCCCACGCAGGCACAGACGTTGGCGACTCACATAGCGCCTGGGCAACGACGTCTGGGACCCATGATAAACCCGTACGTGTCCATCGACATAGAGCAGCCCCGCGGCTTCAGGATCATCGTGCATCCATTCTCGACACAGTGCGGCGCTCCATTTCTCGGGGCAACCGGTCTCCCCCAGTAGACGGAGCTTGTTGCGAAGTGTACGCACCTCGGGCACCCGATCGAGCCCGAGCAACTTGCCCCATTCCCCAGGCGAACAGTAGCGCAAGCACTCTAGAGCCTTCACTCTCGCCAACGCCAGGAACGCCAAGAGCAACATTATGCTGCTCAAGCCATAATAGCCCCTAGGAAGCTCGAAATGCGCCGCGCCAACGCGCAGCAATCCAGTGCTGACAAGGGATGGCAACGCCAATAACACACCGGCATTCGGCACATCCGACACCGCGATGAAGTTCGGTTCGACCGGCCCGGAGAGTCCGATGCTGGCCAACAAGCGGCCCGCCGTATCGGTAGCACCCATCCCCAAAGGCGCGGCGGCGTCCTGCGCGCTGCGCTTGCTCTTCGTATCTACCGGCTCTCCTTGTCCGGGTGCCTCCTCAATACAGTTTTTTTTCTCGCAGACGCCCGTCTCTTACCGCCTTGCCCACCGTATTCGGCTTCAATCCAAGCTCGTGCGCCGCCTCGGCCCGTGGCATGCCCGCATCCAGCAACGCCTGGACCTTCTCCAGAACCTCCGGTGTGAGCACAGATGGACCACGACCCTTGCGCCGCGCATAGAAACCACCCGGACCTTTCTCCCTGTACAGCCGAACCGCACGTTTCACGCTCACTGCCGGAATCCCGAATGCACGGATAATGTCCCGCGATCTGGCTGTGCCGTTCACGATCAGCTGGCTGGTGAACATCCGAAACGTGCGCGTATCGTCAACGTCGTGGTGCATGATCGGAGCGTTGCCCAAGAAGTAAACCACACGGCCGTCTCGCTGCTCCGCGACCAGCTCGGCGGTTATGTGGATTGCCCCCGCGGGGAACATGGGAAGTTGCAGCTGCGGCATAAACGCTTCCTCGTCTTCGAATCCAAGAATGATCCTCTCATTGTAGAGCGCAATCGAGGTCATTCAAGAATCACGTGAGCCGCGCCGGAACTTACTCGCGCAGCCGTGCACTATCATACGCACGGCATTGCGTTACAATGGCTTGCACGATTCCAGGGCGTCGCGGATCGATCTCCCGAGATCAGGAGGTCTGAAGTTATTCTTGCGCGGACCCTTAGGCAGCAAAGCGCTCGAGAACCCGGTCGCGCCGAATTGTGAGGGCGCCGCCGCCAGAATCCCGGAGAAGCCCGATGTCCCGTCTCTATCGACTCCGCCTCCAATGTTCCACCTTGGTCCTGGGCACGCTCCTCATGCTCGGGGCGCCCGATGCCCTTCGGGCCCAGGAGTACGGACCGATCGAATCGGGCGAAGCCGTGCAGATCGCCCTCACCGCGCTCGGCTACGATCCGGGTCCGATCGACGGGATCGTCGGCCCACGAACCCGCGGTGCGATCGTCGAATTCCAGGTCGCTCATGAGCTGCCAGAGGATGGTGAAGCCGATCTCGCGACGATCAACGCCATCGTGGCCCAGCTGAACCTCGGCATCGGCGACGCCGACCCCTCCCGCTTCCGCCAGGATCTCTTCGATGCTCTGATGAACACCCGGGCCAGCTGGGATCGGTACCTCCCGCCTGGAGGCGAGTTCGAAGAGCAAGCGGCCCCCACCCTCCACGCCGAAGCCGCCGCGGCCGGAGAGGAGCCCGCTCCGCCTCTCCGAAAGTCCTTTTTCCGGGGCAACACGAAGACCAAGGTCTTTCATCACTACGAGTGTCGCTACTTCGACTGCAAGCACTGCACCGAGCCATTCAACACGGAGCAGGGAGCGGTCGACGCGGGCTACCGCGCCTGCAAGCTCTGCAGTATCAAAGACGAATGAGAAGAGGGGGATTATTGAGGAGCGTGCTCAATCGTCCCGAGCGGTCGGGAGCGCAGGCTTGGCTCCGACCTTCGTCCCAGCCACCGAATCGTGCCCCGTCATGGACCCCCCGAGCACAGGAAGGCATGCGCCCAGCACCAGCACTCCCGCCCCGAAAGAGAGAGCGGCAAGGAGCCACGCTCCAACCGCCAAACCCACGGCGAACCCGAATAGCGGCCCGGTCTTGACGGCCGCCCTGATCCACAGCGCCCCCGGGGACACGTCCCCACCCTCTTCGCCGGTCACGATCAGGCGCATCAGCATCTTACCGGGAGTGCGGCCCGTGAGCGGTTCCGAGAGCAGAACGAGCGCCAGGGCGAGCGGAATGCCGTAGCCGACCGTGCCGAGCACGCCGAGAACCAACGGGACTGGCCCCTTCCAGATCGTCCCCGGGCTACCGATGGCGAAGGTGTCGACCGCCCGTTCCGCGAAGTAGTGCCCCGAACTGCCCGCGAGCAGCATCGCCAAGAGCAGACCGAGGGCGCCGTCGACCAGGCCGGCGGCGAACCGTCGGGCTAGCCCTGCTCTATCGCCGCCAATCACCGCGGTCGGCCTTGATCGCTCCCCAGGTTCGATCCTGAACCGACACCGTCTTCGTGAGGTGGACGACTCCGGCGCCGCCGCTGGGCGAAGTGAAATCGAAGGTTCCGTCGATCTGGCTGTCGGTGGCGGTGCCGATGAATGTGAAATCGCCGAAGTTCAACGGCGCGGTGACGGTGCCCGTGCCTTGGCCCGCGTCGCCGTTGAGTGTCCCGCTGCCGGTGCCAACGGTGGCTGCCTGGAAGTCGAACGTGAGCAGGTCGCCGTTCGCCTGGCCGGTGAGCGTGCCCGGCTCGTCTCCCAGCCCGAGCGAGCGCAGATCGATCACCCCGGTGGCGTCGTATTGCGACCCCGCGACCTCGAAGGTCATATCGAGCTCCCCCCCGACGGAGTAGATCGTGTCCTGCCAGCTTCCCAGCCAATCGCCGGCCAGGGAAGGCAGCTCCGCCGCTCCACTCAGTCCGAGCCTGCGCGCCTGAGCGTCGCCACGGTCGGCTCGGGGGAGAAGGGTGGCGCCGATCAAAAGGGCGGCGAGATAGAGCGGTGTCGTCCAGGTGCGTCGTGCCATCGCCTCCTCCGAAATTTTGTGGGTCGACATGCGCGCGAATGAAACTAGCACGTGTCTCAGGAGCGCGGGGCGTCCGGATAGGCCGGGTCCTCCGGAGGATCGTCTCCCCGCAGGATCGCCACCATTCTCGGGAGGTGAGCACGGTAGCTGAAGCGCTTCCGCACGGTCTCCTTGGCCGCGTCACCGAGGCGCGAACGCAGATCGGGATCGGCCACCAGACGTTCCAATGCGCTTGTCCACGCCGCCGGGCTCCTCGGTGCGAGCCCGTCGAACCCCTCGGTCACGATCCGGGCGTTGGCGCCGAGAGGCGTCACCACCGGGGGCACGCCGCAGGCCATGAACTGCAGCGCCTTGAAGCCGCACTTCGAGGCCGGCTCCTCTCCCGCCTCCAGAGGCATCAGGCCCACATCGAACTCAGCCAGATCCTCGATCTCGCGCTCGAGGGTCCAGGTGCGGTTTTCAACCTTCACGCCGCGAATGGCGTGGGGCGCCGAAGACACGACCCGCAGCTCGACCTCGGACGTTGCCGCTATCCTTTCCAGAGCCGGCGCGATGCCATCGAGATGCCGCAGGTTCCAGGGGGTACCGACCCAGCCCAAGACGGTCGGGGCGCCGGCGTCGCGCGAGCGATCTACCGCTGCGTAGCGGTCGACGTCGATGCAGGTGGGGACGATATGGACATCCTTCGCGTCGGTTCGAGACCGGCGGGCGTAGTCGGCGAGGGTCGGATTCCCGGCGATGACGGCGTCGGCCATGGCGATCGAGCGGGCCACCCGATCGGGCCGCCGCAGGGCTTCGTAGATGGCCGAAAGCAGTCGATTGCCCGAGCGAGGCGGCTGGTAGTAGAGATGGATTGCGTCGTCGAGGTCGACAATCATGCGCGGTCCCATCCGCCGGAGGACCTCCTCCATGGCCGGTCCCCCGTACGGGAAGTATGGGAAGAGCGCCATGCGGACCACCACGACATCGTCGCCCGCCACGCGGAAGAGCTGCGTCAGGCGGCGCAGGAATACCGCCACCATGTAGATCGAGCGCCCTCCCGGTGTGCCGCGACCGAAGGTGGCGGCGTGGAAGGCGGATTCGGAAGGCTCGAGGGCGCGGCAATCGATCCCTTCGATCCCTTTCAGCCGCTCGACCCAATGGTGCACGCGATAGCGCGCGCCCGCCGCCGATCGGGGATAGAAAGCCAGAAAGGTGACGCGTAGCGGGTCGCGTCGATGACGCAGCCTTCGCGCGGCGAGACCGATCAGTGGCGCGACCCATCTCAGGGCCCGGAGCAGCGCCAGCGCGGCGAGGGCGAAGACGATCTCGAATGCGAGCAGGAGCCGATGGCCCACTCCGCGCAGCGCCCAGGAGGCGAGTAGACGTGGGCGCGTCATCGGCCGCGCGTTGCCGTCGTCCACTTCGGCCGGAGCGCCGGCGCGAAGAGCCGCCCACTCGATCCAGAAGCAGCCCCGCCCACCGGGCTGGGGGTGGAGAACGATGACGCGCGCCGGGCTCAGTGTCCGGATCGCTCGGGCGAGCGCTCGTGCATCCGCCGAGCCGAATTCACTGGGGGACCAGGCGGCCTCGTACGCGGCATCGGGATCGCCCGTCGCGCGCAGCCCAAAGCCCCCTTTCTCCCGGCGAACGACCAGATGCACGGGGCCCAGCTCCATCGCCCTCGAAAACACCGATTTCGAGCGGGCGGCTCCGGCGCTCGGAAAGAGCACGATCGGTGCTTTGGCGCCCTCGGTCGACGTCACGACAGAACCGCCTCCGGAGCGGCGGCCAACAGCTCTTCGGTGGAGCAATCGGGGGCGGAGTCGGCCGAGGGATGATCGAGATAGAGCCGCATCCACAGCTCGAGCACCACCAGACTCCAGACGCGGATCTGCGGAATCCACCAGGCCATCGGATCGCTCCCCGAGCTGCCCGCCCGAAACGCGGCGACCAGCGCTTCCACTGCCTCCGGTCTGAAGAGACCGCGCTTCGCCACCACATCTGGATGCAAAGCCGCATCAACTATCGGTCGAAGAGAATCGTTCATCCATTTATGCATCGGGAAGTTGAAACCCTGTTTCGCCCGCCGCAACGCACTCTCCGGGACCAGATCCGCGACGGCGTCCTTCAGCACCGCCTTCAACTCACCCTCGCGGATCTTGTGCTCCGCGGGCATCCTCGCGGCCAGCTCGACCAGCTCGTGGTCGAGGATCGGCACCCTCGCCTCGATCGAGAATGCCATCGACAGGGTGTCCATATGACGCAGGAGGTCGTTCGGGAGGAAGGTGTGCAGATCGGCCCTGAGCACGGCATCGACCGCGCCGGCGCCGGCGTCGAGATGGGGCAGGACCAGGGCTTCGGTGCGGGCGGTGCGGCAGATCTCCGCCAAGGCCGGCGTGTACAGATCGAGCCGCTCCGCGTGCGTCGCCACGAACTTGTAGCCGGCGTTCCGCTCCGCGAGACCGATCGCCGCCTGTCGCACGAAGGCACCCGCCCGTGGCACCGGGAGGCGTTCCGCGAGGCGCTGGGCGAAGGGCCCCCGCGTGAACGAGGGCAGCCGCGCGAATCGATCGAAGAGGCGCTCCCGCTCCATCAGCACCCGGTGGCGTTCGTAGCCGGCGAAGAGCTCGTCTCCCCCGAGCCCCGAGAGCACGACCGGCACTCCGGCTTCGCGCGCCATCTCCGAGACGAAATAGTTGCAGAGCGCGAACCCCGCCGGCTCGTCCATATGCCAGACGATTCGGGGCAGCGCGGCCGCCAC
>NYZA01000100.1 GCA_002686955.1 Gemmatimonadota bacterium
CCAAAGCAGTGCCGAAGCCAAAGCAGTGCCAAAGCCAAAGCAGTGCCAAAGCCAAAGCAGTGCCAAAGCCAAAGCAGTGCCGAAGCCAAAGCAGTGCCGAAGCCCGAAGGCGTTATGTAAACCAACGCAAAAACAACCAAGGAGCAGAGCCACGTACAGGAAGCGCGTTGGTTTACATAACGCCTTCGATATTATGTAAACCTGCAACGCAGGTTTACATAATATCCCTTATCGGTCTGGTTGTGCCAACCGCTCCCGCAACCCCGAGTACCGCCGCCTCACCTGATCCCGCTGCACCGCCAGCCTTACCGCCTCCTCCGTCCCCACAATGACTGCCAGCCTGCGCGCCCGGGTCAGCGCCGTGTACAACAGGTTCCGCTGCAGCATCACGAAGTGCTGCGTCGATACCGGCAAGATTACCGCCGGAAACTCCGAGCCCTGACTCTTGTGAACCGAGACCGCATAAGCCGCCGTCAAATCGTCCAGATCGGCACTCGTGTATTCGGCCACCGATTCGCTGAAGCGTACCTCGAGCGTCTTCCCGTCCAGCGCGGCTACGACTCCGATATCTCCGTTGAAGATCAGCTTGTTGTAGTCGTTGCGGATCTGCATCACCTTGTCGCCGACGCGGAACTCCCGCTGTCCGCGGATCAGTGCTTTCCCTTCGGGATTGATCGCGTCTCGGAGGCGCTCGTTCAGGCGATCGGCGCCGGCATCGCCCCTGTACATCGGAGCGATCACCTGGATCTCATCGCGTGGGTGCAGGTCGTAGGCCTTCGGCAGTCGGGACGCGGCCAGATCGACCACGGTGTCCGCGATCTCTTCCGGCGTTTCGCGGCTCAGAAAGTAGAACCCGTGGCCGTTCGCAAGCTCCGGCATCTCCCCCTTGTTGATCCGATGGGCGTTCGAAACGATGCGGCTGGTTTCGTCTTGGCGGAAGATCTGATCGAGCACGATCACCCCCCCCACGCCCGAGGCGATCAGATCTTTGAGCAGCGTCCCCGGCCCCACCGAAGGTAGTTGATCCACATCGCCGATCAGGATCAGCCTCGTCTCGCGCGGCAAGGCCCTGAGCAGATGGAGCATCAAGGGCACATCGATCATCGATGCCTCGTCGACGATCAGCAC
The DNA here is from genome assembly GCA_002686955.1 of Gemmatimonadota bacterium. Classification (GTDB taxonomy): domain Bacteria. Next base: position 1,129 of record NYZA01000100.1, read on the forward strand.
ATCGCACGAGAGCGGCCGGTCCTCGTTCCTCGTGAACTCCCCCGATTCCGGATCGAAGGCGAGCATGCGGTGGATCGTGCTGGCACGAAGATGCGATGCATCGGCCAAGCGCTTGGCGGCGCGCCCGGTCGGCGCCGCGAGGCCGACTTGCAGTCCGCGCAGGCCGAAGAGGGCGATCAAGCCCACCGTGATCGTGGTTTTTCCCGTGCCCGGCCCACCGGTCACCACGAGGATCTTCCTCTCAAGGGCCTGGTGGAGCGCCGCACGTTGTCGCTCCGTGAAGTCGAGCCTCTGCCTTCGGCCCACCTGGGCGATGTCGTCCTCGACCGAGCGGTGGGTGGAGCCCAGTTTCGGGCGCGCCGACGCAAGCTCGCGCAGGCGCCGGCCCACCTCGACCTCACAGGCGTACATTTCTGGGCGGTAGATGCGGTCCTCATCGCCGACCAGATCTCCGCGCGCGACCGTCAGCTCCAGCTCGTCACCGATCAGCTCGTGCTCGACCGAAAGCAGCTTCTCGGCCTTTCGCAGCAGGGGCGCCCGCGGCAGGTAGAGATTGCCTCGATCGGTGGCTTCGAGCAGCGCGTGCGCGAGTCCCGCACCGAGCCTCGATGGGTCTTCCGGGGGCAAGCCCAGCTCGCGGGCCAAAGCGTCGGCCGTCGCGAAACCGATTCCGCGCACCTCCTGGATCATGCGGTACGGATCCTCCTTGGCCACCCGCACCGTGTCTGCGCCATAGCGCCGGTGAATTCTGCCCGCGAAACCAGGGCCGATGCCATGGCTCTGCAGAAAGAGCATGATCTCTCGGATCTCTCGGTGGTCCGACCAGGCCTTGCGTACTTTCTCCGCGGTCGCCTTGCCGATCCCCCGGATTTCGACGAGGCGATGGGGCGCGGCATCGAGCACTGGAATGGTCTCGTCCTGGAAATGATCAACGACCTTCTTCGCGAGCGCGGCACCGAGCCCCTCGACCGCTCCCGATGAGAGGTAGCGCAGCACCCCGTCGGCGTCGTGCGGTTCGAGCACCGCGAAGTTTGCAACGCGTAGCTGGCGCCCGTAGCGCGGATGCTGGATCCATTCCCCTTTCGCGCGTACGCGCACGCCGGGATGAACACCCGGCAGCTCTCCGAGAGCGGTCGCCGACTCCCCTTTCGGCTCGTCCAGCGAGACCCTGACGATGGCGAAATCGCTGTCGGGACTCTGGAACGTCAGCCGCTCCACAGTGAACGACAGGCTCTCCATGCGCGGAGTCTACCCCATAATCCACCACCCAGTCCGCGATTCGCCATACGCCTCTTGACCTTATCCTTCGTCGCTCGCACCGATTTGATGCTCAACGTAGTTCTACTACGCCTGCGCTCAAATCGGTGCGGCGCCTCGACTAAGGCCAAGATTTGCACGGCGAATCGCGGATTGGGTGGCGGATTATGGTACCTCATTCGACTTGACTTCCCAGTCGTGCTCCGGCAAGCTGCCGACTTCGATCTAACTGAAAACGCGACTCATCCGCGCTACCATTTATCCCGGATAGGACCGATGCCCGAGCTCCGAACCATCGCCCCCATGATTGCCAGTGTGCTCCTCCTCTCGTCCACTCATCCCGCCCTCGGCGCCGCTGCCGAGGGGCCGGTCGTGGATCTGCCCGAAGAGGACGAACCCTTTCACGGCTCCACTCCCCACTACAGCCACCGACCTTCGAAGACGATCGTCGGCGGCTACGGTGAGCTCCACTACAACTACGCGAAGGAAGAGGATGCCGACGAGGGCTCCGCCGGGGTCGATCTGCACCGGCTCATCATCTATGTCGGTCACGAGTTCACGCCGGGGCTCCGGTTTTCGAGTGAGATCGAGATCGAGCACACCCTCGCGGGCGACGATCTGCCGGGCGAAGTAGCGGTCGAGCAGGCCTACGTGGACTACGAGGTGTTCGATCGGGCATTGGCGATCCGCGCGGGATTGATGCTGGTGCCGATGGGGATCGTGAACCAGTGGCACGAGCCGCCCCTCTTCAACGGCGTGGAACGGCCGATGGTCGACAAGCTCATCGTTCCCTCCACCTGGCGCGAGCCCGGGATCGGAATCGCGCTCTCTCCCGCGGAAGAATGGCGATTCGAGCTCTACGCGATGTCCGGACTCGACGCCGCCGGCTTCTCTTTGAAGAACGGGATCCGCAAGGGGCGCCAGGGCGGCGCGAAGGCAGTGGCGGACGGTCTGGCCTTCACCGGGCGGCTCGAGCATGAGCCGTTGCCGGGAGCGGTGTTCGGGCTCTCCGGTTACTTCGGTTCTGCCGGAGCAAACGCCGGTCTCGACATCGATGTTCCGGTCGCGGGCGGCACTCTCGATGCGCGCTACAAGAAGCGGGGCATCGAGGCGCGCGCCGAGGTCGCCTCGTTCTCGATAGGCGACACGGAGGAGCTGAGACTCACCGACGGGGGCAATGGACCGGATGTCGCGTCACGGATCGTCGGCTTTTACGGCGAGGTAGGCTACGATCTTCTGGCTCGGAGCGATCGCTCGGAGGCACTCGTGCCCTTCCTTCGTTACGAGCACTACGATACGGCTTCGAGCCTCGACGGCCGAGACAAGACAGCCGGCGACGAGGCGTACGCCGTGGACGACGTGGTTGTCGGGCTCAGCTTCCGTCCCGTTCCACAGGTGGCCTTCAAGGGCAATGCGACGATCCGCCAAAAGGGCGGAGTTGCCAAGGGCGAGACGCTCGTCGACCTTGGTGTGGGCTTCATGTTCTGAGTCAAAAAGACCTTCCATGCGTGACGCAATTCGACAGCGGATCCCCCGGGCGCGAGACACGCTCGGGGCCGCCCTCATAGCTGGCGCACTCGCGACTGCTGCGCCGGCACAGGGGGTCTATTGGACGAAGGCGGATCTGCTCAAATCGTTCTTCGCGGAGTGCGAGCGGGTCAGCTATCGGACGATCGATCCGAGCCCTTCGCAGGCCGCGCGATTGGCGAAGAGGCTCGGAGAGCCCGCGCGGGACGCGTACACGGTTTTTTATGGTGTCGGCAAGGGCGGAATCCGGGGCATCGCATTGATCGACGAGGAGATCGGGCAGCACATGCCGATCACCTTCGGGGTTTTGGTCGGCACGGACGGAGCCGCGGAGCGGATCGAAGTGTTGGTCTATCGCGAGGCCTATGGAGACGAGGTTCGCGGGCACCGCTTCACCCGACAGCTCGAAGGGAAGAGATCGACCGACCGGCTCCGCGTCGGTGATGATATCGATGCAATTTCGGGAGCGACGATTTCCGCTCACTCCCTCGTCCGTGGAGTGAAACGATGCCTGGTCCTGGCGGAGCTTCTAGTACTGGAGCCAGGCATGGTGGAAGTGCTGCGCCCGTGAAGGTCTTCACCGGGAACGGCTACCATGTGGCGAGTCTGCCGCTGCCGGTGAAATGTGTCTACACACTCTTCCTGATCTGCATCGCGCTGGGGATCTGGTCGTCGGTGGAGATCCATCGTGTGCGCGTTGGTGATGCGGATGGCGTCGCGGCGCGCTACGTGGGCGAGAGCGCGGCCTCGAATGGTGTAGCGGCGTCAGGTCCCTCGATTGAGCTTCCCTTCGGCGACGATTCGGCTACACCCGAGATCGATCTCGAATGGACCTGGATCCTCGATCTCTTCCACCAACATATTTTCTCGATCGCCGTGGTCTATCTGATCCTAGCCCATCTGTTCGTGCTGACCGGCCTCCCCCCCGCTTTCTCGGGCGGAATCGTCTTCATCGCGGGGGCGGCGGCATTGGCGCACACGGCCGCGCCGCTTCTGATCCACTGGAGCGGAGGGCTTCTATGGCTGATGCCGGTGTCGGGCGCGGCGATGGCAATCAGCTGGTCGGTGATCGTTCTGTGGACGCTTTGGGCGATGTGGTTGGCTTTAGGGTCCGGGCAAGAATAACTTGTCATTTGGCATCCCATCTGCACCAGATCTGCGGCACATCTGGGCGCCAAGATGACAAGTCAGCTACCACCCGCAAAGCGGGTGGCTTGATGAAGGCCCCCAGAGGGGACCGTTACGGTACCCTCGCTGCCAACATGCGTGAGACATTTTCCCATCCCGCAATTAGTGTAGAAGGGCGAGAGGTGACGGGCCGATCCCCAGAGCGAGCTTTCGAGGTGGGGCTCATCCATCGGTCTCGCGCTGGATCCCGATGCTCTTCAACTCCTTCGAGGGCGCTCGAGACGATGCGGGGGTGCATGACCGGTTGCTGCCAAGGCGCAAGTGCCCCGCGCACCACGTAGACCGCTTTTTGCCATGATGGCGGTTCACTTTGCTGGAGGGAGGGGGCGCTTCTTGGCTGGGGCAGTTGGCCCCAGCTCGGTGGTGTCCCCGAACTCGGCCGGAAACCCGCGGGCTGAAGTCCCCCCTCTTCATGCTCTTTCACCGACACCGAGAGCGATGGTCCGTCAATCCCCTCCCCCACCGCTCCTCTTCTCCGCGAACGCCTTGATCAGATCGATCGGAACCGGGAAGACCACGGTCGAGTTGTTTTCGGCCGCCACCTCGGTCAGGGTTTGCAGGTAACGGAGCTGCAGCGCCACCGGCTCGGCGGCGATCGTCTCCGCGGCCTCGAAAAGGCGCTGCGCCGCCTGGAACTCGCCCTCGGCGTTGATGATCTTCGCCCGGCGCTCACGCTCGGCTTCTGCCTGCTTCGCCATCGCCCGCTGCATCTCGGTCGGCAGATCGACATGCTTCACCTCGACCGAAGCCACTTTGATCCCCCAGGGGTCCGACTGCGCATCGATCACCTCTTGCAGCCGGTGGTTGATATTGTCGCGGCCGGTCAAGAGATCGTCGAGCTCCGCCTCGCCCAGAATCGAACGCAAGGAGGTTTGCGCGATCTGGCTCGTCGCGTACAGATAGTCCTCGACTTGAACGATCGCATTCACCGGATCCATCACGCGGAAATAGATGACTGCATTCACTTTCACCGAAACATTGTCGCGCGTAATCACATCTTGTGGCGGCACATCCATCGCGACCGTACGAAGCGATACTTTTTGGATGCGATCAATAAGGGGGATCAGGATGATCAGTCCCGGCCCCTTGGCCCCGATCACGCGACCCAATCGAAATACGACGCCCCGCTCGTACTCCTTGAGCACTTTGAGCATCGTGGCAAGGATGAAAAGCAGCGCAACGAGCAAAGAGAGAAATGGCATGATCGGATTCTCCAGTATTCGAGGAAAAGACGCAAAAAGACGCGGCCCGGCCGCCGCCACGAGCGCACCGGCGAGGATGGCGAGCACACCGGCCTTGCTCGGTTCCTTGCCCTTCGGATCGGGTTCCGGCTTCACCGCTCCACTTCCACCCGCAGATAGCGCCCCTCTACCGCCACCACACGCACCGAATCGCCCACGTCGAGCCGCCCCCCCTCCGCCGAGGCGAACCAGTACTCCCCGTTGACGAACACCCTGTAGGGCCGACCGCCTTCGTCGAGCACCGAACGCACCTGTCCGATGCAGCCGATCAACCCCTCCGCCCCGGTCCGAACTCGGGCGCCCTGCGCCTTCAGAGCCATCCCCACGACGGCAAGAAAGAAGAGAAGAGTGAACGCGACGACGGGAAGTACCACGGACACCACCGGGATAGCGAGAGATGGTTCGTCGATCAGTACGATCGACCCGAGCACCATACAGAGAATACCCGCGACGGTCAGTGCTCCATAGCTCGTGACCTTCACCTCGAGCATGAAAAAGAGCATCGCCAGGCCGATCAGCCCCACGCCGGCCCACGAGATCGGCACGACCTGGAATCCGATGACGGCCAGCAGGATGCAGATCCCCCCGACGATCCCCGGGAAAAGGGTGCCCGGATTCCAGAGCTCGAAAAGGATGCCGTACGCTCCGAGGATCCCGAGCAGATAGGCGACGGTGGGGTTCGAGAGGACGAAGAGGAAGCCTTCCTTGCGGCTCATTTCGATCCGCTCCACGGGAGCGTCCGCCGTCTTCAAAACCACGGGCTCATCGCCGTCGACGACCACCGTGAGGCCGTCCACCTCCTCCATGAGCTCGCCGAGATCGCGCACCACGAAATCGATCACACCGAGCTCCAGCGCCTCTTCCGCCGTGGCCGAGACCGATTCCAAGACCGCCTTCTCGGCCCACTCGGCGTTCCGCCCCCGCTCAGCGGCGAGCGCACGCACATGAGCGAGAAAGTCGTTCTCGATCTTCTCGCGCATCGTCCCGTCGATCTCGCCGCCGCCGATCGCCACCGGATGGGCCGCGCCGATGTTCGTGCCGGGAGCCATCGCGGCCACGTGGGCCGCCATTGTGATGATCGCGCCGGCCGACGCCGCCCGTCCCCCCGGAGGACCGACCAGAACCGCCACCGGCACCTTCGATCCGAGAAAGGCCTTCACGATGTCGCGCATCGATTCTTCGAGCCCGCCGGGTGTGTCGAGCTCGAGCACGAAGAGCGCGTTGCCCCGCTCTTCCGCGACCTCGAGCGTACGGATGACGAAGCCGGCCGAGATCGGAGTGATCGGTCCGTCGACCGCCGCGACCACGATCCGTTCCGCACGGCCGGTGTCGGAGTGCGCATCGCCACCGGAGGCCGAGCCGAGCGCGCCAAGAGCCCCGAGCATCAGAAGAAGAAACGCCGAGCGCGCCGCCGGCCGAGTGGTCTTTCGTGGACTGCTCCGATTCATCTGTCGTGGATCCTGGTAAGGTCCCCCGTCCTCAACGTCTTGCCAACAGGTCGGATTCTACACATGTCACGCTCGATCGAAACAGCTCTGCTCGCGGCGCTCCTCTTCGGAGCCGCGCCCGCTTCCGGACTGCCGGCCCCACCTTTCGAGGTTCCGCTCAGGCACCGCCTCTACCCATTCGTGGCGCGGATTCAGGTGCGCTCCTCCGACCTGCCCCTATTCGCCCAGAGCCGACCCTACATCCGATCCGATGCCGCCAAGCTGATCCGCTGGGTCGAAAAGCGAGTGACCGAAGGCGCGCTCGTTCTCTCCGCGGGGGAGGAACACGATCTCGACGCCCTCCGCCGGGAGTTCGCGGCCGAGCTCGGGCGGGATGTAGAGGGCGCCGGCACCGAGCCGTACGCACTGGTCATCGAAGAGGATGGGGATCGGCTCGTCCTCGATCTGTACGCCAGCGAGAGCTATGTAGCGGCGGGGGACGAAGCGACCGAGGCACTCGATCTGACCGCATCGACGACCACGGTGGGCGGCCATATGAGGGCCACCCTCGGCGGCCGGCTTGCGCTTTCGGCCGATGTGCGCAACACCCGCTTGCAGGGCTCGAGCGGCCGCAGCACATTCGTGGCGCGCCACGGCCCCCCCTCGACCAAAGCGGGCGAGGAGGGGGAGTTTCAGGATTCCGCCGACGGCTATGCCGCGATCTCCACTCCGATCGCCGATCTCTCGATCGGAAAATCGCTGCTCGATTGGGGGCCGGGGCGATCGGGCAGGCTGCTGCTCGGCTCCGACTCCTACGCCTTCGATCAGATCCGGCTGACCCGCGCTCTGGGTCCCTTGCGCTTCGTGGCGGTCCACGGCTGGGTGCGGGGTGACCACGAGCCCCGATACCTCGCCGCCCACCGGATCGAGGCGAAGATCCACCCGCGGCTCAGCTTGGGCGGGGGCGAGGCGGTGGTTTACGGGCAGACCGATCGTCTCGAATCGGAGCGTGAGCGCGGCGGGTTTCAACTGGAGTATCTGCTCCCGCTCTTCCCGCTCCACGTCGCGGAGCACTACCTCGGCGATCTCGACAACAATCTGATGTCGTTCGACGCCTTCTGGCTACCGGTCGACGGTCTGGCGCTATGGGGCGAGCTTCTGATCGACGATTTCAACACCTCGCGGGCCTGGAACCATTTCGGGAACAAGCTCGGCTGGGTCGGAGGAGCCCGCGCCGTCTTCGGCTCGACCGGCATCGATGCTGGGATCGAGTACAGCCGGCTCGATCCCTGGGTCTACACGCACCGCCTGGATGGCCACAGCTACACCCACTTCGATCGTTCCCTCGGCCACTGGCTTCTGCCGAATTCCGACGAGATTCGGGGGGACTTGGGATGGCGACCGATCGGAGCGCTGAGCCTAGAGTGTTCCTTTAGTATTCTTCGCTATTCCGTTGGCCATACGGCGGATGGAATCGGTGGTTACTTCGTGCCGGATACCGAACGACTAGATCCGTCGACCTACGACACACCGAAAAACGCCTTCACCGGAACGATCGAGACGACGCGCGAGCTCGAATTGCGGGCGGAGTGGGAGCCCTTCTACGAATGCTTCCTCCGTGTCGAGGCGGCCCGGCTCGAGATCGAGAATCTGGGCAACTCGGCCGGTGAAGATCTGAGCGATTCACGGATCGGGGTCGGCCTCCGTGTGGAGCGTTGAGCTCACATGGATCGCCTGGGCCGTGGCGGCCCTCACCCTTTTTCATGCGGGGGCGGCTCTGTGGTTGATCCGCGGTATGGGTCGATCGTTGCCTGTAGAGAACGAGCGACCCCCGGTGAGCGTGGTCGTGGCGGCCAGGGATGAGGCGGAAGCGATCGGGGGGTTGGTTGCAGCTATCACGGGTCAGGACTACGAAGGTCCGGTCGAGCTGATCGTCGTTGACGACCGCTCCGTCGATGGCACTGCGGACCACGCGCAGCGACACGCGGAATGCGTCGGCTCGGGCCGGTCGGTGAGGATTCTGCGTATCGCCCACACTCCCCCAGGAGTTTCCCCGAAGAAACACTCTCTCGGGGTGGGCATCGATGCGGCACGACACGAGCTTCTGGCCTTTACCGATGGGGACACGCGGCCCGAGCCGACATGGATTTCGGCGATGAGCACTCATCTGGGGGACGAGGTCGGTCTGGTGATCGGGCCGGCGCCGATCGATGGGGCGGGTTGGCTGGGGCGCGTCGCTTCGCTGGAGGCGCTCGGGCTGGGCGCGGTGGCGGCGGGAAGCGCGGGGGCGGGTTACGCACTGACCTGCACGGGTCGGAATCTGCTCTACCGCCGAAGAGCCCTGGCCGACGCTGGGGGAATGCAGGCGAGCGCGGGATTGGGGGCCGGCGACGACGATCTGACGATGGGCAGGCTGAGGGACGAGACCGAGTGGCGAATCGTGCATGCGCGGGGGCGCGCGGCGGCGGTGCGAGGGCGGGCGAAGCGCGAATGGGGAGATTGGATCGCTCAGCGCAGACGGCATGCATCGAACAGCACGCGATTCGCCCCGCGCATCGTTGCCGGACTGGGGGTGCTCTATCTCTATCACCTGCTACCGATCTTGTTGGTGGGCATGGGGTTCGTCGCTTGGAATCCTCTCGGCTGCTGGGCTCTCGCGGGCGCGGCCTGGGGGGTCCGCGCGGCGATCGATTGGGGGCTTCTGGCGAACGCGGCGCGCCGCTTCGGTGAAGATCCGCCGTCGATCGCGCTCGGGATCGTGGAGCCGCTTTTCAGTTTGATGGTGGTCGTGGTGGCTCCCCTCGGTATTCTTCGCGGCTATAGCTGGAAGGGCGAGCGTTTCCCGAGAGGCAAAGTGCGACCACCGAAAAAGAGGACGATATGATGGCGGCGGAATCGCTCTGGATCGAGGGATGGCGCACGCTGCTCTTTGCGCTCTGCGGGGTGCATCTGCTCTTCGTGTCGGCGTTTTGGTTCGGCCTGGGGCGCTTGAAACGAAACCGCGCGGCGGAACAGCCGAGCGTCTCGATCGTGGTGCCCGCGCGTGACGAAGAAGCGCTGCTGCCCCGCTGCATCGAATCGCTCCAGCGACAAGAGGACTATCCGGCCGATCGGATCGAGATCATCGTCGTCGACGATCGCTCGACCGATACGACGGCGGAGATCGTTCGCCAGTACGCAAGGCACGACCCACGCGTACGCCTGGTGCGGGTCGATTCGAACCCAAAGGGGTATTCGCCGAAGAAGAACGCCGTCGATCAGGGGATCGCGGCGGCGACGGGTGAGCTGCTCTTTCCGATCGATGCCGATTGTGAGGCCCATCCCAGATGGCTCGCCTCGATGGTCGGCTGCTTCGCGCCCGATGTCGCCATGGTCTCGGGCTTCGCCGAGCTCGATCGCCCGAACCATTCCGAGCGTACCTTCATCCGGATCCAGTCGCTGGAGCTGCTCTCCCTCTTCGCTTGCGCGGCGGGATCGACATCGATCGGCTGGATTCTGGCCTCTTCGGGAGCAAGCCAGGGGTATCGACGCTCGACCTGGGACCAGATCGGAGGATTCGGCGAAATCGGCCCGCTGGTATCGGGCGACGACGACCTGATGGTGCAGCGGGTGGCGCGCCTCGGCACGGGACGGATCGTCTTCGCGGCGGAGCCCGAAGCGCGGGTCTTGACCGAGCCGATGCGGACGGTGCGCGATTTCTACCGGCAGCGGAAGCGTTGGGGGTCGAAATACACCCATCATCGCCATTCGTACGCTGCCTTCTTGACCCTCTTCTACACCTTCAATCTGCTGCTTTTCTTCTCACCGGTGCTGGTCGTCTTGGCGCCGGGTCAGGCGTTGATCCCTTGGGTCGCGGCGCTGGCTCTGAAATGGGGTGGAGAGCTGATGCTGCTCCGGCGCGCGGCGATCGCGTTCGGACGGGTCGACCTGCTGCGTTACTTTCCGATCTGGGCCCTGCTCCATGTGCCGTACATCACATGGATGGGACCGGCGTCCCTTTTCGGCAAGGTGGTGTGGAAGGGGCGTGTCCACGGCACGAGGTCGCTGATGGGCGATGAAGAGGGACGGCGAGCCGCGTGAATCTCGGTGGCGGAGCCTTGTTCGGGTCGGTCGCGGTCGCCGGCGCGGCGTTCTACGGCCTCGCCGCCACACGGGTCACGCGCCCGCTGCTCTGGGATCGCTTCTACGACCATGTGATCTGGCGGGGATCGACGGCGTCGCCCGCCCGATTCGCGCTCAGCTTCGACGACGGCCCCGACCCGGAGAACACTCCGCCTCTGCTCGATGTGCTGGAGAGGCACGGCGCCAGAGCGACCTTCTTCATGGTCGGGAAGCAGGCTCTGAGGAACCGATCGCTGGTGGAGCGGGTGGCGCGATCGGGGCACGAGATCGGCAACCACTCGCTCTCCCACAGGCGCATGATCTTCCTCTCGCGGACCGAGATCGAGAAGGAGATCGATGCGGGCGCGGATGCGATTCGCGACGCGGGAGGGGGTAGGACGAGCCTCTTTCGACCTCCCTACGGCCTGCGAGATCCCCGTCTGCTGTCGGCGACGGCGAAGCGCGGATACCGGGTGATGCTCTGGTCGGTGATGCCCTGGGACTGGACGCGACCGCCGGCGACCTGGATCGAAGGATGGCTGCGCCTGCGGGTGGGCGCCGGATCGATCGTCGTACTCCATGATGGCGGCGGAGACCGCTCCGCGACGGTCGAGGCGGTGGATCGGGTGCTGCCCGCGCTACGGGAGAGGAGGTTCGAGGCCGTGACTTTGAGCGAGCTGATCGAGAGGCCGGCGTGAGGTTCCGACGGCTCGCTCGAGGTTGGCTCTTGGCCGCGACCACTCTGGGATGCCTGGGGGCCGCGCCGGCTGAACCGATGGCGGTGGTGCCCGAGGTGAGCACCTTTCGAATCGCTCTGGTGAATGTGCCGGTCGTCGAGGCCAGCCTTGCGATCGAACCGGACTCCCTGGGTGGAATCCTGGTCGAGGGCAGAGCGCGAACCATCGGAATCGGGGGGATCCTCTACCCGATCGACAACCTCTACCGCGCGCTCCTCGATCCGATGAGCGGGCTGCCGCGCTGGTGGGAGAAGAGGATCGATCAGGCCGATGTGCAGCAATCGTTGCACGCAAAGGCGAATCGGGAGATCGGATGGGTGGACTACGGGGAGCACGGAAAACGCCCCCTGATCGAAGGCGCGAGCTGGTTCATCGCGGTCGGGGCGACCCTTCATCTGGAGTCGTGGGAGATCGGCACGTGCCGCGGCTATCCGCTCGAGATGGAGGGACGCAGGCTGACGATGACGCTACGGGGGCTGGAAGAGGTGGAGCGCAAAGTGCTCGGACGCACTCGGCGCTGTATCGTGGTCGAGGCTGAATTCTCCGAGCCGAAGCCCAGGGCCGACGATCTGCTCCCGCGGACCGATATGCTGACCTACCACCTGATCGACGACGACTTCTCGTGGCGCTTCGTGGTCACGCGGGAGAGTCCATCGATGCTCGCCGCGATCGAGCTGAAGCGCTCCCCGATCTCGATTCGTGCCGAGCTGACCCGCTTGGAGCGGGGCGGAGACGCGTGGGTCAAACCGCGAGGGGGGCGGAGCTCCCACCGGCGGCGGGGTTCGAAAGCCGACCCCCCGCGGTGATGGCGGC
>NYZA01000101.1 GCA_002686955.1 Gemmatimonadota bacterium
CCAGACTGAGGACCACCTCGGCGCAGGTGCGCGCCACCGCCTCCGCGTGGCGTTCGAGCAGGAGACCGGTCGAGAGCAGCGTGAGTCGAAAAGCGGATCGATGCAGCAGGGCGAGTAGCTCCTCGATCCGCCGGTGCATCAGCGCCTCACCGCCGGAGAGCACGATCTCCTCCACACCGAGGGCCTTCCAGTCCACGATCATCTCCGCCAAGAGATCCGGATCGATCTCGTTGGTGTCGCCGGCACGCCAGATATCGCACATGACGCAGCGGCAGTTGCAGCGGCTGTGGGGATAGAGGATCAGGATCGGAACCCGAGTCAACGGCTCGTGCGAAGAGATCAGCCCGGACATCTCAGATCCGCTCCGCTTCGACCAGATAGTGATCGGCTAGCCGCGCGGCCCAGGCGCTCGTTTCGCATCTCCGGTCGAGCGCGTCCAGGCGGCGCAGGAGTCGGGGCCGGGATCGAATCCAGGGCTCGACGTAGGTGGGCGGCAGAAACACACCCAGCGCGCTGATTCGATCGACGCGCAAGGTCGGCTCGCAGAGCCGCCGGAATCTCCCCACCCGCGGATAGTGGATCCGCATTCCGCGCCAACGGACTCCCGCCGGATTCAATCGGCGAAACGCTTCGAGCGGCTTCCCGTGCGCCAGCATCCAGCCCCACTCCCAGGGCACGCAGGGCCCCATGACGCAAGCGAAGAGCCTGCCTCCCGGTCGCATTCTGGCGCCCAGGTCGGCGATGACCGCGGTCGGATCGGCCACGCAGTTGAGCGCTCCGAAATTGGAGATCACCGCGTCGAAAGGACCGTCGCAGGCCGGCTGCGAACGCAGGTTTTCCATCGCGCAGTGGTAGATCCGCACCCGATCGCGCTGAGACGCGCCCGCACGGCGAGCCGCGGCCACCATCTCCTTCGACGCGTCCACGGCCACGACCTCGGCCCCGCATGACGCAGCGAAAACCGCGTCACGACCGGTGCCGCAACCGAGGTCTAGAATCCGTGAATCGGGCGAGAGCGCGGCTTCGATTCGGCGCCACACCCGCGCGCGCAGCCTTCCGCCCAGCTCGGTCTCGCTGAACTGGCGGTCGTAGTCGGCCGCCAACTCGTCGAAGGCCGAGGGCTGAGGGCTCACGACTCGGCCTCGAACCTGTGACACGCCTCGCGGAACTCCTCTTTGGCAAGCGCCGCCTCCTCTTCGAGCTCGTTCGCCCGCGGGGGATCGGAGCGCGTCAATGACGCAGCTTCTGCGGCCGCGCGGAGCCAACGATCCGCCGGGCGAAAGTGCTCGCGACCCGGCCGTCCCCGCACGCCATGCTCGCGATCGGAGATCTCCGCCCACGGTCCGGGGCGCACCACCCGATCCTCGACCTTCCGGTAGTAGCCGGTGTCCTTGATCGGATAGGCCAGCGTCGTGAAGAAGATGTCGGGCTGAACGCGACTGACGAATTCCACTGTCGCTTCTACGTCCTCGAACTGCTCCCCCTCGTATCCCCACATCAGGAAGAGACCGGTCTCGATCCCCGCCCGCTTCGCCGCCGAAACCGCCCAATCGATCTCGTCGGTGGTCACACCCCGATCCATCGCGTCGAGAATCCGCTGCGATCCGCTCTCGGCACCGATCCAGACCCGATAGCAGCCGAGCTCCGCAAGTGTTCTGACCACCTCGTCCCCCTTCATTCGATCGGCTCGGGTGATCGTCTCGAAGGGCCGGTGGATGCCGCGCCGGTCGAGCTCGAGAGCGAAAGTCCGCAACCACTTTCGGCTGATCGTGAAGACGTCGTCGGAGTACCAGAGCTGGTCGGGATCGTAGCGCCGCACGATCGATTCCACCTCGTCGGCGGCACCCACGGCCGAGCGACGTCGATGGGAATGGCCGAACACCGCATGAGAACACCAATTGCATCGATAGGCGCAACCGCGGGAGGTGATCAGGTTGACCGAACCCATGCCGTGGTGGGTCTTCCAGACATCGAGATAGGCGTCGATGTCGATCGCCTCTCGATCGGGCAAGGGCAGGGAATCGAGATCGGCGATCAGAGCTCGGCCGGGGTTGGCGACCGCTCGCCCCTCTTCGTCGCTGAATGTGATCCCCCGGATACCTTGAAGGCGATGGGGGCCCCGGCGCGGCAAGGTTTCGAGTAGCTCCCGAAGAGTCTCCTCCCCCTCGCCGCGCACGACGACGTGCGCCCCATGTTCCAGATACTCGGCCGCGTAGTTTCCCGCGTCGGGACCGCCCACGACGACGGTCCAGCCGAGCGCATTCGCCCGCGCGGCGATCCGCAAGACCGAGGCGCGGGTCATCATCGTCGTGTAGATGCCCAAAACCGTCGCCGCGTCGCGAACGAGACGGTTCTCCAGCTCGGATCGGCGGCCCATCGTCGGATCGTGAATCTCCACCGAGAAGCCGAGATCCTTCAGATAGGCGGAGATGTAGAGGATGCCCAGGGGCGGATAGGGCCTCATGATCTCCTGCTCCTTCTCGTCCTCCGCCAAGATGTAGCCGTGCGTCAAAAGCAGATCGCTCACTCGCCACTCCCTCGCCACGCCGGGCGCAAATGCCCGTATTCCCGGCGGTCCACGCCGGCGCTGCGCGCCCGGCGGTCCAGTGCTCTGAGCAAGACCGCGTCGGAGAAGTCACCGCGCCACCACCGCCACCAGGCAGCCCCGCGCATCAACCTCTCGGACCAGAGTCCGAGACCCCGGTTGTGTTTGGAAGCGAAGCGGCTTCGCAGGACCAACTCGAAGTTTCTCACCCTCGACTTCAGCTCTCCCGTGAGCCACGGCACCTGCGGATCGGCGTGCGTCATCCAGTTGATCCATTTCGGCTCGATCCACTCCTCGAGCGTGTCGGGTGTCGATGCGGCGCCGAGCGCATCGTCGAATGGGGTGGGTCGCCGCTGCGGCGTCGGCGTGTAGTAGTAGAGGATGATCTCGCTGGCGGGGTTGATCCCCTTGAGACCGCGGATCAGGGTCAGAGCATCCTCGACGTCCTTTCCCGGGTCCTCGGGATCGCCCAGACAGAACGAGAACTCAGGCACGATCCCGAATTCGCGCGTCTTTCGTGCGATCTCCTCGATCTCTTCCACCTTCAGGTTCTTGTTCTTCCGCTCCAGACTCTCGTTCGATCCCGACTCCGCGCCCAGAAACACCATTTTCAGTCCCGAGAATCGGATCTTCTCCCAGGTGTTCGCGCCGTAGCGCAACATCGTATCGACTCGGGCTTCACACCACCAGGCCAGCTCCAAGGGTGTGATCCGCTCGCAAAGCTCCAAGGCGCGAGACTCGCCCAGGAAAAAGTTGTTGTCGTAAAAATGAACCCCGTCCATGCCATATTCTCGGCTCAATAAACGAAGCTGTCGCTCCACCCTTGCCGGTGATTCCGCCAGCTCGCGGCTACCGTAGGCGGCGATGACGCCACAGAAATTGCACTTGTGGGGACAACCGATCGATGCGTGGTAGACGCCGGTTCTCTCGCCGAGAATGGTCGGCTGAAGGTAGCTCGCGACATCGATGCGATCGAAAGGCACCGGGGGAAATGTGTCGGGACCTTCCCAGATCCGCTCCGGCCCGCGGTGAACGCTATCTCCTCGGCGAAAGCTGAGACCGGCGATCGACTCCGGGTCTCGTTCCCTTCGAAGCGCGTCGAGCAGCTCGACCAGAGTGCGCTCACCCTGCCCCCGCACGACCCAGTCCACGTAGGGAGCGCGCAGCACCGGATCGGGATAGAGGGTCGGAAAGTACCCTCCCCATACGAGGGGCAGATCGGGATGCCTCGCCTTGATCGCGCGGCTGAAATGAACAGCGCTCGGGAGCTGCGGCCCCGGCATCACGGTGACCGCCACCATCTCCACCGGCTCCGGACCCTTGCCCACGAGTGCATCGACCTCGGCGATCGGGTCGGCATCCGCTCGGTTGCCGTCGACCAAGGTCCACTCGCATCCCTCCGGCAGTGCCGCCGCGAGATGCAAGAGCGAGAGGGGGAAACGGCTGTTTCGCGCCTTGGTGACCCGGGGATTGACGAAAACGATCATCACTCACCCGAGGGTGGAATCGGAACCGGGCAGCACGGTCGGACTCTCGTGGCGGTTTTCCCCCTCCTCTTCGCCGAGAGCGTCCCAAGCACGGTCCAAATCGATCGTTCGGGAGGCGCGCTCCACCCCATCATCCGTGACGGCCACCAGAGCCTCTTCATGGAGAAGATCGCGCACCTTGCGATAGAACACCGTCCCATAGGTTCCGTTGAACAGCATCGCCAAGTCGTCGGAATCGTTCCAATTCGTCTTACCGTCCACCTGAGCGGAGACCATTTCGTGGAACCTCGTGCCGGGCAGGGGATAAGAGACCGACACCCCGATATCGTGGGGCGACTCCTCGCGGATCAGGTCGCGGGTGGAGAGGATGGCCGCCCAGTCTTCTCCCGGGTAACCGAGCTGAAGGAACCATGATGGCCGCACTCCATGCGCGCGCAAGCGGCGAGTGGCCCGCCGCACCATGTCGAGCGAGATCTCCTTCTCCATCCGATCCAGAATCGCCTGGGTGCCGCTTTCGACGCCCAGCCATGCCTCCTCGGCGCCAGCGTGGGCCAGCGCTCGGCAGGCCGACTCGGTCATCAGGTCGACGCGGGATTGAAGCGTGAAAGGGATCCGCACATCACGCGACTCCAGCTCGACGGCCAGGCTCTCGATCCAGAGCGGAGTGAGTCCGAAAACATCGTCGGCGAACCATATGTGATCGGGCGCCAATCGGCGCTGGAGCGCCTGCATTTCGCTGGCTACGTCGCCGGGAGAACGCTGCGCGTAGCGCCTGCCATAGAGGGGCTTCGCGCACCAATTGCAGCCGTATGGGCAGCCGCGGGTGCTGACCATACTCCACGAGAGTCTTCCGTGTGCTCGGATCCAGGCGCGGCGGTACAGCTCCACGTCGACCAGATCCCATGCCGGCAGCGGCAGTGCGTCGAGGTCGGTAGCGAGGGCGCGCGCGGGAGTTCGGCGCAGCTCGCCTTCGCCGGGCAGAACGAGGCCGCGGATCTCATCCACCGGAGAGCCCGATCTCCACGCGCTCAAGAGCTCCGGCAGCGTCTCCTCCGTCTCACCTACGATGATGGCATCGGCTCCGGCATCGAGATAGCTCCGGGGCCGATCGCTGGCATCCGAGCCGTTGACCACGACCTTGGCTCCCATCGAGTGAGACATGCGGATCATCTCGAGCTCCGCGTCCCGCATCCGCGTCGTGCACATCTTGCTGAGGAAGTTGAAGTTGTCGTCCAGTATGGCGACGGTGCTTGGTTTCGTGCGCCGAAGCAGCGCTTCGAACTCGGCCGTGCCGCTCGAGAGCATCGAATCGAAAAGCTCCACACGATGCCCCCGCTCCCTCAAAACCTGCCCCGCGATGAGGGTCGCCAGAGGCGCGTAGGGGCGCATCTTGCGAGTCTGCTTCTCGTCGTAGTAGAGGAAATATGCATGAGCCAGGAGGACCGTCTCGGTCATATCGCGTTCTCCAGCAGCCCGCGGAGGGCACCGATCGCGCCGCTCAGATCTCGGTGTCCGTCGAGTCTGAAGGTGGGACCGGCGGCCCACGCACGGGCCACCCGATCGGGATCGCAACCCGCGAGGCGCTCCTGAGGAATCTCTCCTTTGGCGAATTCCAGGACGAACTCCTCCGCGCCGATCGGTGTGAGCAGCGCGCCGCCGCTTCGGTCCCTATCTCCCAGAAGAAGTGTTGCCTTGTGCGGGGTCTCCCGAGCGACTGGGGTCGGCGATCTGTCCATGGCGAGCCGGAGTTTGCGCTCGTCCCCGCTCAGAACCTCCCGGATGGGTCCGATCGGGCGCACCAGTTGCGCGGCATCGGGGCGAATCAGAAGCTCTCGCACCGCGACCGCGATGCGATGCGGTGCCTCGCGGTGGACCAAGATGCTCTCGTCTCCGAATACCTGAAGGCCGTCGCGGAAGGCGCGGGCGGCCAAGGTCGATTTGCCGGCGCCGTTGCCGCCGCGAACGACCACGGCGCCGGTCGTGCCGACAATGGCCGCCGCGTGGAGCGGCTGCCACGCGCGGGTCGCCAGCAGAATCGCCGCCGGCGCTTCGAGAAGCAGGCGGGAGGCTGTGTATGGATCGGTGCGCAGCAGTCCAGGGCCCACCCAGGCATCGACGGTGGCCGCATCGGTGTCGATCCGCGTCTCGAGCCGGTCGCCGTACGACACGAGGTAGTGCGGCGGATCAACCCGCCAGCTCTCTCCCACGGTCGAGCACTCGGAGGCAGCCTTCGCCACGGAGACACGAAAGCGCGCTCGAGGTTCGCGAACTTCACTGCCGGGCCCGGGTGGCCACAAGCGATCGGCGAGCGCTCTGATCTCGGACGATTCGGCGCTGAGCAGAAAGGAATCCCCGGGGGGGGCGAAGCTTCGTGCGTTCGCGAAGGGCGTGAATTGTCCGTGCGTCGCGGACCGGTCGAGCTCCATCGATCCTCGTCTCGTGGGTCAATGATGTTGCGCGAACCCTAACCTCGTTGTCGGATCGCCGCGAGCAAACGTGTGACCGGCTTCGGGCCGTAGCGAGCCAGAAGACGAAAGAGCCTCGAGAGGTAGTCCCAGGGCCTGGGCTCCGGACGGAGAGGACGTGCGATCCGCAGCGCGGCGGGGATTGCGTAAGAGATCCGGTCGCGGCGCCTCTCGCGCGCCCGCATGAGCAGGAAATCTGGAGGCGTGAATCGCTCTCGGGGAGCGAGCAGGCGGCGTCTCAGGCCCCGCTCGACCTCATCCAGCAGACGCGGCAATCTCGGATCCTGGTAGCACCAGGTTTTCACGGCCGGCGGAATCGCGGCGCCCAGCAACCGCTCCGATTCCAGCAGACCGATTCCGAGAATTCGGGTGATCGATAGTCGCTCGGCCTCGGCGAAGATTCCCTCCCAGCCCAGGTTGGGGGCGCAGAGCGACCGGCTCAAATCAACCAGGGCGCCGAGCCGCTCCCACCGCCGCCTCCATGCGTAGAAGGAGAGCACCAGGACCCGATCCTCGGGGCTCAGTGCGGGGATCCGCCTCCCCCCCACCGTCACTTCCCGGCGCCGTTCCCAAAGCACCTCGAATGAGAGCGGAAAGCGGCAATGCGAGGGGGCGAAAGCCCAGTGAAGCTCGAGCAGGGAAGCCGGTTCGCGGCGGAGAAGGGGATAGTCGTAGGTGTAGCGAGAATCGAGACGGGATCGATCGGTGGTTTCGGGCGCTTCGAGATGGGGACGGAATCCGAGAGGCGCGAACAGATCTCGAATCAGCAACAGATCGTTCTTGCGAACCAGCAGATCCAGGTCCATCGCTTGCCGAAGCGGGAGACCGCCGTACACGCTCCGGGCCAGCACCGGACCCTTGAATGCGAGCGCGGGCACGCCACTCTCCGCGAAGACCTCGAACGCCGCCACTAGCTCCTCTTCCAGAAAACGCGCACGCGATTCGAACTTGGCGCGGATCGCTTCGAGCGCCGATCGCACCCCTTCCGGCACCGCATTCCATGCGATCGAATCCAGATGCCTCGTCAGGAGCGGGACCACCTTGTGCCTGG
>NYZA01000102.1 GCA_002686955.1 Gemmatimonadota bacterium
GGGCCGCCGCTCCGGATCGGTCGAGCATCATCGATGCGGACCCCTTTGCTCGTCTCGTTCATCCGGCCTCTTCGGCACGCGCATCCATTGATGTTTGCAGCCCGTGCTGTGATCTAGAACCCAGACCGCCCCTTTGTCCAAGAAGTATGAGCGATCGCCAGCGCGGCCGAGCGGCCAAGTGGTCTGGAAATGGTCGGTGGAGGGGGAGCGCGGAGCGGGGCGGGGCCGAGCCGCCGTCCAGAGAGACTCGGGTGGCCCGGGAGAGCGCCAACTCCTCCAGGCCGGCGCCGGCAATCACCAGATCGACCTCCATCAGCGAGGCTTCGTGGAACAACGGGATCACTGCCCCCTGGCTGAGCAGCTCCTCGGCGAGATCGGGGAAGCGGGGAGATAGGCCGACCGCCGCGACCGCGTCGATCAGCTCGGGCAGCTTGGCCCTGGCGATCTTCACCGTGATGTCCACGTCCTGTGTCGCGCGCGGGGCCCCCCGAACCGCGACCGCCTGGGCCCCGAAAACGAACCATCCCTCGACCTGGGCGTCCAGCACCGGTGCCAGCGCGCGCAACAGATCACCGAGCGCCGACATCGGCCCCCGATCCAGAAGACGCCGAAAGCGTAGCGTTTCTTCTAGGGCGCGCCGCCGGTCGGCCTCCGAGGGCGAGCCCGGCCTGGTGCTGCGTGCGCTCTCGTACAAGGCGATCGCCAAAGCCACCTTTGACTCGACCGGCAGGGCAGCGCGGGCTCTGCGTATTCTTGCCTCATGGGCCGCCCAGTCGCGGTTTGCGTAGGCTCGGAGCGCTGCTGGGTCGAGTCGCATGAGAAGGAGTCTAGCCCGCACCTGGTCCTGCTTCGAGATCATGGCGCCCAGGCCGCGGACAAGGCCGCGGAGAATCCGCGAGGGCAGGCTGGATGGCGCTCGAAAGCGGTTGCGGCGCGTAGGGCGACGGAAGGGCCGGAGTCAGACGAAGCCGAACTCGGGCTCATCGAGCGGACGATCGAGAACACCGACCGAGCGCGAAACCCTAGCGAATCGACGCCAGAGCCAGCAGGGCGAAGACGGCGATCGTGAGGGCGAGGGGGACGGCGACGGGCTGGCGGGAGCGGTCGACGTTGAAGGGGCGCTTGGGGCCGAAATCACCGGCGATCCAGCGGGTCGGGTCGCGGAAGGCGTGGGCGACGGCGGCGGCGAGGTCCTCGGAGGCGGCGCCGATGGTGGCGAAGATCCAGGAGGGGGTGTCGACGAAGATGATGCGCGCCAGGGGAGCGGTCTTTCGATAGAGCACGTCGGTGTCCATCGAGATGGTGGCCTGGCCTCCGAGCTTCGGGATGAAGAGGTAGAAGGCGAAGAGTGTGAAAAGCAGGATCTGGATCGTTTCGACGAGATGGGTCGGGGTGTAGGGGGCGTAGGAGGTGGCGAAGGGGAGGTAGACGTAGAGCAGCCTCGGGGCGACACCGAGCAGGGTGCAGAAGAAAGCGCCGATCGCCATGCCGGCGATCATGTTGCGGGGGGCCGGTTCGGGAGCGATGCCGCGGTCCTCACCCATCCAGGTGAAATAGGGGAGCTTGAGGCCGGTGTGAAGGAAGGTCCCGACCGAGGCGAGGGTGAGGAGGAGGAAGGCCCAGTCGAGGTGGGACTGGCCGGCGGCGGCGATCACCATCGATTTGCTGACGAAGCCGTTGAAGAGGGGGAATCCGGAGATCGAGAAGGCGCCGATCATGTAGAGGCCGAAGGCGAGCTTCTGCCGGTGGACGAAGCCGCCGAGCTCGGTGAGCTTGCGGCGGCCGGTGGTGGCGATGACGACGCCCGCGCCCATGAAGAGGAGCGATTTGTAGAGGATGTGGCAGACGGCGTGGGCGGCGGCGCCGTTGACGGCCATCTCGGTGCCCATGCCCGCGCCGGCGACCATGTAGCCGACCTGAGAGATGATGTGGTAGGCGAGAAGCTCGCGGATATCGTTGGCGAGGACGGCGTAGACGACGCCGTAGAGGGCCATCATGACGCCGAGGGGGACGAGGATCTCCCAGCCGGCGAAGCCGCGGAGCAGGGCGTAGACCGCGGTCTTGGTGGTGAGCGACGACATGAAGATGGCGCCGGTGATGGTGGCGCGGGGGTAGGCGTCGGGCAGCCACGCGCCTAGGGGAGGGACGGCGGCGTTGAGGCAGAATCCCGTGAGGATCAGCCAGCCGGCGGTGGTGTGGTGGAAGGGGTCGAAATGGCGGAAGAGGATCGAGCCGCTGTCGGCGGCGTGGAGGAGGATGCCGGCCAGGAGGACGGCGCCGCCGGCGAGGTGGACGAGGATGTAGCGGTTTCCGGCGCGGGCGGCGTCGCGCGTGCCTCGGGTCCAGATCAGGATGACCGAGGCGACGGCCATGAGCTCCCAGAAGGCGTAGAGGGTGAAGAGGTCGCCCGCGAAGGTGACGCCGACGGCGCCGCCGGTGTAGAGCAGGGCGGCGATCTGCTGGCGAGTGTCGCGGTTGTGCCAGGCGTAGATGCCGGCGATGACGCCGATGAGCGAGAAGATCGAGCCGAAGAGGAGAGAGAGGCGGTCGGCGTGGACGATCTCGAGCTGGTAGGCCATGAAGTCGAGGCGGACGACGGCCGCGAGGTCGGAGCCGATGGCGGATGTGGCCGGGTAGAGCTGCGTGGCGATATGGGCGAGGGCGGCTACCGGCACCAGGGGCATGGCGGTCGAGCGGATCGAGCGGGGAAGCAGGGCGATCAGGATGGCGCCGGCGAGGAAGATGAGTGCGGTGGGGATGGCGGCTATGCCGCTCAGTGTGCCGCCGATGGCGGGGAAGTCGATGGTTTGGGGGTGAGCGGTCGCGACTTGGTGCGCGGTGGCGGTCGCGGAAGCGAGGGCGGGGGCGGCTGCCGCGGAGACGAGGAGCGGTAGCGTGAGTAGGGAGGTGACGGTGAGCCTGTTTCTCATCGGTCGTCCCCCACGTCTTCGCCGTACCAGCTCTCGCTCTTCTGGAGGAACGAGGCGCCGAGCGCCTTGCTGAAGAGGACGATCAAGGCGCAGCCCAGGCCACCGTAGAGAGCGTAGAAACCCGGGATCGAATCCCAGCGAAAATGGTGCTCGACGTGAACGATGTAGGGGAGCAGGACCGCGGCGCCGCCGGTGATTCCGGCGAAGATCCAACCGCGGCGATCGGGGGTCTTGAGCTTCATCAGATCGCCCCTCCGGTCACGGCGCGTGCGGTCAGATTGGCGAGCTCCCAGGCGTGTATGCCGATGTTGGGGGCAACGCCGAGCAGCAGAGAGAGGGCGGCGGTCACGCAGAGCGGGGCCACCATGAGGGGGCTGGCCTCGCCGAGGCGTGGAAATGCGTCGTTCTGTTTGAAGAATGCCTGGTGCACGATCGGGAAGAAATAGGCTGCGTTGAGAATGCCGCTCAGTACGAGGAGGCCCAAGAAGATTGGCTGTTCCGCGGCGACCGCGCCCGATGCGAGTCCCCATTTGCTGACGAAGCCGTTGATGCCCGGTATGCCGGCGAGTCCGAGCGAGCCGATCGCGAAGGCGGTCATCGTGAAGGGCATCTGTCGCCCGATGCCGACCATGTCACTGATATTGACCTTGTGCGTTCGCACGTAGATCGCGCCGGCGCAGAAGAAGAGGGTGATCTTCATCGTTGCGTGAAACATCAGATGAAGGGTCGCGCCGGTCCACGACCAGGCGTTGATGAGCGCCGCGCCCAGCACGATATAGCTGAGGTGGCCCACGGTGCTGTAAGCGAGCCGTCGCTTGAGATTGTCTTGCTTCATCGCAAGGAGCGACGCCATGGTGAGCGTGATGCCGGCGATCCAGGCGAGGGCGGTGCCGGTTCCCAGATCGCCCAGTAGCTCCGGTCCGAAGACGAATCCGGTGACCCGAAGCACGCCGAACACTCCGGCCTTGACGACGGCGACCGCGTGCAGGAGGGCGCTCACGGGCGTTGGCGCCACCATGGCCGCCGGGAGCCAGGAGTGGATCGGCATCAGGCCCGCCTTGACCCCAACACCGAGGATGAAGAGGACGAAGAGGATCCGAAGCTGGCCGGTGGTGGCCATGGAGCCGTTGAGGATGCCCCCCGCTCGAAAGTCCATTGTGCCGGCAAGCCCCCATGTGATCGCGATAGCGGTCAGCAATGCGAGCCCCGCCGGGAGTGTGTAGCAGAGGTATTTTCGCGCTCCGGCTTTCGCCTCTTCTGTCTCTTTGTGCAGGACGAGCGGATAGGTGGCAAGTGTCAATGTTTCGAAGAACACGAAGAAGGTCAGCAGGTTGGCCGCGAAAGAGATGCCGATCGTTGCCGAGAGACAAAGCGCGAAGCTGGCGAAGTAGCGGGTTTGCTTGTGCTCGCCCGCGCCGCGGACGTAGCCGATCGAGTAGAACGAGGTCAGGAGCCAGAGAGTGCTGGCCACGATCGCGAAGATCATGCCCAGCGGATCGGCTTCGAGCTCGAGCGCCACCCCTGGTGAGATTTCCAGCAATCGACAGGTGAAGGTCTCTCCGGCGAGGACCGCGGGGAGCATCGAGAAGACGAGCCCCGCCTTGATTGTTGCGGCGATCAGGGTCCACGCCTCGCGCAGATTCGGGCGTTTCTCACCGCTCGCGACAATCAGTGGAATCGCGAGCATCGATACGATGATGGCGAGGAAGGGGCGAATGCTTTCCGTGGCTGCTTCCATCGCTTACATCCCGGTGAGTCGGAGAGTAGCCGGAAGCGCCGGTTGTAACACTTCGCCTACGAACCAGAAGTTCGCGACACCGAGAACGAGCACTCCGGCGCCGAGCGCCATGATCGATATGCGAGCGAGCATTCCAGGGTCGTTGGCCTTGAGAGAGGGCGACGGGTTGGCGTAGATTTTCTCCATCAAGCGGAAGAAATAGCCCGCGGTGAGAAGGCTCGATGCGACGACAATGAGTACGATCGGCCATTCTCCTGCGTTGATGCCACCGAGCACCAGGTACCATTTGCTGAAGAAGCCCGCCGTGGGCGGGATTCCGATCATCGCCAACGCCGCGAGAGTGAAACCGGCGAAGGTCCACGGCATGACCCGTCCGAGACCTTCGTAGGAGTGTAGCGAACGCCGCCCCGTTTGCAGCTGCACGCTTCCGGTTACCAGGAAGAGGCACGATTTCATCGTTGCATGGCTGAGGATATGCAGTGTCGCTCCGATCAGGGCGAAAGGTGTTCCGAGACCGATCCCGACGCCGATGTAAGCGACCTGCGCAACGGAGCTGTAGGCGAGCATGCGCTTCACGTCGGATTGGGCGATCGCCATCACCGATCCGACAACGATTCCGGTGGCGGCGAGCCAGGCGACGGTTGAGCCGACTGGGATCGTCGCGCGAAGGGCCGGATCGCAGACGAAGAAGAGGACGCGAATCAGGACGTACGCGGAGACCTTGGTCATGATCGGCGCGATCACCGCCGTCGCTGTGCTCG
Organism: Gemmatimonadota bacterium; assembly: GCA_002686955.1. Classification (GTDB taxonomy): domain Bacteria. The sequence goes on from NYZA01000102.1 coordinate 5,430, forward strand.
AGGCGTAGGTGTAAGCGTCGGGCAGCCAGCCGTGCAAGGGGAAGAGCGCCATCTTCAGACTCAGGCCCGCGACCATCATCGTCATGGCGATGGTCAGGGTCGGGTTTCCGATGAGGCCAGGCAGGATCGAGGCGACATCCGCCATGTTCAAGCTGCCGGTGAGCACGTAGAGGTAGCCAACGCCCATCAAGTAGAACGAGGCGCCCAGGCTACCGAGCAACAGGTATCGGAATGCCGAGACCGGAGCCTCGCGGCTTCCTAGCCCTACGAGAGCGTAGCCGGCGAGCGAGCTGATCTCGAAGAAGACATAGAGGTTGAAAAGATCGCCGGTCAGCACCATGCCGGTCAGCCCGAGCAGCAACACTTGCAGCAGGGCGAAGAAGGGCACCTCCTCTTCAGGTGTTTCTCTTCGAACAGCGTCTCTTGCATAGAGCAGAACGAGCAGAGCTATGACCACTACGACGCTGGTAACGAAGGCGCTGAGACCGTCTACCGCGAACTCGATGCCGATCGGCGGTGGCCAGCCGCCGAGGCGGTGGGTGAGTGGGCCTTCCGCAAGAACAACAAGAAGCTGGCGCACCGAGACGAGTGCTGAGAGCACCAGCACAACGAGGGTGATGGGCCACGCGGCGCTTCGGCGCACCAGGCCCGCGCCGACGGTCACAATGGCACCGCCAAGAAGGAGAAGCGGTACGCCGATCGGAAGAGTGCTTTCGATCACGATCTATTCCTCGATTGCATTCGTTCGAGCACTTGGGGCTCTTCGAGCGTGCCGAATGCGCGGTAGATGCGAACCAAGAGGGCCAGTCCTACGCCGGTTGTCGCGACGGATACGACGATCGCTGTGAGCATCAACCCATGAGGAATCGGGTTGATGTACGCTTCCACGGCGTCGCCGAGATGATGGTCGTACACCGGAACCGTCGCGCCCCATTTGAAAGCGTGCACGATGAAGAAGAGGATGATCGCACTCTGAAAGATGTTCATACCGATCAGCTTCTTCAGGAAGTTCTCTTTGACCAACATGCCGTAGAGCCCTATGAGCATCAGTACGACGGTCAATACATAGGGCCACCGCCCAATGAAGAGATCGATCATCAGGCGACCTCCCCACTCTCACCCGACAGGTCATCGAAGATCGAGACAAGCGTTCCCATTACCGCGAACGCCACGCCGATCTCGGCGATGAGTATTCCCCAATTGCGCAACATATCGGGCTCTAGACCGAGAGGAAGATGATCGTACTGCAGTCCGGACCCCCCGAAAGCGAGCGCAACGAGGCCGACCCCGAGGAAGATGGCGAGTCCCGCGACGCCAAAGGGTGTGCCCCACGAAACAGGGAAGATCGGATTGGAGCGATCCTGGCCGAGAACCACACGTACGAGAAGCACGCTGCCGGCGAGCAAGGCGCCGCCCTGAAAGCCCCCGCCCGGGCTGTAGTGTCCATGGAAGACCACGTAGAGGGCGAAGATCTGGATCACCGGCACCATGGCTCGGGTGACGAGATCGGTGATGATGCTGTCGTCTCGGTGCACGATCGGAGGGAGCACAACGCCCCCGCGACGACGGACATGCCCGCGCAAGAGCAACAGACACGCCATTCCCGCCGCGAAGACCACCATCGTTTCGCCAAGCGTATCGAAGCTTCTGTAGTCCGCGATCATCACCGTTACGAAGTTCGGCGTATGCGCGTCGTGGTATGCGTGTTCGATATAGTGATCTGAGACATGTTTGGCTGCCGGCGCATGGGGATCGCCGAAGAGCGGCAAGCCATTTCCGGCCGCCAGCAACACCGCGCCCAGCAAGATCAACACGAAGATCGAAACCTGTTTCAATCGACCGACCTCCGCTGCGTGTGAAAGACCGCCACAACGAAGAGCACGCCAGTGACGCCGGCGCCGAGCACTGCTTCGTTGAAGCCGACGTCGACGGCTCCAAGAGCGATATAGAGCAGTGCGGTCAAGAAGCTGAAGACCGATAACGAAGCGGCGGCGGCCAGCAGGTCTTTTGCATTCAGGGCTACGATCGCGGCCACGATAGCGAGCACGAAGAGGAGTCCGCAGATCTGTGTGATCATCGCTTTGCCCCCTGCCCGACGGTCCATGGTTCTAGGCCGCTTCGCACCGCCGAGCGTCCAAGCGCATGTGTCGCCGCCGGGTTGGCGATGGCGACGAACGCGACGATCAGCAGGAGTTTGATGCTGCTTAGATCTCCACCCTGAATGATCGCCAGTCCGGCCATGCTGAGCACGAGACCGAGTGTGTCGGGCTTGCTGGCCGCGTGTGCTCGCGTGTAGAAGTCGGGCAGCCTAATCACGCCGATGCTGCCGATCAGTACGAAGCACGCACCCGCGAAGAGCAGGACGAGCCCAAGAACGGTCATGTCCTACCCTCCGGAGAGGTTTCAAGATACTTCGCGATCACGATCGAACCCAAGAAATTGAGCATCGCATATGCAATCGCGATGTCGATGAACATGTCGATCCGGCCGAATGCGAAGCCGGTCAGGCAGATCAGGATGATCGTCTTGGTGCCGATAACGCTCACGCCCACCATTCGATCGAATACCGTCGGCCCCTTGATCACACGATAAAAAGGCAACAAGAGCGCGATGCCGATGATGAACGCCAGGGCGGAAATCACATAGTCCACGGTGCGGCCTTCCATCGTGGCTTGCTGACGGAAAACGACAGCTCAACGCCCGGCTCCTCCTCGAGCCGGTCGCTAAAAAGTGCCGCGACCTTTTGCTGCATGGAGCCGTCGATGACACCCTGAGCGGTTTGCGGAGAGATGGCATGAACAAGAAAACTGTCGCCATCGATGTCGAGAGTAAAAGTCCCCGGGGTCAACGTAATCGAATTGCCCAGAACCACTTTGGGCAGTGCGCCGGGAAGAGCTGAGTTGAACCTCAGGATCGCCGGGTTGATCGGGAGCTTGGGGCTCAGGATCATTCGAGCAACCTGGAAATTCGCGACCATGATCTGCCAGCTCAACCAGTAGGGGTAAGCGAGCGCCCTACCCAGATGAAGCCGCCCGACCGCCGCGTTCTCATGGTCGTCGGAGAGCGCCACTACCAGAGTGCGCGTCATCGCAACTACGATCGCGATCGAGATTACCCCGAACGAGAGGTGAAGCGGATCGATCTTCCCGGAGAAGCCGAGCCAGAGCAAGCCGAGCGCCAGGATCTCGTAGGCGAAGTGGATCGCGCGAGAGTGGGGGGCGTTCATCGGCTCAGCGGGCCTCGAGTCCGAGCGAGTCCTCTCGCTCCCAGGCGTTTGTGGCCGTGCCTCGACGGAAGAGGTCGGTGGGATCATCTGAAGCGACGGCGAAGGGTAGTTTGGGGAACGCTGTTCAGCAAGCACGCTCTGTCGCCGCCGGGCGTCACGACCGAAAGAGCAGGTCGCGTGGACTAGGCGTCGAGGGTGCAAGATTCATCTTGAAGAGATGACGACCCGAAAACAAATAGCTTTAGAACGCAGTCGGAATCAAGAAGGCCCGGGACTTCGATTCGAGGCTCTTAAGCCTCAACCACTTCCCCCACTTCCGCATAATGCTCCATCAGCTCCTCGAAGGTCTCCGCCTCCAGCTCCACGAAGACCCCGGGATCGGGAACGTGGTAGATCTCGATCTCTTCGCACGCCCCCTCGCCAAGAACCTCGATGTCGACCGATGAGATGAATGCCGGGTGGTTGAATCTCGTTTGAAGCCGCGGGTTGAGACGCTCTTTCGAGGTCACGACCTGCGCCGCGGCTTGGATCTCGCCGTCGATCACGACGACGGCGCGATCGTGGCGCCGGATCTCGATATGCTCGGTTTCATGAGATATCGGGAGAAGATGGTAGTCGCTCGCGACGGCCCAGTGCTTCTCTTCGAGGTTGACGATGTAGGTCTTGGGGCGGCAGACGCGCGATCCCTCTTCTACCGGACGCCGCTCGGATCGAATGAAATCGCCGGAAGAAACACCTTTTTTGATGTTGCCGTAACCCACTTGCGTCGGGCTCAGGTGGTACTCGTCCACCGCTTCTTCCTCGATCTGATAGAAGCTCTTGAATGCGGTCAGCGCCGAGAAGACGGAACGGAAATCGGCCGCCCGGATGATGTTGGTCGCTCGCCACAGTGTGACCGGGTGGAACGATGGGCGGTACTCCTTGAAGAAGGTGACCAGCACATCGTAAAGACTCACGTCGATCTTCATGCGGCCGCGCAGCTTCTCGATCTGGTTGATATCGCCCGCGGGCACGAAGGCGTGCGATTCGACCTCGCAGTCGCAGGTCCGCTCGGAACCTCGTTTCACATGCACCAGATCGGCGGCCTCGTCGTACTCGATCCGCGGATAGTGGAGGTGTTGATCCGACTTCACGTAGCCAAGTTCGAAACGTGTGGGCGTTTCGGTCCTTTGGATCTCCAGAATCGCCCCGGGAACGAGACCGACCTCCTGGTAACAGTCCCCCAGGCCCACCACGAATCCGCTCTCGTAGTGGTAGGTCGTCTGGTATTCCTCACCTCCCGCGATGAAGACGATCCGAGTGTCCTCCGGGAAGAAGGCCGCGGCCTCGACCTCGACGTCGAGAGTACCCGTGACCAGCTCGTTGTAGGTAAGCACGTGCACCAGGTTATCGCCGTCGATCCGCGTCGCGAGCTTCTCCTCTTCTTCGTGCAGGATCTCGGCTAGGCGCTCGTCGAGACGATCGTCGGGCAGCCGGAATTCTCGCTTGTAGATGTCGGCCGGTACCTTTGCGCTGGCGAGGCGCAACGGTCTCGATCCGAAGTCCTTCGGCACCTTGGTCCGGCTGGTCCACGCGCCGCCGGCGAAGTGCGAGAGGCAGTAGAAGTTCTCGCTGAAGAAGTTCTCCATCATGTAGTTGAGCGAAAACCGATAGTGCAGGAAGCGCGGCGAATCGGGGGTCAGGGCGAATAGATCATTGACCAGTCGCTCGGTCGAAACCGCCCCATCCTCGGCCTCGAGAATCGCTCCCGCCTTCTCGATCAGCTCGTAGTCGATCTCTTCGAGCAGATCGATCAGATACCAGAGCGGTCCCCAGCTGACGAATTCCGCCTGGCCATAGAGCTCATGAACGACCCTTCCGCGAATCTGACGCAGCAGATTCTCCCGGTGCTGCTCGATGACCTCGTCGCGCTTTCGCTCCGTCTTGTCCGGGCCGAGATAGCGGGTCACCGTGCGCTGTGCGCGCCCATAGCGCACCGGCAAGTACTGCTGCGCGCCCGCCTTGCTGAGGAACTTGGCCTGCCGGCGAAGCACCGGATCCTGCCATTCGACGCAGATCAGGTCGTAATCTTTGTCCTGCTGCAGGATCTTCTCGTACACCTCCCCCTCGGCGTAGTCGTCGAAATCGACATTGCGCCGCTGAGAGGTCCGCACCTTTCCGAAATGGCGGAAGATATGGTCGCCGACCTCGAAGTCGTTGGCCGCGTCGTAGACCTTGATCAGGCGCTCGGCGAAGTTCACCTTGCGGGTGCGGATGATCCTCTCTCGCAGCTTCGCCGCAAGAAAATCGATCTTCACGGGTTCCGCTACGTCTGAAACGACCTTGCGCAGATAAGCGATATCTTTCGACGTGATGGTGATGTCGATCTCTGTGATCGGGTCGGGCATGTCGATTCCCCACCGCCGCCCGGTCAGCACGCACCTGATGTGGCGCCGAAGCTGGGACCGCGGGCTCGGTTTGATGATGCGCCACGGTCGCTCGGAAGGTGGGGGAGGGTCGCGTGCTCGCAACACGCGACGGCGGCGCAAGGGCGCCCAGGTCTCGTGATCTGCCGGATGACCGAGGCGCAGATGACGACGAATGATGCAAGCCTAGTCAGCGCCCGGGGTGAGCGTCAAGCTGTGAGTCCGACCTTTCGACATACCCCTGAGATCCCCGGGGGGACCGAGCACTGGCGGGCCGAGACCCGTGATTCCCAGCCAGGCATGCCCCGTGGCTCCGCGTCCCCAACGCGACGCCCTCCTTGCCCGCAAGACGATGAGCCGCGGCACGCGCCCCACTCCGCTCGGACAATATCACCCGCACCCGCACCCGCACTCGGCCGCGGCGAAGAGCCTGGCCTCGGAATCACCCTCCAGCCCGCAGTAGAGGGACACCCTCGTTCAGAAGTCCCGGTTCATGAAATGGAACTCCGAATTGCGGCGCGAATGGCTGTCACAGCCCCTAGATCAACCGAGGAGGGCGACGCGCATGGTGGGCTGCTGCCCTCCATCAGGGAGCAAACATCTCCGCCAATACCGACAGCGAGTTTCTGAGCGCTTGGGGCGACAGCCGGCCCAGTTTTTTGACGAGTCGGCCTCGGTCGACCGTGCGTATCTGATCGAGAACCACGTGGCCGGCTTTGCCCTGGAAGCGACAGGAGACGCGGAAGGGGTACGAGCGACTTCCGGTGGTCAGTGGCGCCACGATGTAGGTCTGAATATGGGCGTTCAGCTCGTCTGGAGAGACGACTACGCAGGGCCGGGTCTTCTGGATCTCGCGCCCCCGGGTCGGATTCAGGGCGACCAAATAGACCTGTCCGCGCAGCACATCGGTTCCCTTCACCATTCCCACTCCTCCTCGTCGAAGAGGGTGGCCGACGGCTGGTCGAGCAGCAGATCGGCATCACGAGCCGCCAGCGCCCGCGCCGCATCCGCCCAGCGGGCGCGTGGTCGCCAGACCGGCGAGATCACTATCTCTCCCTCCCTCACCTCGAGCTCTACATCTTCTTCGAGGCCGACTTGCTCGATCAGGGGCTTGGGCAGCCGAATTCCCCTGGAATTCCCGATCCTGACGATTCTGGCTTTCATCGTGGCACCTCCGTCAATAATTACAGAGTAATTACGCACGAGGCGGCCGTCAAGACCTAGCGCTCATCGGGGTCGAGGGACGCCCTGGAGCGAAGCGATCACCGAGGCGGCGGCCCATCCCAGCAGCACTCCTCGCGCCGCGCGCGCGCCGGGCGGGTCGAAGGTGAGCGGCGCACTGCCGTCGGTCCAGCCTCGGAACCACAGATAGCCTGAGTGGCCGTACGGTCGCCAGATTTTGATCGGTGCGTGCAGGGACCGGCCGGCCGGGACGAAGCGGGCTCCGTCGAACCAGACGGGGATCTGCTCCGATCGGTTGTTGTAGCCCAAGGAGTGGTTCCGGATACTCACATGGAGGATCTCGCTTTCGCAGAGCAGGCTGGAGAGGGACCTCCCGTTCGGGCGATACACATCTTCCAAGAAGTGTTGCTCATGGATCCTGAGAGGCTGATAGGGGTCGGAGACGTCGTGTACCCATGTCGGGAAAGGAGCGGGTGTCGAAAGCGGCCACGGAACTGTAAGGGTCGGGAGCGACGCTGCCGACGACGAGGGTGGCAGCGACAGATCCCAGCGAGTGATCGGCTGGAAGCTCGCGGCGTCGTCGGGATGCCAAGGGAAGGGCATCGGTGGATCGAGATAGTCGATTCCGTATCCCTACTACGACGACGTATGTGATTGCGCTGGGTGCACTTGAGCCGGAACCTCGGGCTGCGAAACAGAGGGACGATTCTTCGCCCCAGAACCCGGCTCAAGCCCAACCATCACAACCACCTACGCCGTCTCGCTACGGGACAAGGAGGGCCGGCTAAGGTGAAGGTGATCGTCGACGCCGTTGCCCGGTCGCTTGCCCTGTGAGTGATAAGACTATCGCGCCCAAAGTGTTGAAGCATATAACGGAAGAAGTCTTCCTGGCTTCAGCGACCGAACATTGCCGCCGCCAGGGTGCTCTGATCACTGATGTAGTCGGTGGCGATGACGGGTTTCTGATGACCACGTGCATCCATTCTCGACACAGCGCGGCGCTCCACCAGGCGGAGCTTGTTGCGAAGTGTACGCACCTCGGGCCCGCGATCGAGCACAAGCAACTTGCCCCATTCCCCAGGCGAACAGCAGCGCAAGCACGCTAGCGCTTTCACTCTCGCCAACGCCAGGAGCAGCATTATGCTGCTCAAGCCATAATAGCCATTCGGAAGCTCGAAATGCTCCTCGCCAACGCGCGGCAATCCGGTGCTGACAAGGGTTGGCAACGCCAATAACACACCGTCCGGATGCCTCCTCAACGCAGTAGTTTTTCTCGCAGACGCCCGTCTCTCACCGCCTTGCCCACCGTATTCGGCTTCAATCCGAGCTCGTGCGCCGCCTCGGCCCGCGGCATGCCCGCATCCAGCAACGCCTGAAGCTTCTCCAAAGCCTCCGGTGTGAGCACAGATGGACCACGACCCTTGCGCCGCGCATAGAAACCACTCGGCCCTTGGTCCCTATACCGCCGAACCGCGCGTTTCACGCTAACCGCCGGAACCCCGAATGCCCGGACAATATCGCACGATCTGGCCGTGCCGTTCACGATCAGCTGGCTGGTGAACATCCGAAACGTGCGCACATCATCAACATCGTGGTGCATGATCGGAGCATGACCCAAAAAGTAGACCACACGACCGTCTCGTGCCTCCGCGGTCAGCTCGGCGGTTATGTGGATTGCCCCCGCGGGGAACACGGGAAGTTGGAGCTGCGGCATGAACGCTTCCTCGTCTTCGGATCCTAGAATGAGCCTCTCATTGTAGAGCGCAATCGAGGTCATTCAAGAATTGCGTAAGCCGCGCCGGAACGTAACCGCGCAGCAGTGCCAATGATACGCAAGGCATTATGTTACAATGGCGTGCGCGACTTCAGGGCGTCGCGGATCGATCTTCCGAGATCAGGAGGTCTGAAGTCATTCTTGCGCGAACCCTCAATCCGGGATTCGAGGGCGTATCACTGCCGCATGGCCGGATGCTCCTTGAGCCCCTCGATCACCATCACCGATATCGCCCGCAGATCGCTCCCCCCCGGCGCGGCCTCGATCGTCCCCGCCAGCCCGCCCAGAAGGGCGGCAAGATTCGGCTTCGCTCCCCCCGCCAGCGTCCGCGCGAGCTTGGCGACTCCATCGCGCGCGGATCGATCGGGCACCCATCCCCCCCCCTCGGCCGCCACGCCATCGCCCAGTGCCACCAAGAGCTCCCCGGCCAGTTCCGAAGCGGCCTCATTGCCATCGAGCAGCCTCAATACCTCACCCCCGTTCCGGTAGTAGTCGCCCACAAGATCACGCCCCCCCGGCAGCCCCGCCAGCACCCCATCGCGAAACGACCGAAGCGCAGGCAGTCGTTCCCGCCCCCCTTCGACCCGCTCCGCCGCGGCCAGCGCGGGGCAGTCGGTCCATCCCGCCGCGATCTCCCAGGCATGAAACACCTCGCCGCTCGGCACACCCACGGCATCGATCCGCAACCGATCCCCTTCGACACGAATTCGGCTGTAGTGGATCCGCGACACCTGGTAGGCCGTGAAATCGGAGTATCCCCCCCGGTAGGTCGGCCGTCCCGCCGTCCCGGTCACCAGATGATCGAACCCGAGCGAGCCCCAGCTCCGTCTCCCCACCGGCCGCAGGATCTTCCTCCCCCAAAGCGGCCAGGCTCGCTCGAAGTTGTGGTCGTGCCCCGCCAGCACCAAGTCGACATCGTAACGATGCAGCAGGGGTGTGAGCGCTCGCGCGATCTTCGGGCTCGACCCGTGGCGCCCCGAGGACCAAAGCGGCTTGTGCAACACGATTAACTTCCAGCGCTCGCTGTCTGTGTCGAAGCCCGCCAGCGCCCCCTCGGCGAAACGGTACTGCACCGACCCGAGCGACAGATCCTCTTCGGTGTCGAGAAAGAGCACGTCGACCGATCCCCACCGCGTCGTGTAGTAGCGTTCGTTGCCGGGCAGGTAGAAGCGGGCGCTGTAGGTCGAACAGCCCCGGCCGCGCTCGTACTCGTGGTTCCCCGGAGCCGGCATATATGGCACCGTCGCCGCCAGCGGCTCGATCATTCGAAACCAGCGGTCCCACACCCGTTGGTCGCCACCCGCGTAAGCCAGATCGCCGGCGTGGAGCAAGATGCTGGGCGCGTCATCGGTCGCCATTCGCACCGATTGGGCCGATGCTTCGTGCGTGCCGAGATCGCCCCAGGCCACGATCGTAAAGGGTTGATCCGCGGTCGGTTCAGTCCGAAAGACCCGTTCCTCGACGAGCCCACCGCCGCTATCGGCCACGACGTAGTGCACGACCAGGCCGGGGCCGAGTCGGTCGAGCACCGCCCCGTAGCCGTATCTCTTTCGCTCACCCCGCCCCCAGGCGAACTCCTCCGCCGGCGCTCGCCGCCTCTCCTCGTTCCTATCGGTCCAGAATCGAACATGCGCCCCCAGCAGCGCTCCCGCTCCCGCCCACGCCACCGAATAACGCGCGTCACCGAGAAACGCCAGATGGACCTGGTCGGCATGACGCGCGTCATCGGCGTAGGAGGAGCTGGTGTCCAGAGTGCCGAAGACTAGTGCAACGACCCTGAACAGATGGCGGTTGCAGCGACCGGGGTGCCGTGAAGAGAAGTGCATCGTGTTGGGATCTGTCCGGAGTCGCGTGAATCGTCCGTCGGTGTTCGCGCCCGGCCACCGCGTCACGCGGCTTGCCGAGTGACCTCAATAGCGACGCGGATCGCACCAGGATCGCGTCAGGTGCCAGTTTGTGGTGTCCGCGTACCACGATGAAGATACGTGATTGGGCGCCCGAGCCAGGAGCAGAGGGTAGCGCGCGCCCCGACCGGGCAGAAACCCCGCCGCTCGGAGCAGAGCGCGGGTCTTGGGATGCGTGGGCTCGAGCGCCTTCAGTACGGTGGCGCCCCGCCGCCGAGCGAGGCGGACGGCCGCGTGCAGCGCGAACGCCAGCGCCGCGCCGTCGCTCTCGGCCGCGAAGAGATCGGCCAGGCCGGCGTGCAGTCGTTCGTCTTCGCCTCGATACAGATCGATGGCGGCGAAGGCCGCCGGGTGCCCGCGACGCTCCACCACCACCATTTCGCAGGGAGCCACGGGATCTTCCGAATAGAGCCGGTTGCAGAGCGGCACCGAGCGCGCGAGGGTGATCGGCCAGGTGCGCGTTGCCCCTTGCAGCCAGGCGTCCCAGTCGTCGCCGATCTTCTCGACGCTTCTCGCGCGCAAGCCTCCAGCCTTGCCTAGAAGCTCCCCGGCCTTGTCCTCGATGGCACCAAGAGGCCCAAACCCCCACCGCTCCGCCGCTCCCGGACGACGCAGAAGACGCACCCAATGACGCAGGGAACAGGGGACGAGCAGCTCCCGCCGCCGATCGACTCTGCGCCAGAAGCGGAGCATTCTTGCCGTGGGGAATCCCGAGGAGAGGTGCAGTTCCTCGCGCACCTTTCCCATCAGTAAACCGCCCAGACCTCGATGCCCCGGCAGGAGCGCCGTCGCCCCGATCCAGTTCACCGTCACGGTACGGTCGTGTACCCAGAGCGGAACCGGCACCACGATCATGCAGCCCACGATGCAGTTACCCTTCTCCACGACGAACGATCGTCGCTCGTCGCCCGATTTTGGATCGGATCGGCTCCCGTCCATCAGCCACCGCCACCGCCGCCATCGCGATGACGCCTCGCGGGGACCGAAGGTGCGGGCAAAGAGATCGATCACCGCGTCAGCGTCATCGTCACCGACGCATCGAATCTCGGTGTGATTCGGTGCGTCACCGCGGGCGCTGGGCGCGGGCTCCAAGTCCGGCGCCGGCTCCGGATCGGCTTCCTCACCGCTGTCGGGCATGCGCCCTCTGAGACAGCTTGCGAGGACCTGCGCGCAAGCGTCGGAACGACGCGTACGACCCACTCGATCGCGGGCCCGCCGCGAGAGCGCCCGCCCGAGGGGCGGATCGCCGATCAGCTTCTCCAACGCATGCGCCATCTCCCCTGGGTCATCCGGCCGAACGAGGAGTCCGGTTTTTCGGTGGTGGACGAGCTCCGGTATTCCTGAGATGCGGGATGCGACCACGGGTACTCCCCTTGCCATCGCCTCGGCGATCGCTACCGGAATCCCGTCCTTCTTGCCGCTTTTCTCTTCCCGACCCGGCGCGGCGAAGAGGGTCGCCCGGTCGAGCTCCAGGCGAACCTCCTCGCTCGTGCGGGCTCCGGTCAGTTCCACGACCCCTTCGAGCCTGTGTCGGTGGATGCGGCGCTGGAGCGCGTCCCTCCGTGTCCCCTCGCCTATGATGACGACCCGGTGCGCGACGCCGCGGTAATTCAGGATCGCCGAGGCGTCGATCAGCACGTCGAGCGCCTTGTACGACTCGAGCTGGGCAACCGCGAGCACCGTCGGTTGCGCGGCTCGTTCCCCCGACTTTCTGGGCTCGAACCAGTCAGGGGATAAACCGCAAGGCACGACGACGATCGGATGTCCCGTCAGCGCCGGCGAAAGCGCGATCAGCCGGCGCCGGTTGTGTTCGCTGATCGTGCGCAGGAAAGTCGTCTCGAGGATCTTGGTCTCGAGCCCCCGGCTCCCCTTGAAGATGTCGTGAGCATGTGCCGACGCGGAAAAGGGAAGGGCGGCGAGATCGGACGCAATCCGGGCCGCTGTCGCGGTCGGGCCGAGATAGGCTGCGTGGATATGGCGAACGCACCGCTTCTCGACCTCCTCGGCCAGTGCCGGCGCCAGGAACCACGCTCCCCAGTGCCGAATGAGCGCCAATCGTCCCCGCGGGCGAGCGCTCCAGGCCCAGGCTGTGTTGGCGAGCATCGCGCGGGGGGCGCGCACCGCCCAGCGCGCGAAGGCCGCCAGGGCGATCATCGCATTCGGCACACCGGTGCGGGAGTGGAGCCGTTGCGCGGCCGGCTGCAGGAGCGGCACCGACTGGGTGCGTAGCGCCCACGTCTCCACGGCGACTCCCGCCCGCTCGAGCGCTTCGATCTCTTCGTACAGAAAGGTCTCGGTGACGCTGGGGAAACGGGCGAGAAGGTAGAGAATCGGGTCGGTGGGGTGCTGCCTGGGCGGTGGCATCCGGTGGTCGTCGCCTCCGCGGTCGTGGATCAGCCGAACTCGAAGCTTACAGAAACCGTCCGGTCGGAGTGCATGAGGACCGTGCAGACCCCGAACTCGTCGACGCTGTCACAGCCGGTCCACTGAGGGTCCTCGTTGATGTTGCTTGTGCCCGGCCACCCTCCATCGATGACCGTCGAATCCGGCCCCTCATCACTCTCCACGACGATCGCTTTCCCCTTGAAGTCGATGCCTTCCACGTAGGTCCCCGGCCGCACCATGACCGTGTCTCCGTCCACCGCCAAATCGATCCCCGCCTGGATCGTCGGTTGGTCGGAGGGCACGTATATGACGCTGCCGAACGACGTGGCGGCAACCGTCAACAAGAGACAACAACAAACGACTGCATTATTCACGGCTCTGCCTTTGGATGGGTTGAGCTCAGAGGTCGAGAAACCGGTCTCGGCCGATGATAACCCTCTTTGCGCCTACACCCGAAACCCCAGCGCAACGGCGACTTCCGATTGCCGTCGATCGAAAGTCAAGAAGTGCATCTCATCGGGATGTCCGGCGACATGAAGCGCGCACGCGAGATGCCAAAGATCAGCGCCACGCAGGTATCCATGCCGCAACACTCGGATCGTCTCTTTCGTGAGAGCCGCCTGTGGGTACACCCAGCTCACCCAGCTCAAGAAACGATCGCCATCATCGACCTTCTCTCGTAAGAACACAGAGCGAAGCTCCGCCTCGAGGAGATTTGATGAGATGAGGAGATCGAAGGCGCGCAGACGGTTGGCGGCCCCGTGCGCGCCGGGCTCGTCGAACGCGATCGCCGCAAGGTACGATGTGTCGATGTAGGCGAGCTTCAATTGCGAGATTCCAGGAAGCGTGCAAGCGCTCCCTCACGCGACGCCACGGGGCGAAGATCTCCCGAGGGAGTCCGGGCTCGATCGAGCACACCGCGGGCCTGAAGCTGTGCCACCCTTTGCTCGAGGCTCAGGTCGTCGTCGTCAATGGGGCGAATCACGGCGACCTCCTCGCCGCGGTAGGTGACGATCACCGAGGCACCGTCGCGGACCCTGCGCAAGATTTCGCTGAAGCGAGCCTTGGCCTCATATGTCGAGTAAACCAGAGATTGGGACCTCATCTGGTCAAACTAATCACACTCGTCAGACTGGTCAAGTTCGGCCGCTAGGCTAGTGCGCTCTCTTGGCTCGGACTCCTCAACATGCGATACCGCCGTAGGAAGCTGGCCGGAGATGTAGGCTAGAGTCTCCCCATGCTCAACGCCCGCAATATCTTCGGGGATACCGCCGCCCTCGCCGCGTCGGCGGCGGCTGCGACGGCGATTCGGGGGATCGTCGCCTTGGCTCTAGTGCGCTATCTCGGTCCCGCAGACTACGGCGCTCTTGCCGCCGCCGTCGCACTGGCGACCCTGGCCTGCTACATGGTCGATCTCGGCACGGGATACAACGTGATTCGGGCGATCTCCCGCACACCCAAGGAAGCGCCGGCCCATTTGGGCAACGCCTTGTTGGCCACCGCGATCGCGCTCGTCGCCTTGACGGCGCTGCTGAACGGCGTCGTCTGGAGCTTCGACTACCCGTCCGGCGCGCGCATGCTCATGCCTCTGCTCGGAGTCGGGCTGCTGCTGCAGTCCGCACGCGCGCCCTTTCACGGAGCGTTGCGCGCCATCGGGCGGGCGGGACGTTCGGCGATCTCGGAAGGCTCGGGAGCCTTGATCCTCGGAGCGATGTGCGCGGCCGGCGTGCTCTTGGGGCAGCCGCTGGGCTACTTCGGCGTGATGCACTTGGTGACCGGAATCGGTGGATTCGCGGTCGCCGCCGCCATGACCCTGCGGCTCCTGCTGCCCCGTCCCCGTCCCGCGGCCCTTCCCGCCTTCGTGAAGGCGGGCCTGCCCTTCGCGGCGTCGAGCGTCTTCTACGTGATCTACGGACAGATCGATACGGTCATGCTCGCCAACATGCGTGGAGCCGCGGAGGTCGGGATCTACTCGGCAGCCTACAAGCTCGTCGCCCTCATGAATCTCGTGCCGGCGGCGCTGTCTGCGGCGATCCTTCCTCGCGCCTTCGCTCTGGGACCGACCGCTCGCAACCGCCTCCGGGCACTTTTCGGAGCCAACGCGCGCTATCTCGCCGCGATCGCCATCCCCGTGGCCGCGACGATCGGCATCTTCGCCGGGCCGATCCGCGAGATTCTCATGGGCGAGGCCTACGCCGGCACGGAGCTCCTGCTCCGGATTCTCGCCATTCAGATCGTCTTGCGCTTCCTCTCTTATGCACCGGCGGACGCGCTCTATGCCCTTGGCCGCGAGCGCAGCCGGGTTGCGATCCAGGGCTCGGCGGCGGCGGTCAACATCGTTCTCAATCTGATGCTCATTCCACGGATCGGCGCGGCGGGTGCGGCGATCGCGACCGTTGCCACCGAAGTTCTGGTGTTGGCGTTGATGACGCGGCAAGCCTCACTTTCCCTGGGAGGGCTCGGCGTTGCCGCTTCCACTTTGCGCCCCATCGCCGCCGCCGCCATACCGATCGCCTGGCTAGTTTCGAACCCGCCCATCCACTTGTTGGGAATCGCAACGGCTCTGTTGGGATCGGGGTTGCTCTACTGCATAGGGCTCTTCGCGCTCGGGTTCTTCAAGGAATCGGAACGGCGCCGCATACGGGAAGCAACGGTCGGGAGGCTGCGTGGCTAATTAAGGCCGTCGAGAAGTCGCGTGTATATCCCATCAAATCCCCCATTCGACATGATGAGCACGCTGTCGCCGGGCTCAGCGATCCGGAGGACAAGAGACACAATTTCATCGGTGGAATCGGGCGCGTGCGCTTCTCTGCCCCTTCTTGCGAGCATAGACACGACACGATCGGGATTCATGAGGACGTCTTGCGACAGCTTTTCCGGACGATAGACCGGTGCCACGACCGCGACCTCGGCACGAGCCAAGGCGCCGGCGAGCTCGCTCTCGAAAACCCGCCTGCGCAGAGTCCAGGAGCGGGGCTCCAGAACCGCGATCACCCTGCCTTCCGTCACATCGGTGATCGCCTCGATTGCGCCGGCGATCGCGGTCGGGTGGTGGGCGAAATCGTCGTAGACACGGATTCCGCGCCTTTCGCCGCGCAGCTCGAGCCGCCTGCGCACGCCGCGGAAGGCCGCCAGCGCCGCGCGGGTGTCGTCGTCGCTCAGGCCGAGCCCCTCGGTCAGGGCCAGGGCCGCGAGCGCGTTGCGCACATTGAATGCGCCAGGCATAGCGATTCGCCAGAGGCCGCGGTCGCCCCCCCGGATTCGGAGCTCGAATTCGATGCCGCCATCGTTCGACGCGGTCTCGGGCGCCCAGAAATCGGGCTCCGGCGCGCCCCCTTTTCGCGGTCCCACGCCGAATGTGAGGCGATCGCAGTGAGGGCGCTCCGTGACGCGCATGGCGGCAGCGTCATCGGCGCACGCGATCACCCGTCCCGTGCGGGGAACGATGTTGACGAGGCGGCGGAACTGCAGCTCGATCGCGTCGAGGTCGGCGTAGATGTCGGCGTGGTCGAATTCCACTCCGCCGACCACGAGGCGGTGGGGGCGGTAGTGGAAGAACTTGGCCGCCTTGTCGAAATAGGCGGTGTCGTACTCGTCCCCCTCGATGACGAAGGGTTGGCCCGGGCGACCGATGTGGTGGTTGGCGGGGAGTCCGAGCGGCAGGCCGCCGACCAGCCATCCCGCCCCCTTGCCGGCGGCGTGGAGCAGCGAGGCCGCCATCGCCGTGGTCGTGGTCTTGCCGTGGGTGCCGCTGACGACGAGGCGGGTTCGATCTTGCAGGAGGACGCGGGAGAGGAGGGCCGGCATCGAGGCGTAGGGCAGGTCGCGGTCGAGCGCCGCTTCGAGCTCCGGATTGCCGCGCGGGATCGCGTTCCCCACGACCAGCATGTCGGGGGCGGGATCGAGATTGGCGGCGTCGTATCCTTCGAAGACGGTCGCGCCGAGATCGGCCAGAACGTCGCTCATCGGCGGGTAGATCGGGCCGTCGCTCCCCTGCACCTCATGCCCGAGCTGCTCAAGCAACCCCGCGAGCGACGCCATCGCCGTGCCGCCGATTCCGAGTAGGTGGTAGCGGATCGGCGTGTCGGTTGGGGTGCGGCTCATCGAGGGGCTTCCACGACCGGCTCCGCGAGCACGAGCCGGCCGCCGGTGAGAGTGGCGCGGAATCCGAGGGGGACGGGGGCGTGGGGGGCGTTTTCGACGTGCCCGGCGGGGAGCCCCGCGAGGATCGGCACGCCGAGATCGCCCAGGCAGTCCCGAAGCAGATCGTCGAGCGAGTAGCTCGTGTCGTTCGGCTGGGCACAGCCCGGCATCTCGCCGAATATCAGGGCCTTCACGCCGTCGAGGCAGCCCGAGCGGCGGAGCTGGAGCAGCATTCGGTCGATTCGGTAGGGGCGTTCGCCGGTGTCTTCGATGACGCAGAGCGCGCCGGCCGCGCGCAGGGCGTTCGGGGTGCCGGCGGCGGCGGCGAGGATCGAGAGGCAGCCTCCCTCGAGGACACCCTCGACCGGTGATTGGGGCGGATTCGCGATAACGCGCAGGGGCTGGTCGGCGATCGGGGAACCCGGGCCGCGCTTGCCACTGAGCAGCGCGAGCGCGAGATCGAGGCCGGCGCGCTGCGGGGGCGGTTCGGAAGCCACCATCGCGCCGTGGATGAAGGGTGCGCCGCGTCTCCGGAGCGCGAGCGAGAGCGCGGTGAGGTCGCTGCAGCCGACCATGAAGCGGTCCCCGAGGAGGTCCAAATCGAGGCGCTCGACGATCCTCCCGCAGCCGTATCCGCCGCGGGCCGCCCAGAGGACGCGGACTTCGGGATCGCGGAGCATCTCGTTCATCGCCCCGGCCCGCTCGTCGTCGGTGCCCGCGAGGTATCGATGACGTCCGTATATGGCGGAGGCCGGACGCACCTTGAAGCCCCGGGATTCGAGGAGCGCGACCCCGGCTTCGAGCATCGGCCGCTGAACCGGGCTCGCCGGTGCGAACACGCCGATCGTGTCACCCGGGCGAAGCAAGCTCTTTGACGCACGCATGCCGCGAATTGTTGCACAATCCCCCCAATCGATGACCCAAGTCTGGAGGACAGCCTTCCATGATCGCCCACCCGACCCGCCACTTCCTTGCCCCGCTCCTGCTTCCTATGATGCTCGGCGGGCTCGCCCACGCCTCTTCCGCGGCGCATTGCGGCCGCGCTTTTCCGGTGCACCACGCGGGCGAGCCGCCGATGCGATATGCGCCGGATCGGCCCTTCGATCTGCTTCACACCGCTCTGGAGCTTCGGATCGATCCGGAGGGTGGAACCATCGAGGGGACCTCGGCCATCACCGCCTCCGCTCTTGGGGACGACCTGGGCGGGATTGAGCTGCACGCGGTCGATCTCGAGATCGAAAGAGTGCGCTTAGTGGGCACTCCGGGTGATGAGGGCCAAGCCCTGCGCTTCGACTACTCGGGCGAGGTGCTTGCGATCGACTTCCCCGCGGCGATCGGCTCAGGCGAAAAGTTCACGGTGACGGTGGATTATCGAGGAGCGCCGCGCCGCGGTCTCTACTTCGTCGGCCCCGAGACCCACGCGCCCGATCGCCCCTACGAGGTCTGGAGCCAGGGCGAAGACGAGGATTCGCGCTACTGGTTTCCCTCGTGGGACTACCCGAACGATCGGGGGACGAGCTCGGCGGCTTTTACCGTCGATCGTCGCTACACAGTTGTTGGGAATGGGCGATTGGTCGGCGTGGATGAACGCTCCGACGGGACTCGCACGTGGAGGTGGTCCGAGACCCATCCGCACGTCACCTACTTGACGAGCGTCGTTGTCGCGGAGATGGATGAAATGCACGACACTTGGCGCGATATTTCGGTGGACTACTACGTTCCGAAAGGGCTCGGCGAACGGATCCCCAGGAACCTCGGCGCCACTCCGGCGATGATGACCGCGCTATCGGAGTATTTGGATTTTCCTTATCCCTATGATAAGTACGCGCAGGTCGCCGTGAACGAGTATATGTACGGCGGCATGGAGAATATCGGCGCGACGACATTGAATGCCAATGCGCTGCGCGACGCGGTCGCATACGACGAAGGACGGATCGACGGACTCGTGGCGCATGAGCTCGCTCACCAATGGTTCGGCGATATGATTACATGTCGCGACTGGTCGCATATCTGGCTCAACGAAGGGTTCGCGACATACGGTGAGGTGTTGTCCAAGGAAGCGCTCGATGACTGGGGGGAAGCGACTATTTCATCGTTGGACGATCTCGACGGGTATCTGGACTCGGGCGTGCTCCGTCCAATCGTGGATCGGCGTTACCAGATCCCTATGGATGTTTTCGACGAGCATTCCTACGCAAAAGGCTCTCGGGTGCTCCACCAGCTGCGCTTCGAGCTGGGAGAGGCGCTTTTTCAGAGGGCGCTGCGACACTATTCACACAGCCGGGCCTGGCAAAACGTCACAACGCAGGATCTGATCGATGCGATCGAGGAATCGACGGGGCGCTCGATGGAGCGTTTCTTCGATCAGTGGGTGCGCAGCCCGGGGCATCTGGAGCTCGAAGTGAGCTGGAGCTGGGATGATGCGCTCTCGCTGGCGCGCGTGAGTGTGCGGCAGGAGCAAGACACGGAAGAGGGGGTGCCGATCTTCCACACGAGCTTCGAGGTGGCGGTGCTTGATGATGAGGGGGCGTTTTCGATGCACCGGGGGCGGCTGGAGGGGCGGGAGAAAGAGCTCGCCATTCCGCTCGGGGCTCGCCCGGCTTCGGTGGTTTTCGATCCGGACGGATGGTTGCTGGCATCTATCTCGGAGGATCTGCCCGCCGGGGAGCTCGCGGAGCGGCTCGAGCTGCTGACGCGGAGGGCGAGCGGGGGCGAGTATGCGTATCCCGTGGCCCGCATTCGAACGGCGCGGGCGCTCGGCGAGCAGGGAGATCGCGCCGCTGTCGTCGAATCGCTTCGCGAAGCCCTGGAGGGCGATCCGCGGGACCGCGTGCGTTCGGCGGCGGGGCGGGCGCTGGGTGCGATCGGTGGCGATCGGGCGGTGGCCGCGCTTGTTGGCGGCGTCGAGGATCGGGATCCACGTGTGCGCAAGGCGGTCGCCGAGGGGTTGGGGCACTTCGTCGGTGAGGCGGAGGCGGAGGAGGCCCTGGCGAGGATCGCGGAACGGGACCCGGGATACGGTCCGCGCGCGGCGGCGATTCGCGCTCTGGTGTCGATCGGGTCTACGAAGGCGGCTCGCGCCTGTCGGCTCGGTCTCGGAGCCCCCTCTTTTCAGGAAGAGATTCGGCGGGCTTCGCTCGATGGACTGATCGATATCGGCGAAGGGGCGAAGGCGGTCAAGGCGGCACGGCGGTTCTTGAAGCGGGAGCCGAGCAGTTGGGTTCGCTCGCACAGCGCGGCGATTCTAGGCAGGCACGCGGCGGGGCTGGACGAGCGGACCGAGGGGCCGGCGCGCCGAGAATTGCGGCTTGATCTGCAGGGGCTGACGCACGACGCCAATTACCACGTGCGGGAGAGCGCGGTGGAGGCCTTGGGCGAGCTGGGGGACGGCGACGCGATCGCCACTTTGCGCCAAGTCGCGGCCTCCGACCCCGATGTGCGCATGGAACAGGTCGCCGAGGATGCGATCGCCGAGATCTTGGGCCGGAGCGCCGATCGCGACGATGGTCCTTTCGAGCTGGGGCGCCGCCTCGGCGAGCTCGAAAAGGCGAACGAGGAGTTGGAGGAGCGGATCGATCGGCTGGATGGGCTCTTGGAGGTCTTGCGGGGCGAGGCCGCCGATTGATGTTCCAGATCTTCAGTGGAGTCTCTGAAGAACCTCCGCAAGACGGATCATCGACACGTGGCGAGAGTTTTCCGCCTCGGTTGTTCTCGCGCGAGCCCTAGGCGCGCCCCGCCCCCCGGCTCCGCACCCCTATCCTGTGGCTGACCCGGCTTCTTCCCGAATCCCCTCTCCCCATCGTCAGCGGCCAGGTTTACCCTTCTCCTCGAAGACGCGCCC
>NYZA01000103.1 GCA_002686955.1 Gemmatimonadota bacterium
CCCCCCGGCCGAGCCGCCAGCGCATACGGCAGCTCAAGTGGTTGCAGTACTCTGGGATCGGAACGGTCTGGGCACTCTTCGTGCTCTCGTGTTTGGTGGGTGGGTGGGTGGGGAGTATCCCCTGGTGGAGTGCGGTCTGCCTTGTCGCGCTCGCGACGCTCTTGCTCGATCGGGTCACCAGGGCGGTCATGGTGCAAACCGGCCCAGTGAAGGTGCCTGTCTTGATGTACCACAGCGTGGCACCCGAGTTCGATCTCGTGCCTGCCCCCGGCTTGTCGGTCCGTCCCGAAGTTTTCTCAGCGCATCTGCAGCTCTTTCGGGAGGAGGGCTACACGACCCACACCCTTTCCGAGCTGCGCGCGCATCTAACGGGCGAAGAGCAGCTTCACGGGAAACCGTTGGTCATCACTTTCGACGATGGCTATCTCGACAATTACCTTCACGCATTCCCTCTGCTGCGTCGCTACAACGCCAAGGCCACGATCTTCGTCGCGGCCGATTTCGTTGAGGACACGCGCACCCTCCGCAAGCAGCCAAGCGCCGATGATCAGATCCACGGCGCCTACCTGGGCTGGCCTGAAATCCGAGAAATGGTCGAGTCGGGACTCGTCGAAATCGAATCCCATGCAGCCACGCACGATTTGCTGCCGCGCGCCGATCGAGTGGTTGACTTCTATAGACCGGGACTGCGGTTTCCTTGGCTCGCTTGGCGCCTCTTCCCCAAGGAGAAGCCCCGTTGGTTTCTGCGCCGACCCGACGAAATCGGGTATGGAAGGCCGATCTACGAAAGCGGATCCGCACTCGAAGGACCATGCTTCAAACCTGATAGAGAGGTCGAAGAGCGCTTGATGGCCCGCGTAAGAGAGGGTGGCGGCAAGCCCTTCTTCCGACGGATCGGGTGGCGGGAGGAACTCGAGCGGGTCGTAGAGGAGTACCGTTTCGAGCATGAAGGGGGAACGGGACGATTCGAAACCGACGAAGAGTGGCGGGAGCGCGTGCGCGAAGAGCTCGTCGGGAGTCGCGTGCGCCTTTCGCGCGGAATCGGGCGACAGGTGCGCTTTCTCGCGTGGCCGTACGACCGATTCAACGAGAAGATCGAGGCGATCGCCATCGGTGAGGCGGGCTACGAAGCGACCACGAGCGGGATCCATCAGAATGAACCGGGGGATGACGCTCGTGGAATAAGCAGAATTCCAGCGGGAGAAGCGATGCTCGGGCGCCCGTGGAGGCGCGGCGATCTTTGGCTTCTGCGCGCGAATCTGGCGCTCTTCCGCGGAAACTACCTCTACTATCTTCCGGCGTTCTTCGCGAATCGCATCCGTGATCTCGTTATGCGGGTGTCGCCACCACACGACCTGCCACGGTGAAGATACTCTTTGTCCTCGAGGAGCTGACCCCCGTGGACGGCCGCGGACGGGTGGTCATCGAGATCGGTCGGCGGATGCTGCAACGCGGGGATGACGTGCACGTCGCGGCCGCGAGCGGATCGGTCGACGCCATGCGAGGGTTCCACTTCCATCGCGTGCCGATTCCGGCCGGAATCCCCTGGTCGCTTCGAACTCTGTTCTTTGCGTTGGCGAGTGCGTTGGTTGTCTCCCGACTGCGAGCCCGTGTCGATGTGGTTCACGCACATGGACCGACTTTTGCACGCGTCGATGTCACGACTTGCCACGGCCTGCATCGAGCGGCGATCGATGTGGCGGCGCAAGTTCCCGACATAGAAAGGATGGGGCTTCGACCAGCGGATCTGTCTCGTCCGCGGCTGCTTCTTCCGGTGCTGGAAGCATCGATGAGGCGCGGACGTGTTGTCGCGCTGACGCGCCGCATGAAGCGAGAACTGCGCGAGCTGGTTGGCATTCCCGCCGACCGAATCGATGTCATCCCCAACGGCGTGGACGGGTCTCGTTTCGCCCCTCACCTCAGAAAGGGGCTGCGCCCCGGTGCAAGGCGGGATTTCCAGCTGGCCGACACTCCCACCGCCCTATTCGTTGGCCACGATTTCAAACGGAAGGGACTAGTGAGGGCGATTCAGGCTCTGGCACATCTCGATTCGGCGGTGCTGCTCGTGTTGGGTGCTGATCCGAACGACCTGCGAATTCAGAGCTTCGTCGAATGTCATGCAGAGCACGCGAATCTGAGCGGGAGAGTTCGTTTTCTCGGATCGCGCGAAGATGTTGAACGGGCGTATGCAGCAGCCGATCTTCTGCTCGCTCCCAGTCTCTACGAGGGTTTCTGCCTCGCGGTGCTCGAAGCGCTGGCGTCGGGACTCCCGGTTGTGGGCACTCCACCGGCCCTTCCGGCGGAATTGGGAGATGCTGGCGATGCTCTCCGAAGGGTCGGCGCTCAAGCTTCGTCGGAAGAGCTCGCATCCGCCCTGCGCCGAACGTTCGGCTGTTCGGCCGACGCCATAGAGCGACATGCGCTCGCCGTATCGGCTCGATTCTCTTGGTCTAAGATTGCAGAGCTTACTCGCGCGGTCTACGAAGGTTGATCCCGGACGGCGCTTCCCGGCACTACGAGATCTCCCATTTCCGGCGTGCGCACCCACGCCTTAGTTCCGCCGTCATAATCGGTTGCTTCCAGAATCAGCGTCGCGGGTGATCCGCCAAAAACGCAAGCCGCTCTGCCCTCGGGATCTTCCCCTCGCATGATCCTGATGAAGGGGTTCCGGTTCCACTCGTCGCCGATCGTGGTTGGATCGGTGTGACCAGGGTAGACTCGGGTTTCGTGGGGCAACGCCATGAGAACGTCCATGATGGAATGCCGCAGGTCATCAAATGTCGTATGGCCTGGTCCGACGCAACCTCCGATGGATCCCTTGAAAAGCGTGTCGCCCGTGAATAGCTCCGTCTCGTTGACGAGTAGAGCTATCTGACCCGCTGTATGCCCGGGTATGTGCAACACTTTGATCCTCAGGCTCCCCGTTTCGATGATCTCCCCGCTTGACACCCTTTGCGTGACTCCGCCGATCGCATCGGCGTCCTTTTCGTGGGCGACCAGGTCCGCACCCGTGGCGGCGAGCACGACCGTGTTGTTCAGTATGTGGTCCGGATGGCGATGCGTCGCGATCACGTGGGTGATCTCGATCCGGTCGCGCTCGGCGAGGTGCAGGAGTGGTTCCACATCCGCGCCGGTATCGATGAACACCCCGCATCCGCCCGCTGCGACGAGATAGGTGTTGGAGAGCCAGTCCTGGTGCGTGGTTCGTTCGATCCGCATGGCAATGGCGCTTTCTACTCGAAATCCCTGGGCATTCTATCCGCGGAGGCCGGAGTCTCGCACGGCAGGGTCTCCGAAAACACCATGCAGGCCGTGCGCGTTCCGGGAATTCCAGCCGCTGTTGGCCTCGGGGCCTCATTCGGGTCTTTGGGTCCAAGAAACCGGTATCATCTCGAGGTGGATCGGCCAACAGAGAACAGGAACCCTCATGACCGCACCCCCAACCAGCCGAACCTTCGACTTCCTCGCGTCTACCCCCCACCAGAGGGCCAAGCTAAACGCGGAGTCGCTCAAGCGGGATTTCGCGGCGCATCTTCGCTACTCCCTCTCCAAGGACCGCTTCACGGCGACGCGGCGTGACCAGTACGTCGCCCTCGCCCTGGCGGTCCGCGATCGGGTCGTCGAACGGTGGATCAAGACCCAGCAGACACATCACGAAGCGGATGCCAAACGGATCTACTACCTATCCCTCGAGTATCTGATGGGCCGCGCCCTGCACAACAACATCATCAATCTCGGATTCGAGGAGGTGGTTCGGGACGCTCTGGACGAACTCGGTATCTCGCTGTACGACCTCCTGGGGCATGGTGTCGATGCAGGGCTGGGCAATGGCGGACTCGGCCGGTTGGCGGCCTGCTTTCTCGATTCAATGGCCACGATGGAACTGCCCGCTTTCGGCTACGGACTCTGCTACGACTATGGGATCTTCACTCAGTCCATTCAAGAAGGACGTCAATTCGAGAAACCTGACGATTGGTTGCGTAGTGGGAACCCGTGGATGGTGGAACGCCCCGAATACAGGGTGGAGGTGCATTTCGGAGGGAGGGTCGAGACCGCTCACGGGCACTCGGGCATGCGCGTTCGCTGGGTAGATACCGACACCGTCATTGGGCTCCCACACGACGTCCCGATCGTCGGGTACGGCTGCAATACCGTCAACAACCTACGCCTTTGGTCCGCAAAGGCCAGGGATGACTTCGATTTTCATGACTTCAACCGCGGCGATTATTTCGGCGCCGTCGAAGAAAAGAACCGTGCCGAAAGCATCACAAAAGTGCTCTATCCGAACGACAACAACTACGAAGGAAAGGCCCTGCGCTTCCGTCAACAGTACTTCTTCGTTTCTTGCTCATTGCAGGACATCTTCCGCCGATTCGTGGTGGACAACGACCGCTTCGACGTCTTTCCGGAGCGGGCAGCCATTCAGCTCAACGATACGCACCCCGCCCTCGCTGTCCCTGAGCTGATGCACATTCTGGTCGACCAACATCAGGTCGACTGGGAAGAGGCGTGGGAGATCACTCGTGCGTCGACCGGCTACACCAACCACACCCTCATGCCCGAAGCTCTGGAAAGGTGGCCGATCGAGTTCTTTGAGACCTTCTTGCCCCGACACTTGCAGATCGTACACGAGATCAACCGTCGTTTTCTGCGATGTGTTCAAACTCGCTTCCCTTTCGACCGGGAACGAGTCAGGCGGATGAGCCTGATCGACGAAACCGAACCGCGCTCTGTTCGCATGGCCCACCTCTCGATCGTAGGAACGAAATCGACCAACGGCGTCGCCGCGCTCCACACCCATCTGCTCCAAACCCACCTGTTTCGCGATTTCTTCGAGCTAGACCCCGAGAAATTCAACAGCAAGACAAACGGCATCACACCTCGCAGATGGTTGCTCCTGTCCAATCCCGGTCTCTCGGAGCTGATTTCCGATCGAATCGGCACCGAGTGGGTGACCAATTTGGATCTTCTCCGGCAGATCGAGTCCGCCACCGACGACAGTGAGTTCCGCGCGGCCTTTCGAGGGATCAAGGCCGCGAACAAGGCTCGTTTGTCCGATCTGATACGTCAAGCCACCGGTACTTGCGTTCCCTCCGACGCAGTATTCGATGTACAGGTCAAGCGCTTGCACGAATACAAGCGGCAACTATTGAACCTGCTCCATATCATTCACTTGTACCTTCGCATGAAACAGGACCGATCATGGTCTCCTCCCCCTAGGGTCTTCGTTTTCGCGGGGAAGGCGGCTCCCGGCTATGCAATGGCGAAGCTGATTATCAAAGCGATCCACTGCGTCGCTGACGTCGTAAACCACGACGACACAATCGGCGAGAAGTTGCGCGTGGTATTCCTACCCAACTACGGAGTATCGCTGGCCCAAGTGATAATACCAGCGGCCGATATCAGCCAACAGATTTCCACTGCCGGGATGGAGGCATCGGGAACCGGGAACATGAAATTTGCGTTGAATGGGGCTTTGACGATCGGCACGCTCGACGGAGCCAACATCGAGATCCGAGAAGAGGTCGGTGACGACAATATCTTTACGTTTGGCCACACTGCCGACCAAGTTGAGATGCTTCGTGTCGATCCGGAACGGCATCCCCGGACGTTCTATGAGACGGACGACGGGATCAGACAGATATGCGACTTGCTTTTCGATGATTTCTTCAATCGCGATGAGCCTGGTATCTTCCGTTCGATACAAGACAGAATCCTCAACAGTCTCGACCCCTATGTTCATCTGGCCGACTTCGCGGCGTACCGCGACGCGATGCAGCGTACCTACGAGCAGTACGAGGATCCGGACGGGTGGACACGATCCGCGATTCTAAACGTCGCCCGCGTCGGTAAATTCAGCTCCGACCGAACGATCAAGGAGTACAACGACGACATATGGCATGTGAAGCCGATCCCAATCAAGGTCTAGTAGGGACATGCTTGCGGCGACAATGCTGATCTTGATTTGGACGGCGCTGGGCTACCCGGCGCTGATGGCGTTTCTATCGATCGTGCGATCGAAGCCGCACGAACGCGATCACTCGCACACTTGCTCGGCAGCCGTCATTGTACCCGCGTGCAACGAGGCCAAGTCTATTGACGCAAGACTGGCAAACTTACTGGATCTCTCTCCACTACCGCTGCGGATCATTGTCGTGACTGACGGCTCTACCGACAGCACCGAAGAGAGCGCGCGTATGCGGGATGATCCCAGGATCACGGTTCTTGGAGCGCGTACTCGCAAGGGCAAGCTCGCTGCGATCAACAGAGGGATTCAGACACTAGAGGGGCACCTCGATTCGAATGACCTGGTTGTGCTCACAGATGCCAATACAGCATTTGACGACGACACACTCGCCAAACTCATGCCTCATTTCGCAGATCCTCTTGTTGGATCTGTATCCACGGTTCGGTGCGTATCGGGTGGCCGTGTACTGCATAGGTGGCTGCATTGGTACGAATCGCGTTTGTTGGCCTGGGAATCGCGCGTTGGCTCCGCCGTCGGCGCAGCCGGGGAGCTCCTGGCAATCCGCTATTGTCTTGCAAGGACACTCTGCGCAAACTTGTCCCCCTCCACGGTCAATGATGACTTCGCTTTGGCAATGGGTGTGGTCGGCGCAGGCAAGCGGCACATCTTCGATGGGGATCTTGTTGCAGCCGAACCGATCTCGATACGGCGCCGCGAAGAGCTGGGTCGGCGAATCAGGATCAGCGCGGGGCGCGCCCGGGACCTACGTCGCCTCTTTCGCTGGTCGTGGGTCCGCGACCAGCCATGGATCGCGTCCCAAGTTCTTTCCCACAAAGGACTTCGCTTGCTCTTGCCGGTGGCGGTCTTGCCGGTGATCGGTGAGACGATCGGGGCTCGCGGGCTTGGCGCCGCACTCCTTGGCGTCGCCTGCGTGCTCACGGCAGCCGGCCTTCTGGTTGACAGCAGCAATGCCGAGAGAGCTCGCGATCGACGTATCAACTCGATTCTGCAGATGATTGGGGATGGTTTCGTGTTCTGGGCAGGGGGCTTGATCGGCCTGGTATGTGCGGCCTTTGGTCACGCCCCCTGGCCGCGATCTCCGCGCTGACGCTCGCTGCTGGATGGAAGACGCTCGCCGTAGCTGAAAGTCGTTTCGGGGAACTCGTGGCCCAAGGCATCATCTAGCCTGGATATCTCACGAGATTCCTGCTGCGACCGCACATCTCCCTGCCCTGCCGGCACTTCCCACCGTTTCGCCTTGTGCGACGTAGCACCACTAC
>NYZA01000104.1 GCA_002686955.1 Gemmatimonadota bacterium
CCTGACACACCTGACACAGTGTCTAAGGGTAGAAAACGAAGGTGGCGCAAGTTGCGGGCGGGGTGCGTCGGGACCGAATCCGTATGCGGCGCCGAGCGGCACGAGGGCGATCAGGCTGAGGATTGCGCGGCGTTTCATGGTGTTCTCCGTTCCTTGAACTACAGAGTTCCAAAAAGCAGCAGGTCGAGCACCCGGTACTCGTCCGGCAGGTAGGTCGTCAGCTCGTCCGGCTCATCGAAGGTGTCGAGGGCAAGAACGAACGCGGTATCGGTGTCGATGGAGATGCTGTCGCTTTCGGCAACAATGGTCTGGATCGTGGGCTGCTTTCCCAGCCATCCGGAGCTTCCGATACCGATCAGAAGTCCGGCTCCAAGCACCATCGCCCCGACGGCGCCGGTTCGGCGTCGCCTCCGCGAACGCGCGATTCGTGCGCCGAGCCGAGTATCGAAACGGTCGGGATCGATCGGCCCGGGAGCGAAGTTCTCGCGGAACAGACCGTCGAGCTGCTTGTCGGGCTTGGGCGCCGGCGTGTTCGATTTCATCGCTTCGCTCCGTTCATGACTGGAGACAGGTCTCGCAGCTCCCTGCACATCTTCTTGAGCGCTCGATGGAGGTGGCTCTTGACCGTTCCCGGCGCCTTTCGCAGTAGCTGAGCGGTCACCGAGACGCTCCTACCCTCCATGTGGACGAGCACGAAGACCTCTCGCTGCGCGCGAGTGAGCTGCATCAATGCCAGGCCGATGCGCCGCTGCAGACCGGGATCGGGTATAGCCGCGGTCGTTTCCGACTGGGCATCGCCGCGGATATGGAAGAGCTGCATCAGCCGGCGCCGGGTCGCCCGCTTCCGAGTGCTGCTGTGGGCCTGATGGACCAAAACGCGGTAGAACCAGGTCGAAAGCTCAGCATCACCACGGAATCTCGGCAGTGCCCTAAATGCCTTGAGAAACGCCTCTTGGGCAACGTCTTCCGCCAATGCGTCGTCCCCGCCCACGAGTCGCCAGGCCAGTCGAACCGCCTTGTCTCTGTGGCTGTCGACGAAGCTGCCGAATCTACTTGCGATCTCGGCGTCGGTGCGGCTCATCGGGGCTGGGGTCGTTGCGGGCATGATCTCCTGTCTCGCCCTTTCGACGCGCCGCCCCGATCCTCGGGTTACGCGTTCAACCCTACTCGATCGAGAGGACGAAGGCGGTCGTGGCGCTCGGAACATGTCGCTCCGGTGCGCTGATACCCGCCCACGTCGAGACACTGATCGAACCCACGGGCGCGTTGGCCGGCACGGTGCCCGAGACGGTGACGGTGCTGCTTCCCGGCGGAACGACGACATCCTGGTCGACCTCCACCAAGAAGGGTCCCGCCTCGACCCATATATCGACGGCGTGATCCCAAGCGTCGCCGTTGCTCAGCTCTACCTCCCAAGAAACCGCGTCCCCCGGGGAGAGCGGGGCGGGTGGCTCGGGCACCGCCAAGACGAGATCGATCGCGTCGAGCAGACCGTGATGCGAGAATGCCTGGTGTATGCGCGAGCCGTGGGGCGTTCCGTTGAGCAGATTGCCATCGTCGTCGTCGGTGATCAGAACATCGATGGCGTACACGTCCATTTTCTTCGCCTTCAGGTAGCGAGCGAAATGGAAGATGTCGTCCGCGCTTGTGGCGCCGAGCGCCAATCGCGTGTCCCACATGGCGCCCGCGATGATCTCGCCATCTATGTGTCCCTCCCCAACCAGGTCGTCAGGGTACACTTTATCGTTCTCGATCGTGCGAAGGTAGGGGTCCCCATTCAACATCATCCCTTCGCCGACCTGTGGATCGTCGTTGACGGTGCAGGCCCAATAGTCCGAAAATCCCTCGTGCATTGCGCTGCTCGGCTGCAGAAAACCGTAGATTCTGTCGGTTGTCCCATGAGTGTACTCGTGCAAAACGACGTCGGAGTACTCGGCCAGGTTTCGGAACAGATTACGTCCCGCGCCGAAATTGATGCCGAATCCGTCCCAAAAAGCGTTGTCCATGAATCCGATCCCCACGCGCACGTTCATTTGGTAGTCCGTTCCCGTGAAATCCGGATCGATCGCCTTGATGAAATCGTGCTGTTGGGTCGCATGGTAGTAGCCGTTCCGCTGGTCCTTCTCCGCCTTCGATCCATCCCAATCCACCAGCAGGGAATCACCGGCGGTCGCGTCCCCGCTTCGTTTCGGATCGATGGCCAGGAACTCGTCGGCTTTGGCCCAAAGACCTCTGAGCTTGGTCTTGTATGTGTAGCTACCGGGGCCATCCACGGGCGCCGTGAAGAACCCATCGGCATCGGTATAAGCGACACTTTGCCCGACGATCTCCATCTTTGCATGCGGGAGTGGAGCGCTGACGCCCGGGTCGATGCCGTACTCCGGGTAGACGAGACCCGTGATCCTGCCCGGGACGTCGATGTAGCGATTGGCGTCCCAGGCGTCGAGCACCCTGCCATCGGCCGCATCGACGAGAACGCGCAGATTGCGCATCTTCCTCGGTCCGACGATCGGCACGCGTAGCGCGAGACGTGGGGTGACCGCGCCCGCATCGAGCACGGGCACGACGAGCCGCTCCACCGATGCCGTGTCGATCTCGTTCGCGTCGGCGCCCAGGTGGTGCGCGGCGATTCGGACAGCCTGCGCCGAAGTAATCCTCTGCGCCGGCGTGAGCTCCGGTGCATTTGGGATCAGATCGAGGGCGATCCACACGATCTTTCTGCCTCTGGCGGCCACACCCACATGGCTGTCTTCCACCGGAACGCCGCGGACGAACTGCCGCAGGTGGACGATCTCCAGCCCGCGCGCATCGTGTTCGTGCGAGACCAAGCGCAGGTCGTCGACGGCGAGCGGGGCGAGCTCCGCCCAGGTGTCCAGATGCTCGCTGAGCCAATCCTCGACCCGCTGATCCCTGCCGAGCTCGGTCGATTGCGGGTAGATCCGCGAAGCCAGGCCTGTGTGCCGATTCCAGACCACTCGGTGGCCGGAACCGATCTCGGAGTCGATCCATGTCCGCCAGACCGCGGACCCAGACGCGAGGGGCTCTGCCGCGCTGAAGTCGTTGAGGGCGTTTGGTCTGCGCTCGTCGCTCCGGCCGGGCGCGAAGGCGTGCGCGGAGCCGATGGCGGCCAGGATCGCGATCGCGGGGAGAAAACGGAGATTCATTCTGGGCTCCTCGGTGGGTTTCTCGCCAGAGTAACCGGAAGATTGCACCGATCCCGCGCATTGGGTCACAATGGAAAGGACAATCCTGGGACGTGGATCCGACCGACATCGAATCACCGAAGCCTCCTCCGGGAGAGATCATGAGTCCTGCCCGAATGACCCTGAGCTCCATGACGCTTACGCGCCACATCATGGAGACGCAGAAGCATTTCCCCTTCGCGACCGGCGAGTTCTCCGATCTGCTGAATCACATCGCACTCGCGGGCAAGATCATAAACCGTGAGGTGAACAAGGCGGGATTGACCCAGTTCCTGGGCCTGACGGGCGAATCGAACGTTCAGGGCGAAGATGTCCAGATGCTCGACGACTGGGCCAACAATGTCATGATTCGTGTTCTCAGCCGATCGCAACGCGTCTGCATCATGGCTTCGGAAGAGGTGGCCGACGTCATTCCAGTGCCGGATGATCTGATCAGTGGTAGGTACTCGGTCTGCTTCGACCCCCTAGACGGCTCCTCGAACATCGACGCCAACGTCTCGATCGGCACGATCTTTTCCGTATACAGGCGCGACGATGACGACGGCCCCGGGACAGAGGCCGATGTGTTGCGTCCGGGCACGGAGCAGGTTGCCGCCGGCTACATCCTCTACGGTTCGTCGAGCATTTTCGTATACACCGCCGGCGGAGGGGTGAACGGCTTTACGCTCGATCCATCGGTGGGCGAATTCCTTCTCTCTCATCCAGATATTCAGATGCCTGAGCAGGGAAGGATCTACTCGGTCAACGAGCAGAACTATCACTATTGGTATGATCACACCCGTCGTTATGTCGACTGGGTGAAGTCGATCGACAAGGAGACCAAGCGACCCTATTCCTCTCGCTATATCGGGTCGCTCGTTTCCGATTTTCACCGCAATCTGCTCTATGGCGGCATCTTCCTCTACCCAGAGGACAAGAAGGACCCAAAGCGTCCGCACGGTAAGCTCCGCCTGCTCTACGAGGCCAATCCGCTCGCTTTCATCGCTGAGCAGGCTGGTGGCGCGGCGTCGACGGGCACCGAGCGAATTATGGAGATCGATCCCGAGTACCTGCACCAGCGGGTGCCCCTGATCATCGGCTGCGCCAAAAACGTCGCGGACTACGAAGAGTTCGTCGCGGGAACACGCTGATTCTGAAGCCTGAACTTCTCAATCCCGAGCAGAGGCGGGCCGTGGAGCACGCAGCGGGTCCTCTTCTGGTACTCGCCGGGGCGGGCAGCGGCAAGACGCGAGTAATAACTTCTCGCATAGCACATCTCATTCGTAAAAATGTAGCCAGTCCCGAGCGAATCCTGGCCGTTACCTTTACCAACAAGGCCGCGAGAGAGATGCGCGATCGAGTCGAGAAGTTGGTAGGATCGGCAGGATCAAGAACGACCATATCTACCTTTCATTCATTCGGATGCCGCTTGATCAGGGCGCACGCATCTCTTCTCGGGCTGAACGCACGATTCAGCATTTACGATCGCGAAGATCAGCTGGCAGTTCTGCGGAGTGTGCAGTCTCTATTCGATGACAGTCCTCAGAAAGAGGATATGTCGCAATTGTTGCTGGGTGCGATCGGCAGGTTCAAGAACCAAGGGAAGGGACCGGCCGAAGCCAGAGCCGATGCTGGTGATGAGGAAAGCGTTCGAGTGGCCATGACCTACACTCGCTACCAGGAGCTTCTGAGAAGCAGGAATGCGGTCGATCTAGACGACCTGCTCCTACTATCCCTGCGATTGGTGACTCGAGACGATGATGCCGGAGCAGCGTTGCGACAGCGCTACGACCACGTCCTGGTAGATGAATATCAAGATACCAATAGGGTGCAGTATCTGATCGTGCGCGCATTGACGGAGAAGCACCGCAATCTATGCGTCGTCGGCGATGACGATCAAGCGATCTACGGCTGGCGAGGGGCGGACGTTCGCAATATCCTCAGCTTTCGCTCCGACTGGAACGATGCTATCGAGGTGAAGCTGGAGCGAAACTATAGATCGACCACGATCATCCTCGCCGCGGCCAATGCCGTGATAGAAAAGAACCCGTCGCGGACGCCCAAGAAACTCCGAGCGGAGAACGCGGGTGGCGAGAAACTCGATTTCGTCATCGGCGCAACAGCGACCGAGGAAGCTGAGCGGGTCGTAGCCCGCCTTGAGCGCAGGCGACGCGAAGGGGCGAAGTGGAGCGATCTGGCAATTCTGTACCGTGCCAACCACCTGTCTCGAGCATTCGAAGATGCCCTGAGATCCAGAGCGGTTCCGTACCACCTCGTCGGGGGGCATGGATTCTATGAACGGCGAGAGGTCAGAGATCTGCTCGCCTACCTGCGCCTTCTCGCGAATCCGGACGATCGCGTCAGCTTCGAACGAATCGTGAACGTGCCCCGCCGAGGAATCGGTCCCTCGATGGTATCTTCCGTTGAACAGCTCAGCCGTAGCCACCGCCTCTCTCTCGAAGACGCGATACAGAGGGCTGTGGCCGAGCCTTCGATCAGACGAGGCGCGCGCGAGAAACTCCATCGCTTTCATGCTCTGATCCGGCGCCATCGGGCATCGTTGCGGGAGGGCAAGGGGTTAGCCCACACTTTGCGGCTTCTGAGTTCGGAGATCGGGTACGAGGGGTCGCTACTCAAGGCCGCGGGGTCCGAGGATGAAGCAGAAGCGCGCACCGAGAACACCCGGGAGCTCGTTCGCGCTCTGGCGGAGTACGAGGCACGCGCCTCGAGCTCGTCGATCGACGGATTCCTGGAGAGAATCTCGTTGCTCACCGATGCCGATCGAAACGACGCCGGGCGGCGCGGTGTGACGCTGATGACCCTGCATGCGGCGAAGGGACTCGAGTTCCCTCATGTGGCGCTGGTTGGATGCGAAGATGGTCTGCTGCCGAGTCGACGTGCGCTCGAGGAAGGACCCTCGGCCGAGAATGAGGAGCGACGCTTGGTGTACGTAGGGATCACCCGTGCGAGAGAATCGCTGTTGATCAGCGCCGCCGCATCGAGGATTTCGATGGGCAGGATCTTGCGCACCGAGCTCTCGCGCTATATCGACGAGATCCCGCCAGAACTCTTCTCTATCGCTCCGCGAAGCATCGAAGCCCGCCACCGCCGGACCGAAACCGGTCGCGGTGGTCAATCGTTGCGGCGGGGCGCGAAGCGTCCACCAACACGCTCCCGGCGCGCACCGAGGCGCGGGGATCTCGGGGCAGCTACGATCGGCCGGCGCAGGTCGGAGCGAACGCGCAAGAGAAACTGACCCGGCGAGCATTCCTCTGGACAGGCGATCGACGTAACCATCCGATTGAGCCGAACGCCCCTTGTCCGAAGACTACTCTTCAAAACTCGGTCCGATTCCCTGCTCGGCTGCGCTGGCCATGATTCGCTCGTGCTCCGGCTCGTCGACGGTGGTCGACTCGTCGATCAGCATGACCGGCACATCGTCATGAATCTCATAGCGACGCTTGAGGCGAGGGTTGTAGAAGAACCCCTCCTCAGCGAAATAGAGCAGGGGCCCTTTGTCCTCCGGGCAGGCGAGCATCGATACGAATTCTGGGTCGAGCATCGCGAGTACTCTCCTCGGCCTGAACACGATTCGGAGCGGCGTCGCCCAACGATCCGTGAACAAGCGCCTTCATTCATACACGCGCTTGACCCGCCGGCAAAGAAAGCCGAACGGGCCAAGCACTCGAACACGCGGGCCGAGCGAACTCGCATAACTCGTTCGCCGCAGCGCGCCTAACGCGCGTCCGCAAGAGAGGTGCCGACTAGTTTGCCGCGTAGTCCTTGAGCTTCTTGAGCGGTCGGATCTTGATCGCCGTCGTCGCGGGCTTGGCCGCCACGTCCATGAGCTCACCCGGCTTGAACGGGTTCGGCACATTCTTACGCGCCTTGCGAGCAGGCTTCTTCACTTTCACGATCTTGAGCAGCCCTGGTAGCACGAACTCGCCCACCGAACGCTTCTTCATGTGACGCTGGATCAAGATGCTGAGCTCGTCGAGGACGTTCGCGACATCCTTGCGAGCCAGGCCGGTGCTCTCGGAAAGCTCGCCGATCATCTGAGTCTTGCTGAAGCGCTCCTGGACCGCTGCTGTCTTTTGGTTACTCAAAGGGGTCTCCCTCCGCTGGGATGGTGATGGATTAGGAATGTCGGGGGATCTTACCTGCGCGCCGCCCCCGCGCAAAAGGCCGATTTCGCTATTTCTGTCGAACGAATCGGCACCGATACCGCCTAGGCTAGTCCAAAAGACCGCGAGAGAGGGGTGTTATTCCTTCCCTATGCACTACGGAATGTAGTTGTTGTAGAGCTTCGTTCGCCGCATTGGACCGGCCGAGCTCAACCCGAAGCGCATCGACTCAATCCAGCCGAGACCGAAGAACCTGCGTTCGCCGAGGAGCATCAAGATACGGAAGATGCGGAAAAGGGGGTTCGGCGGAAGCTGCAGCAAACGGCGCACCACACGCTCCCACCACTCCCCCCGGGTCGCCAGCCGGAAGAGCTCGAAGAGATTCGCGAAAGCTCTAGGATCGTCGACCTTGAACGCCGGCATGAACGAGCCTCTCCGAATCTCCACGCGCGGCCGATCGATCAGCTCTTCCCGGGCGGCTCGATCGGATAGGGGCGTTCCGGGAATCGGATCTCCGACCGACAGGCGCTGGAAATCCGACCGGATCTCGCGGTTCATTCGAACTGTCGCGAAAGCATCGTCGATCGTTTCACCGGGGCTCGCCAGGAAATTGAAAGTGACCAGCATCATGCCCCTAGAGCGCACCGCTTCAGCGGCCTCGACGATGTGCTCGTCGGTCACACGCCGCCCAAGAATCTCTTCTCTTCTTGGTCGAACGCCACTCTCCAAACCGAGCGCTACCCCCACACAGCCGGCCTCCGCGAGAAGTCGCGCCACTTCATCGTCGACGCGCTCCGGAGATGCATTCATCGTAAACGCGTAGCCGGCCTCCCCGCGGAATCGGTCGGAGAACTCCTCCAGCCATTTGCGATGGTGCACGAACAGGTCGTCGGCGAAGTGAACCCTTCTCAGGGGATGATTCCGCCCCAGCTCGAGGACTTCTTCGATCACGCGATCGACCGATTTTCGACGCACGTAGGTGCCTCTGCCATTGTAGAGCTGAACGAATCCTTCG